>NZ_VSRL01000136.1 GCF_012184385.1 Lentzea indica
CCGGAGTTTTCGTGCCACGACGATGACCTCTCTGTCACTATCGCACGGCAGCGGAAGTCTCCATGGAAGCGCTCTCACGGCCGTTCGTCAACTCGGTCATCGGAGCGTTACCCGCACGGTGTGTGAGATTGTCTGTGCTGTGACACGGACTGCGCTTCTCAACACGGTCACCGACCAGGTGCCCGCTGAAGGCCTGGTCGCGGTCGACGGTGTGGACGGCGCGGGCAAGACGACGTTCTGCGACGACCTGGCGTCAGTGCTTCGCGCGCGAGGGCGTGTTGTGGTGCGGGCCTCCGTGGACGACTTCCACCACCCGCGAGCGATCCGCTGGCAACGCGGCCGGACATCGCCGGAGGGTTTCTTCCTGGACAGCTTCGACAACCGGCGGTTCATCGACCACCTGCTCGTACCGTTCGCCGCCAGGCAACCGTTCCGGCGCGCGAGCCACGACCTCACGACGGACGAGTACGTGGACGCACCGGCCGAGGTCGCGCCGCCGTCCGCGATCCTGCTGGTCGACGGGATCTTCCTGCACCGCGACGAGCTCGTGGAGCACTGGGACTTCTCGGTCTTCCTGTCCGTCGACTTCGCGGTGTCGGTGGCACGCATGGCGGCGCGCGACGGAGGTCCGTCCGATCCGGACGATCCGCACAACCACAGGTACGTTGCCGGCCAACGGTTGTACCTCGCCCAATGCGACCCGGCGGCGAGGGCGAGCCTGGTGATCGACTACAACGATCTCTGCGCTCCGCGCCTGCTTCCCGACTGAAACACCGCGAAAGGGGCGCCGCTGGAGAGCGACGCCCCGTTCTCGCGGCACTAGATCACTTGCCGCTGCGGTACGCCGTCCAGGCGCTCTGCATGCGGGTGTTCTGGCCAGGCGTGAACTGGTTGTAGCAATCGTCGAAGGAATAGTCCATGTAGTTGTGGATCGGGTCCAGCCCCGCCAGCCGGCACGAGTCGCGGCCTTCCGGGCAGCCCGAGGTGGAGCTCTTCTGCGCCGGGGTGTCCGCGACCTCGTCGTTGGTCTTGGTGCAGCCGCCCTGGAACGTGTGCCAGAGGCCCATCCAGTGACCGACCTCGTGCGTGACGGTCTTGCCGAGGTTGAAGTTCACCTCGGAACCGCCCGGGACGGTGGCGTAGTCGATCACGACGCCGTCCATCTTCGGGTCGCCCGAGTACCAGCTCGGGAACGTCGCGAAGCCGAAGCCGTCGATGTCGGCCGACCAGATGTTGAGCGTGGACGCGGTGCCCACGCGGGTCTGGGTCTTCATCGCGCGTTCAGTGGTCGCGTTGTCAGCGCCACCGTTGAACCACGAGTCGTCCTTGTGGTACCTGGTCTCCTGCAACGCGAACGTGAAGCCCGTGTTCGCGGCCACGCCCGGTGCCTCCGCGCCGGCGAAGCCGTCGTTGAGGACCTGGATCTGCTTGGCGATGGTGGCCGCGTCGATCGATCCCTTGCCATCGGCGGTGGTCACGACGTGGAAGACCACGTTGATCGTGCCGCCCGCCGCCAGTGCGGCGACTCCACCGCGCTGGTTGGCCTCCATCACCTTCTTGCGCAGGTCGGCGTTCATCTCCGCCGCCTGGGCGTCGGAGATCTCGTTGCGCTCGTGCCCGCTGCTGCCGGGCCTGCCGCGCGCCGCCGAGTTCTCGTCGACGCACTCCGCCGAGCTGACTGCCGTGGCGGCGGGAGAACCGTCGAGCAGGGTGATCGCGCCCGCCGCGAGCAGACCGGCCACGAGGGCCACGGGGACGCGCTTGTTCGTTTGGAACATTGAACATTCCTCCATGCAGGGTGGAGGAATAGTGACTCACGCATCGGTCCTTTGTGGATCTTGACGTTTCACAGAATACGAACATCGCTCGCCGGAAGGCCGCTCCACCACCGTGCGTAACGCCGGTAGACCTGCGGTTCCCGGTCTCCGAGAAGCTTGCGGAGGGCTGCGGCCTCCTCGGCCAGGCCGGCCCACTGGTCGTCGCTCAAAGCGTGGAAGGCGGTCGCTTCGACGCCGCCGTCCTCGGTCGGACGCCAGACCCCGGCCACGTAGCCGTCGACGAGAAGTGTCGGCAGTGTGTCGCCGTTGTTGCGGATGACGAGCTTGCGGTAGTCGTTCGGGATCATCCGGCTCCGGTCGGCGTAGGCGAGCAACGTGCTGTCCCACATGGCCATCAGGCGCGGCGGCGCCGGGGTGTCTTCGTCCGGGATTGTCCGATTTGGAACGTCGAAGTGGTCACCGACCTTCACCACGTCCAGCGACTCCAGCGCCTCCCGGATCGAGGTGCGCGGCAGCATGCTGAACTGGTTCATGTCCGGAATGGTCGCCGGCCCGAACCCCGTGAGATAGCGGCGCAGCATCTCGGCCAGGCACTCCGGCCGTTCCCGCGACTCGGTCGCTACGGCCTGATAGGACGGTCGCAGCCCGAACGACCACGGCCCACCCGTCGGGGCGTGCACGAGCCCAGCGTACGTCCGCAGCGCCCACCACACGCCGGGCTCACCGACGTCGCCGACGTGCGAGTGCAGCAACTCCTCGATCTCCGCCTTCTGGCGGGGTGTCTCCGCGAACTCCAGCAGGTGCTCCAGCAGCGCGTCGGCCTGCTCGATCGTGATGTCCATGCCCTTGAACCGCTTGTCGTACAGCCGGGACGCGCGCAACGCGGGCAGCATCGCGTGGTGGAACACCTCATGGTCGGCCGCCGTGACCGCGTGCAGGGTGATCCGCATCAGCGACGCCTTGCGGACCGTCCCGCTCGTGAACGCCTCGTCCAGGTCTGCCGGGTTGAAGCCCTCGACCCGGTTCCACAGCGCGATGTACGGCGACGCGGGTTCCTGCGCCTGGATCGCCACCACGCGGCCGACAGCGGCCGGCACGTCCACAGGCTCGCGCCGCAGCAGCATCTGCCGGTCGAGCGTGGCGCGGTTGAGCTGACGTGGCGTGAAGGTCATGCCGGAAATCCTGACTCACCTGAGCTTCGACGGCCACCAGATTCGGCCGCCGATGTCCACCGCCAGCGCGGGCACGAGCAACGACCGCACCAGCAACGTGTCCAGCAGGACGCCGAACGCCACGATGAACGCGATCTGCGTCAGGAACAGGATCGGCAGCACCGCGAGCGCGGCGAAGGTTGCCGCCAGCACCACACCCGCCGACGTGATCACGCCGCCGGTCAGGCTGAGGCCTCTGAGCGTGCCCTCGACCGTGCCCAGCCGCTGGGTTTCCTCACGGACGCGGGTCATCAGGAAGATGTTGTAGTCGATGCCCAGCGCCACCAGGAACACGAACCCGAACAACGGCACCACCGGGTCCGAGCCGGGGAAGTCGAAGATGTGGTTGAACACCAGCGCCGACACGCCCATCGTGGCCGCGAAGGACAGCACGACCGTCGCGATCAGCAACAGTGGCGCGAGCAACGACCTCAGCAACAGCGCCAGCACCAGGAAGATCACCACCAGCACGATCGGGATGATCAGCAACCGGTCGTGCTCGGACGTCGTCCTGGTGTCGAGCAACGTCGCCGTCTGCCCGCCGACCTTCACGTCGCCGATCCCGTGCACCGCCGCACGAATGCGCTCCACCGTCGCCACCGCCGCGTCCGAGTCCGGCGCGTGCTTCAGCGTGGCCTCGACGCGGACCAGTCCTTCTGCCGTGCCGCTGGGCCTGACGTCAGCGACGCCGTCCACTTTGGACTTCTGCACGATCTCCGCCGTCTTGCTCTCCGCCGCGACGATGACGGTCGGGGACCCGGCTCCACCGGGGAAGTGCCTCGACAGCACCTCCTGTCCCGCAACGGATTCGACCTCGGTCAGGAACACGTCGGACTGCGCGGTACCGGATGCCTTGAGCTGCGGCAGGAACGCGGCGCCGACGAGCAGCACGAGCGTCGTGACGATCCAGATCACGCGCGGCCTGCGGCGCACCAGTTCCGCCGTGCGACCCCACAGCCCGCTCGTCTCCGGGTGCGGCGACCCGAGCTTCGGCGCGAACGGCCAGAACGCGGCGCGTCCGGCCAGTGCCAGGGTCGCGGGCAGGAACGTCATCGTCGTCAGCAACGCGGCGCCGATGCCGATGGCGGCCACGGGTCCGAGTCCCTTGTTCGAGTCCAGGTCGCTGAACAGCAGGCACAGCACGCCGAGGACGACCGTGCCGGCGGAGGCCCCGATGGGTTCGATCGTGCCGCGCCACGCCGTGCGGATGGCCGTGTACCTGTCCTGGGTGTCGCGCAGTTCCTCCCGGAATCTCGACACCAGCAGCAACGCGTAGTCCGTCGCCGCACCGAACACGAGGATCGAGAGAATGCCCTGGCTTTGACCGTTCAGCGTCAGCACGTCGTTCTTCGCCAACAGGTACACGACGAAACTGGCGAGCCCCAACGCGAACACCGCCGACACCAGCACGACGATCGGCAGGAGCGGACTCCGGTAGACGACGAGCAGGATCAACACGACCACCGCGCCCGCGACGACCAGCAGCAACCCGTCGATCCCGCCGAACGCCTCCACGAGGTCCGCCACCTGCGCCGCCGGGCCGGTGACCAGCACCTTCAGGCCCTGCGGCGCGCCACGAGCGCCGTCCCTCAGTTCCAGGACGGAGTCACGGACCTCTTTCGCCGGGTTCAGCAGCACGACGAGCTGAGCGGCCTCGCTGTCGTTCGGCGCGGGGATCACCGGCGACGCCTCGAAACCCTCGCCGCGCTCGGCGAGGAACGTCCTGTCCTGCTCGGTCAGCCCGCCCTGCCGTTCGATCACGACGATCGCCGGGATCGCGTTGGCGCGCTGGAACTTCTTCTGCAGCTCGGCGACCTGTGTGGACTCCGCGGAGTTCGGCAGGAACGCGCTGCTGTCGTTCTCCGCGACCTCCGACAGCTTGCCCGCGTACGGCCCGGTGAAGCCGCCCAGGGCCAGCCAGATGACGAGCAGGACCCCGGCCAGGACGCGCATCGACATTTCCTTCGATCGTCGAATTCTCGATCGTCAAACTGTATGCGCTGAGCCTGGTCATGACCGCCCGCTCGCCCATGACACCTGGGCGCGCAAGGCGGTCAGCTGAGCCGTCCCGGTGGCAGCCGCCGTCCGCACACCACCAGCAGGAGGTCCTGGGCGAGCCCGCGCACCGGCGTGCCCTCCCCGAACGTCCAGTCCAGGTCCGTGGCCTCCAGCCGCTTGCCGTCGAGGTCGGCGCCGAAGTACTTGACGTTGCTGGGCTTCATGCCGTCGAGCACCAGCCTCAGCCGCTCTTCGGGAACTCTGCGGTCCAGCCCGAGCGCGACCGTGATGTCGAGGCCGTGGATGACGTCGTGCGAGAGCGCGCCCGTTGCGCCGCCGCCGGGTGGTGTCCACGGGTGGTCGATGTTCGCCCGCAACGTCTCGACCAGGTCGTGCGTGGACAGCGCGGCGGCGTCCTTGCGGGCCATGCGGTCGGACGCGTGGTTGAACCTGCCACCCGACTTCAGCATCTCCAGGAGCACGCGCCAGCCCGACGAGCGGAACGGCAGCGTCGTGTGCGCGACCACCTCCTTGACGCGCCAGCCCTCGCACAGGCTCGGTGCGTCCCACTGCTCCTCGGTGAGCCCCGCGAGGAGTTCTGCCTGGTCACGCCGTTCCGCCGCCACCGCGGCGCGAATGTCTTCAGTCATGCTCGTGTGTACGGACCGTCCGACGAAAACTCATCGGTCCATCCCTGGTGATGGGCTTCACCACCTCGACGTCGAGGTGCTCACCACGACGACCCGCGCTACGCCGCCGCCCGGCAGGCCCTGGCGAACCGGCTGGCGACCTTGCGCACCTGCTCCGGCGACCCGTGCCGGCAATGGGTCCCGGTCAGGGTCACCGCCGTGCCGGCCGGGCAGGTCCGCCAGAACACGGCACTTCCCACTACGGCAGCAGCGAGGTGTGATCACCTTCGGGGCGGACAGGTGACGTCCGACACGGTGACGACGTTCTGGGGAACGAATCCGATGCCGGCCGGGTTGTACGGGATGGTCGTAGAGTTTTGTGTTCGTGTCACCACGCTCGCGGAAACGATGTTGCGGGCGCCTCTTTCTTTACCTTGCAGGACAAGCTGGAGAAGTCGCCGTCTGAAACCCGACCTGGGGATCGCACAGTGCGGCACCCACATCCAGCCCATGTAAGGAAACAGACATGACACAGGGAACCGTGAAGTGGTTCAACTCGGAGAAGGGCTTCGGCTTCATCTCCCAGGAAGGCGGCCCGGACGTCTTCGTGCACTACTCGGAGATCGACGGCTTCGGCTACCGCAGCCTGGAGGAAAACCAGCGCGTCGAGTTCGATGTCAACCAAGGCCCCAAGGGCGCGCAGGCCACCGGCGTCCGCGCCCTCTGAGCCCAGACGGTAGCTGAGAAACCCATGGCACACGGCATGGTGACGTGGTTCGACGCGGGACGAGGCTTCGGTTTCATCTCCCGCGCGGGCTTCGTCTCCCGTGACGACGGTGGCGCCGAGATCTTCGTGCATCACTCCCAGATCAGCGACGACAGCCCCCACCCACTGGGCAAGGGCGACCGGGTGAAGTTCACCCTCCAACCACACCCGCGGGGACTGCGCGCCGCAGACGTCCACCCCGTCTGCTGACACAGCCCAGATCGTGCTCCTATCAGCAGACAAAGCTGACGGAGACACCAAGAACCTGTGCCCTTCAACCGTGTACCGGTTGGGGGCACAGGCCTGTCCCGAACAAGAAGCGTTCCGGTGTGAGGTTTAGGCCGTCTCACCAATGGAAAATCCGCCAGTGAGGTCGCCGTGCTCCTGCGGCGCGGCATAGGGCTCGCTCGGGAGAACAACCTCATCATGTCTGAATCTTCTGTTTCCGCAACACAATCCTCGAAACGTCGCCGTGGCAGCGATTACGCGGAGCTGGCCCGCTGGGTCAGGGATGCGGGGTTGCTGCGTCGACGACACGGCTACTACGCGGCGAGGATCGCGGTCAACGTCTTGCTGCTTGCCGGTGGCGGGGTCGCGTTCGTGGTTCTGGGCGACTCGTGGTGGCAACTGCTCATCGCGGTGCTGTTGGCGGGTGTGTTCACGCAGTTCGCGTTCATCGGTCACGACGCGGGGCATCGGCAGATCTTCGGTTCCCGGCGCGGCAACGACCTCGTCGGATACGCGCACGGTGTGGTCACCGGGATCAGCTACGAGTGGTGGGTCGGCAAGCACAACCGGCACCACGCCAACCCGAACCACGAGGACGAAGATCCCGACATCGAGATTCCCGCGCTCGCGTTCAGCAACGAGCAGGCCCGAACCAAACGCGGGCTGTTGCGGTGGGTGGCCAAGTATCAGGCGTTCCTGTTCTTCCCGCTGCTGCTGGCCGAGGCGGTGATGCTACGCATCGCGAGCGTTCGGGCTGTCCTGCGCCGCGAGGTCAACGCCACCTGGCGGGAAGCAGCGCTGCTGACCACCCACCTGGTGGGTTACCTGGGTGTGGTGTTCCTCGTGCTGTCCCCGCTCAAGGCGGTCCTGTTCATCCTGGTGCACCAGGGATTGATGGGCGTGTACCTGGGATGTTCCTTCGCTCCCAACCACAAGGGCATGCCCATCCTGCGCAAGGACGAGCGACTGGACTACCTGCGCAAGCAGGTGCTCACCTCCCGCAACATCATCGGCGGCCGATGGGTCGACGGCCTGCTCGGCGGACTGAACTACCAGATCGAACACCACCTGTTTCCCAGCATGCCGCGTCCCAACCTGCGCCGCGCCCAGCCACTCGTGCGGGAGTTCTGCCTGCAGCGGGGCATCTCCTACAGCCACTGCGGCCTCGTGAGCTCCTACGCCCAGGTCCTGCGCCACCTGCACGCCGTCGGTGCACCCCTACGCCGGCCTCACCGCCCGGTACAAGCATCTGGCTGACATGCACCCACCGCCGCCGTCCGGGCGGCCACGGCCCTCCTCCACACGCGTCCACAGTGGACTCCAGAACGGTTCGCCGCATTCCCGTCGTGGACGATGGCCGGCCGGTCGGCATGTTCGCACTCGGCGACGCCGCCATCGAGAAGGACCACACTCGGTGCTCGGCGCCGGGCGGCCGCGTCGGTGAGGCGACCGCCCGGCGGGCTGGCTGGCGTCGGCCGGGCGACCTCCGAAAGCAGGTTTCCGCAGCCGTCCGCGCCGGAGCGATGCCCGTGCCGACGCCAGGTGGCCAGGTTGTGCTGTTATCCGCCGACGGGTGTCGCTCTGCTCATCGTGGGCCGGTGACCGCGACCGGAGACTCGTCACGGCCGTGGTCGGCCACCGAAGCCGTGCTCTCGCTCAGCTTGGCGAGCCCATCGGCCGCGGGCAGCGGGCTGTAGATGAGGCTGAGGTGGAGCCCGTACACCCAATGCCAGACGAACACGGTGAGGATGTACGTCCCGCCGGCTTCGAGGCTGAGGAAGCCCGGATCGGTGCCCCGTGCGGGACCGTAGACCTCGGGGGTCATGAACGCGACGCTGATGACGGCGAGCAGGGTGCCGAAGGCCAGTCCTTTGGCCAGGTTGCCGACCAGCGAGTTCCGCCACGGCAGCACGGGGTGAAGGGCACATGCGTAGACCACGGCGAACAGGATGCCGTCGAGGTAGTGGAACACGCCGCCGGTGACGAACTTGGTGAGGGGGGAGGCGAAGGGCACGTAGACCCAGCCGTTCGCGGTGTTCCAGTCGAGCCTGGTCAGCCCGACACCGGGGAACCAGTAACCGAATATGGTCGCCACGTGCGTCGCGACGACGCCGGCGAGCAACGCCGCGGCGACCCGGTGCCCGGTGGCCCAGGTGCGCCACCAGTGGATGCTCTCGTTGTTCGTGCGTGGTGTGCGGCTCTGCGACATCGAAGTGCCGATCCGTGAGAGGTGAGTCCCCCGTTCTTCACGAGGTGAAGACCGGGGTCAGGGCGTCAAGGCTGCCGCGGCGATACGCAAGGTGACGGGTGCCGACGGCAGCGCTGAGGTCTCGTCGAGAGGTGGCGGTGAACAAGGCCCCAGCACTGTTGTTCCGATTATCGGTGTTACTGTATTGTTTATCGGTGCTGACAGTGTGGAGTGGGTGAGCCGACCGCGTCAACAGCTTCGAGCCATTCCTGATCGACACGGCAGCCAGGAGGTCGCAGTCGCGGCCGCCGACTGCCACCGCCGTGCCGCGGCACGGTGAACCGAGGAGCCGCATTGCCCGAGATCTCCAAAACCGCCGATCAAGCGCTCATGCTGCTGCTGAACATCGGCGAGGAGGGGCGCAGCACCGCTGCCGCCCTCGCTGACCGGCTGGGCATGCACCGCACCGTCGCCCACCGGCTCCTGGCCACGCTGGAACGGCGCGGCTTCGTGCGGCGGCAGCCCGGCGGATACGAGCTGGGCATGGTTCTTCGGCACCTTGCGGCAAGCGTGGAACCGGAACTGCTGCAAATCTCGCGGCCCATCATGGAAGAGCTGAGCGCGGCCACAGGGGAGGCCACCGTGCTCAGCATGCGCGAGGGAAACGACCTCGTCACGGCCGACATCGTGCCTGGTCCGCGCCACTTGGTCCGCGTCGCACTGGATCCAGGCTTCAGGCATCCACTGCCCGTGGGTGCGGCCGGCCGCGCGATTCTCGCCTTCCTCCCCGCCGGCGCCCGGCGGCCGGTCGTCGGTTCCAGTCCCAGGCCGGATGCACTGGAAGCGCAGTTGAACGAGATCCGCAAGGCCGGATACGCGCACTCGCGGGACGAGTTGCAGCAGGACGTCAGCGGCATCGCGGTCCCGGTCTTCTCCGCGGGCGCCGTCACCGCGAGCCTGAGCGTGGTCGTCCCCGTCACCCGAAACGCCGTTCTGCAGGACTGTCTCGCCGACACGCTGGCGGCGGCCGCGCGGATGAGCCGCGAGCTGGACGCGGCACACGAGCCGGCCGACTAGAAACACCGCTTTGGGACCGGGCCCCTGGTCGGCATCGCGAGGAGCGCCCAGAAGAGCGGCGTCCGGGTGCCGCCCCGCGCGCAGCGCTGCCTGAACGGCTGGCACCACGTGATACCGATTATCGGTCACCCTTGTCCTATAAACGGGATGCGGTTACGCTCTGCGCAACCGGGGATCCACCGCTTCCCGTGCGGACACGAGCTGCGGCTCCGCAAGCCCCACCAAGGCGCGATGTCCTGCAAGGCATTTGTTCCTGGCGCGCGGCAAGGCCGTGCCGCCCACGCTGAGCGACGCCGGTCGCAGCGCCCGAGAGCCGCTTGCGCGCGGACCGTTCCTGTCCCGCGGCCATCGTCACGAAGGAACCAGTCATGGCGTTCTACCGTCGAGCGGGCGATGTCCCGCCCAAACGGCACACCCAGCACCGCCGCCCGGACGGCGGCCTGTACTACGAGGAACTGGTGGGAGAGGAAGGCTTTGCCACCGACTCCTCACTGCTCTACCACAGCCGCGTCCCGTCAGCCATGATCGACAGTCGGCCCTGGGAGCCGCCGGATCCGGCCACGGTCCCCAACCATCCCCTCAAGCCGCGCCACCTGCGCCTGCACGATCTCTTCCCGGGCCAGGAGTGGCAGGCGCTGGATGTGGTGACCTCCCGGCGGTTGCTGCTGGCGAACGCGGATGTGCGCATCTCCTACGTGGTGGCCGGCAGCCCTTCACCGCTGTACCGCAACGCCATCGGCGACGAGTGCATCTACGTGGAGAGCGGCAGCGCTCGGGTGGAGACGATCTTCGGAACCCTGGATGTCGTCCGCGGTGACTACGTCATCCTCCCGCGCGCCACCACGCATCGCTGGGTGCCGACGGGTGCCGGGCCGCTGCGGGCTTACTGCATCGAGGCCTTCAGTCACATCGCTCCGCCCAAGCGGTACTTGTCGCGGTACGGGCAACTGCTCGAGCACGCCCCGTACTGCGAGCGCGACCTGCGCGGCCCGGACGCGCCGATCCTGGCGACGGATGACGGCGAGGCGGAAGTCCTCGTCAAGCACCGCGGTCCGGGCGCGAACGGGGTCGCCGGCACGATCCTCACCGTTCCTCACCACCCGTTCGACGTGGTGGGCTGGGACGGGTGCCTGTACCCGTACGCCTTCAACATCAACGACTTCGAACCGCTCACCGGCCGGGTCCACCAGCCTCCGCCCGCACACCAGGTCTTCGAAGGGCACAACTTCGTGATCTGCAACTTCGTGCCGCGCAAGGTGGATTACCACCCGCTGGCCGTCCCGGTGCCCTACTACCACTCGAACGTGGACTCCGACGAGGTGATGTTCTACTGCGGCGGGGAGTACGAGGCCCGTGAAGGCTCCGGGATCAGCCAGGGCTCGGTCTCCCTTCACCCGGGCGGGCTTCCCCACGGGCCGCAGCCTGGCGCCCAGGAGCGCAGCATCGGCGTGGAGTTCTTCGACGAACTGGCCGTCATGGTCGACACTTTCCGGCCGCTGGAGCTCGGCGCGGAAGGACTCGCCTGCGAAGACCCCGCCTACGCCTGGACTTGGAGCGTGCGCGGCTCCGACGAGCGACGGCCGGCATGACCGGGGCTGTGGTCGTTTCTCCGCTGTTCGCTCACCTGGTGGACGATGCCGGGCTCTTCCCGCCCGAGGCCCTCACCATGACCGAGGCAACGGCCCGGCACCGCCACGACAGCGCGGCAGGACACCCCGTGCTGACCCACCGGTTCCTGTGCACCACCGGCGATCTGCCCGCGTTCCTGGACGCCCTGCACCCCGAGGACCGCTTCAGCGTCGGACTCATCACGCACCTCGACCCCTCCGCGGTCCGCAGTGCGCTGTCCCGCACAGCCGATGATCCCCGCGTCGAACTCGTGGGCGTCGAAGGACCGCTGCCCTCCGGACCGGACTCCCTGACGGCGGTGATGCGGGCACTGAACGCGCTGGACGACCTACCGCAGCACGCATCGGGGTACATCGAGGTACCGCTGGCCGGTGACCGGCCGCCCCCTGTGGACGTGCTCCGGCTGCTGGGCCGAGGACGCAGGGCGGCCAAGGTGCGCTGCGGCGGCCTGCGAACCGAGCTGTTCCCCAGCTGCCAGAGCCTGGGAGCCTTCGTCCACGCCTGTGTGACCGAAGACGTTCCGTTCAAGGCGACCGCCGGTCTCCACCACGCCGTCCGCTACCGCGATGAGCGGACCGGGTTCATCCACCACGGATTCCTCAACCTGCTCCTGGCGGTGTGCCGGGTGGTGGACGGCGGCACCGGCGAAGCGGCCGTCGCGGTGCTCGGATCCACCGACGCCGAGGCGCTGGCCGCCGAGGCACGCCAGGTGTCCTCGGCCACCGCTGCCGCGGCCCGTGCGCTCTTCGTCGCCTACGGCTCCTGCAGTACCAGCGAACCCATCGATGACCTACGGGCTCTCGGCCTGGTGGCGAAGGAGGACGCCGCATGAACCGCTCCTGGGTACCCGTACCGGGCGGCAGCGACTTCCCCCTGCACAACCTTCCCTACGGCGTGTTCTCCCGTCCCGGGGACGCACCCCGGGTAGGGGTGGCCATCGGCGATGCTGTGCTCGACCTGTCGCGGCTGGACCTGCCCTCAGCCAGCGACTTCGCCGCGGACTCCCTCAACCCCTTCATGTCCCAAGGGCCCGCGGCATGGCACGCGGCCCGTTCCCAGATCACCGAACTCCTGACAGACGTCACCCACCGGCCCGTTGTCGCCCCCCACCTCATCCCGCAAACCGCGGTGCACATGCATCTTCCCTTCCAGGTGGCCGACTACGTCGATTTCTACGCCTCGGAGAACCACGCGACCAACCTCGGCCGGATCTTCCGGCCAGGGCAGGAGCCGCTCTCCGCCAACTGGAAGCACCTGCCCATCGGCTATCACGGCCGAGCGGGCACCGTCGTGGTCTCCGGCACACCGGTGGTGCGCCCCAGCGGGCAGTACGAGCGGCCGGACTCCGCGGCCCCGGTTTTCGGGCCGTCACAGCGATTGGACATCGAGGCCGAGGTCGGTTTCGTGGTGGGAACCCCGTCCCGGTTGGGCCACCCCGTCTCCGCGGCGGACTTCGCTGACCACGTCTTCGGCGTGGTGCTGGTGAACGACTGGAGTGCCCGCGACATCCAGTCGTGGGAATACGTGCCCCTGGGTCCCTTCCTGGGCAAGTCGTTCGCCACCTCCGTCTCCCCCTGGGTGGTGCCCTTGGAGGCGCTCGCCCAGGCACGGGTCAGCCCACGCCAGGACCCGTTCCCCCTTCCCTACCTGGCCGACGGTCGCCGGTGGGGCCTGGACCTCACGATGGAGGTCCGGCTCAACGGGCACCTGATTTCCCGGCCTCCGTTCGGCACCGCGTACTGGACCCCCGACCAGCAACTGGCCCACATGACCGTCAACGGCGCATCCCTGCGCACGGGCGACCTCTACGCATCCGGCACCATCTCCGGACCCCGCCGCGACCAGCGCGGCTCGCTGATCGAACTCACCTGGAACGGCACTGAGCCGTTGGAGCTGCCCGACGGCTCCCGCCGGACCTTCCTGCGTGATGGTGACACGGTCGCCATCAGCGCCGTCACCCACTTCGCCAACGGCACCAGCCTCGGCTTCGGACAAGTCACCGGAACCATCGAGCCGACCGTCGCACCCCTTATGGAGAAAACATGGACAAAGTCGTCTCGTCCGCGGAGGAAGCCGTCGCCGACATCCCCAGCGGAGTGACGATGGCGGTCGGCGGCTTCGGACTGTGCGGCATCCCCCGGGAACTGATCGATGCGCTGCACCGGTCCGGGGTCGGCGATCTGCACGTGGTCTCCAACAACTGCGGCGTCGACGACTGGGGCCTGGGCGTGTTGCTGGCCGACAAGCGGATCACCAGGATGACCAGTTCCTACGTCGGGGAAAACAAGGAGTTCGCCCGCCAGTTCCTGGCCGGGGAACTGGAAGTGGAACTGATCCCGCAGGGCACGCTCGCCGAAAAGCTCCGCGCCGGCGGATGCGGCATCCCCGCCTTCTACACCGCCTCCGGTGTGGGCACACCGGTCGCCGATGGCGGCGTCCCGTGGAAGTACCACGCTGACGGAACAGTCGCCATCGCCTCACCACGCAAGGAAACCCGCAGCTTCACCCTCGGCGGCCGGACCAGGGACCACCTGCTGGAGGAGTCCCTCATGTGCGACGTCGGCCTGGTCCACGCCGCGGCGGGAGACCGACACGGCAACCTGGTCTTCCACGCCTCGGCCCGCAACTTCAACCCACTGTGCGCGATGGCCAGCCGACTGACGATCGCCCAGGTCGAGCGCCTCCTCGAACCCGGTGAACTGGACCCCGACCGAGTGCACCTGCCGGGCGTGTTCGTGCAGCGCGTGGTCGTCGTCGGCAGCGAAACCGAGAAGCGGATCGAGCGCACCACGGTGCGGCCGCACCAGACCACATCAGCGGGAGGCCAGGCATGACGCGGAGGCTGACACGCGAGCAGATGGCCGCCAGGGCGGCCGCCGAACTGGCCGACGGGACCTATGTGAATCTCGGCATAGGTCTGCCGACCCTGGTGCCCAACCACGTGCCGCCGGGCGTTGACGTGGTGTTGCAGTCGGAGAACGGCATCCTCGGCGTGGGCCCCTATCCGTTCACGGGCGGGGAGGACGCCGATCTGATCAACGCGGGCAAGGAGACGGTGACGACCCTGGCCGGCGCATCCTTTTTCGACTCCGCCACCTCCTTCGGCATGATCCGGGGCGGCCACATCGACACGGCCGTCCTCGGCGCCCTGCAGGTCTCGGCCACCGGCGATCTGGCCAACTGGATGATCCCGGGCAAGATGGTCAAGGGAATGGGCGGAGCGATGGACCTCGTCCACGGCGCGGCGCGGGTGGTCGTCCTGATGGAACACACCGCCAAGGACGGCTCGCCCAAAATCGTCCGCACGTGCACCTTGCCCTGCACCGGCCGACAGGTGGTCGACCGTGTCATCACCGACATGGCCGTCCTCGACGTCACCCCCGATGGACTGCTGCTGCGCGAAGTAGCCGCCGGCTTCACCGTCGAGGACGTGTGCGAGGCCAGCGAGGCAGAGCTCCTCGTGCCCCGTGAACCCGCAACCATGCGGACCTCAGGGTCTTCGGCGACACCCTGACCAGCGGTCCGCAATACGAGGCTGCTGGCTCGCGTCAACGCCGATGACCGCCGCTTTCACAAAGCGGCGGTCATCTTGTCTTCCTGCATGGTGGCAGTTCACAGTTCGCGGACGAGCCTGAAACCGAACATGTTGACACGGGTCTCGGAGGAGAGGTAGCCGCTGCGGTAGGCGATGCGCAGGTTCTGCGGCTGGTAGTTCCAGGCCCCGCCACGCACGACGACGAACGGCGCCTCGCCGTGCCGCACAGAGGCGTCGGCCGTCGCACCCTCCAGGCTGTCCACCCACGTGTCTGCAACGAACTCACGGGCGTTACCGGTGACGTCGTACAGGCCGAAGGCGTTGGGCTTGAACGATCCGACAGGAGCGGTGTAGGCGAAGCCGTCACGGACACCCACGTGCGGCCACTCACTGCTGCTGCCAGCGACCCAGAAATGGTTGGTGGTATACGCGTCCTCGTCGTAGGTGTTGGCGTATCGGCCGGCGTCGGCGAGCTGGTCCCCCCAGAAGAACGGCGTCTGGCTGCCGGCGCGGGCGGCATACTCCCACTCGCCCTCTGTCGGCAGCCGGTACGTCTTCCCGGTGCGCTTGGACAGCCACGCGGCGAAGGCCTCGGCATCGTTCTTCGTGATGCCGACGACCGGATGGTCGTCCGTCTGCGGGAACCCGGGATCCAGGTGGTTCAGCTCTGGCCGGAAGTCCATCGACGACTGCTGGTTCGGCAGCCAGGTCCGCATCCCCTGCGCGGGCTCGTAGCCGGTCTCCTTCACGAACTGCTGGAACTGGGCAACCGTCACCTCCTTCTGTCCCACGGCGATCGCCTTGCCGACCGTCACCTGAAGCTGCGGGAGCTCGAAGTGTCGCCGCACCACGGGCACACCGAACGCCTCCTGCTCCTCCGCCATGGCGCCCGCGGTGTAACTCCCAGGCGGCACAACCACCATGTTCATCGCAGTCGGCTCCTTGGCGTCGGCGAAGACGGTGCCCGCCGGGGTGGTCACGCCCACTTCGGCTCCACCGGGAACCGCCGGGCGGACCGGCTTTCGCAGCGGGTCGGGACTGCGAAGGTGGCGCAGGACTTCCCCGATCTCGGTCGACCACTCCGCGAGGGAAGCACGCATCAGGGAGGGCGTGTCCAGGACGGACGGGGTGTACCCCGGATCGGAGCTCACTCGTACCCAGTAGTCCGCTTCCGCGGCGAGCCGTTCGAGCTGCTCGTTGAACGCACCGGCGCGAGGGACCGCGGACGGCCGCTCGCTCCGGACGCGCAGCAGGTCGGCCAGCACCGTGTCGACCGCCTCGTCGATCGGGGGATATGTGGCGTCGGCAGAGCCTCGCCACGTGAGTTCGTTCTGCAGCCGGGTGAGCGACGCTTCAAGTGCTGTCACCGGCTGACCGATCGACTGAAGGGGGCTGCTGTGAGCCGCGGTGGCCGGAACCGGCATGGCCGTGTTGAGTGCGATGAGCACGATGGCAGTTCGGATGGCTTTCATTGCGCCTTTTCTGCTCGCAGTGCGAGTGAACTCGGGGACGGCGCCGACCGCGCGGCGCCTTCCTGATCGTCCAGTGCCGGTCATGCCTCGCAGTCCGGTTCGGGGGCGACGTCGAACGCCGTTCCCATGGCGGCGGAGGAGATGACGGCAAAGGAATGCGGTCCTGTCAGCGACAGCGCCACCGCCGCCGGGTCATCGGCTACCGAGACCGGGGCGTACCCGAGGGCCGCCGAGGAGACGGGGAACGCGGAGGCGCTGACGACTACTGCGCCATTGCAGCGTGACACCTGCAGAGTACGAGAATCCCGTTTATAGAACAAGCCATGCCGATAATCGGTATTTTGCGTATGGCTGGCGATCTCTCAGGGGCCTCCCAGCCAGCGCAACGCACCCGTGGGTGGCGGGGTTCCTCGGGTTGCCTCTGGCAGCCGCCTGGCAGGCCACACAGAACGTCTGGACGACGTTGCCGTGGGGTCTCGTGCGGCACCGTTCGCGGGCTCGTGGGACATGAGCTCTGTGGCGACGATCTTCGTGTGCTGAACGGGAAACTGGCTCAGCCTGGGAACAGCAAAACGGTTGTGCAGTGTTACGCGTGATGTCTGGCATCACGTGGCGGTGACCGAGGTTCGGGGCTTGGTCCGCAGTCGATGCCGACACCCGCGACCGGTCGCGACGGGGGTACGCCGAGATTGCATCTGGCCGGCTTGTTGAGACAGCTCATGCTGACCATTGACCGACGCGGGCGGAGTGTGCGGCTCATCGGCGTTGAGCCGTGCTGAGGAGGCTCGCCTTGATACCTCCGCGACCCGCTCGCGCTCGTCAACCGATCTGGAGACCGGGTCGAGGTTGAAGTTGGCGACGACGCTTGCGGCGGGTGAGAGGGAGACCGGACAATCGCTCGACGTGGTGGACACGGCCGACCTCGAAAACGCTGCCGAACTGGCCTTGACGGCATTCTGCTGGTGGCGTGCCGACCTCCCGCGGGAAGTGTGCGAGGCCTACTGGCGCGACGTACACGGGATCATGTTCGCCCGCGTTCCCGGTCTGTGGCAGTACAGGCAGCTGCGCCTCGCGGCCAACCGCCCCGATCTCTTTCCGACGGTTCAGACCATCTCGTTCGACGCGCCGGACGTGGCTCAGCCTCACGGCATGCCGCATGCGCTTTTCCTTTCCGAGGCCGACCTGGCCGTGTTCGGCGGCAATCCGCTCGCGCAGGAAACCATCCCCAACGACGCACACAACTTCATCGGCCGCATCGGTGCCCTGCTGTCGCCTCCCAGCGGCGTCGGCCGCACACTCGTCGACCGCATCAACGATCCCGCGATGCAGGGCTCTCCCCCAGTCCCCACTTTCGTGCTCTGCTTCGTCCCACGAACGGGAGCCGCGTCGGTCGAGGCGTTCCATCGCTACCTGACCGAGCACATCGCGCGCCCGTGGAGCGGGCATCCGGACGTCATGCGCGTGCGTGTCGAGCCGCTTCCCCCTTATGACCTGTCGGCAATGCGCTCGCCCGGCGTGCCGCACCAATGGCCGAACGACGAGACCTACCTCGGCTGGATCGAGCTCGCGGTGCGGACCGAGGGCGTGCTCGGCGATCTCCTGGCGGGCACGGCCGCCGACGAACTCGCCGAACAGGTCATGGCCGTCCACACCTACCCGGTCCGCGAGGTCTACACGATCATCTCCGCGGGACGGCCGACCGAGGTCGGTCTGCGCGGCTGTCCAGCGGTGCAGACGATCATCGCCGCAGGCGCGAGCAATCAGCGCAGTGAGGCCGTCCTGAACCTCCTCTTCGGCGATGCCGTGCGCGGGCTGGACCGACTCAGGCGGCAAACCTGACCACATCGCGGCGCGGGACGTGGGCCGGCAGCTTTCGCCGATCCGGATGTCCTCGAGTTCCATGCCGCCGACCTCCACCAGCGTGGCCTTACCAGAACCACGATCACCAAAGACCGGGCAAGTAAGTCCACAACGGACCGATCGATTCTGACAGCGGACAAGAAGCCACTGGAGGACGGTCTGCCGAAAGTGAATCCAGCGGACCATGCCGGTGAGTGGGATCTTCAGGGAACCACCGTGAAGATCAACCCCGATCTTCAAGGGGCTTGGGCCTCGTGCTCTTCGGCTAGGGCGTCGTCGATCTGGCGCAGGTCTTCCAGCAGGTCAGGACGGTTCGCGTATCGCCGAAGCACCTCCAGCCGCATGCCTGCAAAGCCAGAACTGGCCCTGGCTCAACACTGACCACGCTGCCGATCTGATGCGCGATCGGTGCCGGCGAGTGTGATCGGTACTTGTGGATCACGCTGACGGTGTCGGCTGGCCGGACTTCGTTTGCTGTGCCGGATGACTTGCCCCGCAACCTGGACCACGTCCATGGCAGCCCGCCCGCTGGAGGGTCGCCGCCCAACCGCTGGTCGTGGTCCGACCCGGCCGGTGGTTGATGGGAAGTCTGCTAACGCATCGGTGACTGTCGGCCCCCCTCGTGGGTATCCGATCTGTGGCGCGATCGGGCGCCCTGACCGGAGGAGTGAGTCGCGAGATGGCCATCGACCGCGGAGCCGTCGGCTGATGTGCGGCCGGTACGCGAGCACGACCAGCGACGCCGAGATCGTTGACGCGTTCGCTGTGGCCGATGTCGAAGGTGAGGAGCTCCCGCCGTCCTGGAACGTCGCGCCGACCCAACAGTCCCGCGTCGTCCTCGAGCGGGTGCCGCGGGAGAACCGCGACGCAGAACCGGTGCGGCAGCTGCGATCGCTCACCTGGGGCCTCGTGCCGTCATGGGCCAAGGAGGTCAAGCTCGGTCGGCTGATCAACGCCCGCAGCGAGACCGTCACCCAGAAGCCGGCGTTCAAGGCCGCCGCCGCGCGACGCCGCTGCCTGATCCCGGCATCGGGCTACTACGAGTGGGAGAAACGCAAAGACCGCAAGACCAAGGTCCCACACTTCCTGCACTACCCGATGACGAGCTGCTGGCGTTCGCCGGCCTGTACGAGCTACGCCTGGACGAGAATCGTCCCGCCGACGATCCCGACCGATGGCTGTGGACCTACACGATCCTCACCACCAGCGCACCGGACGCGGCCGGCCACGAGCACGACCGCACGCCGCTCCTCATACCGCCGGATCTGCGCGACGACTGGCTCAACCCCGATCTCACCGACCTCGACCAGGTCCGCGATCTGCTCGAATCGATACCGCAGCCGGTGCTGCATCCTTACGAGATCAGCACCGCGGTGAACAACCCGCGCAACAACGGCCCGGAGCTCATCGCACCGGTCTAGCGGGCGTTCGCCCCGCAGCGGCGGGCGTCGAGGACATCGTCGGCTGTGAACATCAACTCGGACGCGCGACAGCACCCACGCACCTCATACCAGGTCACTGGTACGGACACCATCGGATGGTCGCGGCCCGCGCGGCGAGCACGGCGCGATCGTTGTCTTCCTTCCACCGCAACGGAAACGGTGACCAGGTGGCCGACTCTGCTGAAGGCCGCAGCTGCGCCACGCCGGTGACCTCACGGACAGGCATCAGGCACGGCCGGAACCTGCCCACTGCCACACGGAGAATTCTCTCATCCACAGAATTCCATGTCCCGCACCGGTTCAGTGACCAGGCTCAATCGTCAGGCTTTCGCAAGGACCGCGCCGCCATTTCGTCAATAGTCTTACCAACAGCCGCCGCACAGCTGCAGTCGAAGGGACGACCCATGCTGACCGCGATGACGGCAGCGGCTCTCGCGCTGGCCGCGTTCACACCCGCAGACGCCGCCGACACACCTCCCGGGCGAGTCACCATCGACGTGGTGACCGTCAACGGTTCCGGCTGCCCGGCCGGCACCGCCGCGGTCGCGCCCGCCGCCGACAACACGGCGTTCACCGTGACCTACAACGAGTTCCTCGCCCAGAGGGGAGTCGGTGCCAAGCCCACCGACTTCCGCAAGAACTGCCAGCTCAACCTCAGAGTCAACGTGCCGCAGGGCTTCACCTACGGCATCGCCCAAACCGACTACCGCGGCTTCGGCCACCTCGAACGCGGAGCGAGCGGTGTGCAGAAGGCCAGCTACTACTTCCAGGGCATGTCGGACACCAGGCGCAAGACGCACAACTGGAAGGGCCCGCTGAGCGACGACTGGCAGGCCACCGACAAGGTCGAGGTCGCCGCGATCGTCTACCACCCGTGCGGTGAACGGCGAAACTTCAACATCAACACCGAACTGCGGGTCGCCGCCGGAACCTCGGATCCCAAGAAGACCACCAGCTTC
The DNA here is from genome assembly GCF_012184385.1 of Lentzea indica. Classification (GTDB taxonomy): domain Bacteria; phylum Actinomycetota; class Actinomycetes; order Mycobacteriales; family Pseudonocardiaceae; genus Lentzea; species Lentzea indica. Next base: position 20,773 of record NZ_VSRL01000136.1, read on the forward strand.
ATGTCGATGGACTCCACCGACGGCTCCATCGAGACCAAGTACCACTTTTCCTGGAAGCGCTGCCCGTAGCCGAGTTGCGTTGCGTGCGGTCCTGGTCTGCCCAGGACCGCACGCAGCGGCGTCGACGTACCTCGCCTGGCGATCAAGGAACATGTCCAGTCCGTCGCCGCCGACGTGACCAACCACGATCCGTCGTCCGTCGAACGTCCAGTCCAGGTCCGTGGCCTCCAGCCGCTTGCCGTCGAGGTCCGCTCCGAAGTACGGACGTGGCCCGGCTTCACGCAACCGAGCACTCAGCAGCCGCGGGGCACAAACGCGAGAATAGTTCAAATATCTGACAACGTTCCCAGCACGCGCTCACCAAATCACCCGATTGGCCTCAAACATCGTAGTTCTGCGAATCGGAACGCCATTGGCATGGACCATTCGCACACCAACGCCGCAGGCCACGAGGGCGCGTCGCAAAACGAGCACGTGAAGTACCGGAAATCGTTGCTCCATTCGATAACCCCTCGCCCGGCCGGAAGGGGTTGCGCACATGACTAGTCTTGGCGATCTCAATTGATCCTGGATTTACGAGCCTTTCCGTCCAGGTGCATGACGAAGGACACGGAGTTTCCGGGGACCTCCGCATTCCGGTACCTAAAGAATGCGCACAGGAAGCGTGCCGACACCGATGACTGAGACCGGCGGCAGACCGTTGCACGACAATTACGGCCCGGAGGCCCGCACCGCTGTTGAACGTGAGGGCCAGCTACCGACAACCGGGTGGGAACGCGAGGTCGCGCGCGGCCTCGAGCTCGGGCTCCCCGCAGCTGACTCCATTGTGGACAGACGTATTCCGACCTTCTCCCGCGGGGAGCTGCCGCACTTCGCGGGCATCAACACCTTTCTCAAGGCGCCGTTCGTGGAGGACGTCCGCACGTGCGGCGAGTACGACGTGGTCGTGCTCGGCGCGCCGTTCGACGGCGGTACCACCTACCGGCCAGGCACCCGGTTCGGGCCGCAGGGCATCCGCAAGATCTCCGCGCTGTACGGGCCGTACAACTTCGAGCTCGGCGTGGACCTCCGCGAGTCCATCACCATCGCGGACGTCGGCGACGTGTTCACCATTCCCGGCAACATCGAGAAGACTTTCGACCAGATCAGCAAAGCCGTCGGTCACGTGTACGCGTCGGGCGCCTTTCCCGTGGTGCTCGGGGGCGACCACTCGATCGGCTACCCCACCGTGCGCGGTGTTTCAGAGCATCTGCGGGGAAATCTGGGCATCATCCACTTCGACCGGCACGTGGACACCCAGGAGACCGACCTCGACGAGCGGATGCACACCACGCCGTGGTTCCACGCGACGGACATCCCGAACGTGCCGGCCCGCAACCTCGTCCAGATCGGCATCGGCGGCTGGCAGGCGCCTCGCCCCGGCGTGAAGACCGGTCGCGAGCGCGGCACCACGATCATGACGGTGACCGACTGCGTGGAGATGGGCATCGAGGCCGCCGCGCAACGGGCACTGGATGTGGCGTGGGACGGCGCCGAGGCGTCTGGCTCAGCTTCGACGTCGACTGCCTCGACGCCGCGTTCGTGCCCGGCACCGGGTGGCCGGAGCCTGGTGGGTTCCTGCCTCGCGAGGTGCTCAAGTTCATCCAGCTGGTGGCCGCGCAGCCGCTCGCCGGCATCGAGGTCGTCGAGTGCTCTCCCCCGTACGACCACGCGGAGATCACGTCGTTGATCGCCACCAGGGTCGTTTGCGACACCCTCGGCTGTCTCGTCCGCGCGGGCCATCTGCCCCGGACTGCGGGCGCATAGCCCTCCCCCACAACGGAATCTCACAGGAGTTCGGTTTGATTTCCCGCTGCATCAACCGTTTCTTGGTCGTGCTCGTGTTGCTGTGCTCCACGGCCTGCACATCGACCCCGACGTCCGCCGGCAGGACAACGCTGGGGTTGAGTGCGTGGCCCGGCTGGTTCCCGTGGCAGGTCGCCCAGGAACAGGGGCTTTTCCAGCGCAACGGCATCGACGTCGAGCTGAAGTACTTCGACAGCTACACCGACAGCCTCAACGCGTTGTCGAGCGGTGCGATCGATGCCAACAGTCAGACGCTCAACGACACGCTCGCGTCGGTCAGCGGTGGCGCACAGCAGACGATCATCCTCGTCAACGACAACTCCACCGGCAACGACCAGGTGATCGCCCGCGACGGCATCTCGGGCGTCGCCGACCTGAAAGGCAAGAAGGTCGCCGTCGAGCAGGGCACCGTCGACCACTACCTGCTGCTGCTCGCATTGACAGAGGCCGGTCTCTCGCAGAAGGACATCGAGCTGGTGCCGCTCGCCACCGACGCGGCGGCGGCGGCCTTCGTCGCGGGAAAGGTCGACGCGGTCGGCGCCTTCGCGCCGTTCACCACCACCGCGCTGCAGCGCGCCGGCAGCCGCGCGATCGTGACCTCCGCCGAGTTTCCCGGCGCCATCCCCGACCACCTCGTCGTGTCCCGCGCGTTCGCGAAGAACCGCCCGGAGGCGGCGCAGGCGTTGGTGAACACGTGGTTCGACACGCTCGAATGGATCAAGCAGAACAACGGCCAGGCCGTCGAGATCATGGCCAGACGCGGCGGCGTGAGCACCAGCGACTACCGGAGCTACGACGCGGGCACCACCATCTTCACGTTGCGGCAGAACATCGACGCGTTCACGCCGGGCGTCACACCCACGCATCTCAACCACCAGGCCGGCCAGATCGCGGACTTCATGGTGAGCACAGGCCTCACGCCGAACCGGCCCTCGCTGGACGGGCTGTTCGACGACAGGTTCGTCAAGGCGGTGCGGAGATGAGGTCCGCGCTGGCCGACCGCTCGGCAGACGTCCGGGCCTCGTGGCCGCCGCTGCCGCGCCGCTCCCGCCCGCCCCGCACGGTGCTCACCATCCGCACACCGATCTCCCGCCGCGCCAAGACCGCACTCACCGTCGGATCACTGGCCGTGCCGTTCTCCTTCTGGGTGTTGCTCAGCGCAAGCGGCGCCGTGCCCGCCACGTTCCTGCCGTCGCCGGGCGCTGTGCTGTCCGCCGGCTGGGAGATGGCGCGCTCGGGAGAACTTGCCGTCGACATGTGGGCGACCACCCGACGTGTGCTGGAGGGCTTCGGGCTCGCCGTGCTGGTGTCCGTGCCGCTCGGCGTCCTGATGGGCACGTTCCACGCAGGGCAGGCGGCGTTCGAGCCGGTGATCGGGCTGCTGCGGTACCTGCCCGCGGGCGCGTTCATCCCGTTGCTCATCATCTGGCTCGGGCTCGGCGAGCCCTCCAAGATCGCGATCCTGTTCATCGGCACGGTCTTCTTCAAC
>NZ_VSRL01000137.1 GCF_012184385.1 Lentzea indica
TCCTGCTCCGGTGTCGGCCACAGCCCGACCGGCTTCCACTGCGCGGAACCCGTGCGGCACCAGGACAACCGGGCCGCCCCTTCCACGACTATCAGGAAGTCGTCACGCACCACAGTGGTCATGAGCTCACCGCCAGCCTGGTCTCGGCGGGCAGCCGGTGCGCGAGCCGGTAGGCGTAACGCAGACCGGCGAAGTCCGCTGTCCAGTCCGACGTGCGCCAGGTGCCGCCGTCGAAGCCGAGCAGCCTGCTGCGGGTGATCGACGTCGACGTGCGGAACTCGGTGCTGCGCTGGTGCGGCGACCCCGCGGTGAAGTCGACCTGCCGCATCCACAACGTGTTGCTGTCGCCGCGCCGGATGTCGTCGACGTGGTACAGCAGCGACTGCGCGAGCTGCGCCAGCACGATCATGCCGTCGACCACGGTGATGCCCGGCTGGTACGCACCCGCGAAACCGTCGGGGAACACCTCGCCGGTGACCTGCACCCGCCCGGACACCTCTGTCGCGTCCAGATCCAGTGCCACGTCGGCTATCCGTTGCTGATGCGCACGGAATCCGTTGGCGTAGTAACGCCTGTCCGGGTCACCGAGGAGGTCGTCGGGCAACGCCTCGCGACCGCTCCCACAGATGTGACGACCCTCGTCGTGCACGACCTCCACCCTGGTGCGCAGGCCGCCGAGCTGACTGTCCAAAACGGACACGGACGTGCCGTCAGGACGTCCGGTCGTCTCGCGGTGGTTCGCCGAGATCCGGAAGCCCTCCAGCTGTTCCTGCGGCTTGTTGCCCGCCTTGATGACCATCCGGCGCAGCCACATCGTCCGCCGCTGATCGTCGTTCAGGGCGAACGTGCTCGTGAGATAGGCCTCGGCGAGCACGACGCTCAGCACGGCCGCGTCGATCGTGCTCAGGTGCGGCACCAGCTTGCGCCGCGAGGACTTCGTGGACCAGTCGACCGGATATCCCACCACCGCACTGGCCTCGACGGACGCGTTGTCGCGATCGACGACAGCGCTGTGCACGCTGTGCTCCACCCGCCGATAGCCAGCACCGAAGTAACGTCCGGAACCGGCACCCAGATGGTCGTCGATCGATGGATAGTTGATCTTCTTCTGACCCATTGGTCTCCCCCCGACAGGGTGGTTTCCTGGCGCGCACACGCCAAAGAGACCCACCCGAGTCCCGAAGATGTGTTCGTGCGAACGAAAGTTCGCAACGGTCCCCCATGACCGCCCCAGGCACCCACATTAGAGCGACTTGCATCAAGCTGCAACTATTTGAGCTTTACCTTTTCCTTACCCTGCCTTGCTAGCAGGCCGACAGCGAAGACACAGGCGGCTCACAGGAAACAGCCTCAAGCTGGTCCACATGACGGACAACCACGACCGCGGCCTCCAGTTCGACCTCGCCACGCTCATCGGGCGCAGGCGGGCGTTGTCGCTGCTCGGCGGCGCAGGTCTCACCCTCGTGGCCTGCGCCCCGTCGACCACGACCACCGCGAACTCGACCACCCCCACCACGGGCACGTCCTCCGCGGCTGACGGCTCACCTCTGGAAACCATTCCCGAGGAGACCGCCGGCCCGTTCCCCGGTGATGGCTCGAACGGCCCGAACGCGTTGACGCAGAGCGGCATCGTGCGCTCGGACATCCGTTCCAGCTTCGGTTCCTCGACTCGCACGGCCGAGGGCGTGCAGCTGACCATCGACCTGACGGTTCAGAACCCCGACGGCAAGCCGTACGCGGGTGCCGCCGTTTACCTGTGGCACTGCGACATCAACGGCGACTACTCGATGTACTCCGACCGCGTGAAGAACGAGAACTTCCTGCGCGGAGTCCAGGAAGCCGACAGCTCGGGAAAGCTGAAGTTCGTCAGCGTCTTCCCCGGCGCCTACTCGGGACGCTGGCCGCACATCCACTTCGAGGTCTACCCGAGCCTCGCCGAGGCCACCAAGGCGGGCAACAAGATCACGACCTCGCAGCTCGCGTTGCCGGAGACGACGTGCAAGGAGGTCTACGGCACGACCGGCTACACGCAGAGCGTCCAGAACATGTCACGGACTTCCTTGAAGCAGGACATGGTGTTCCGCGACGGCACGGACCAGCAGATGGCGACGATGTCGGGCAACGTCCAGTCCGGCTACACCGCCTCACTGACCTTCGCTGTGGAGAGCTAGCCACAGTTCCGCGCGCAGGCCCGGTGAGTCCATCGAGCGGTTGAGGGCATGCTCGGCCTTCGCGACCTCGGTGGCGTCCACTTCGGACGATGCGAAGCCGTCGAACTCCTGTGCCAGCACGATGATCTGCGCTTCGCTGCGCCTCGCTGGTCCTGGTCAGGGCCGCGTACTCGTCCGCCGCGAGTGCTTTCGACACCGCCTTGCTGATCGCGATGAACGGCACATCGCGCGGCACCTCGACCAGGCCCAGCCCTGTGCTCGCGGCGGCTTCCACCAGCGCCGCGGGCACGACGTCGTGACCCAGCCCGGTGCCGAAGCCGAGCCCGACCACGCCGTGCAGCGTGATGGGCATGTGCCAATTTGTACAACGTCACGCCGATAGATCGCCATTTCAGACACTGCGTAGCGCGGTGACCAGGGTCATGCTGGGGCACATGAGCCGACTGCGCACCCCGATCCCAGGTCCGAAATCGCTGGAACTCCAGGCGCGGCGAAAGGACGCCGTCGCCGCGGGTGTCGGCTCGACGCTGCCCGTCTACATCGACTCCGCCGACGACGGCCTGCTGATCGACGTGGACGGCAACCAGCTCATCGACCTCGGTTCCGGCATCGCCGTCACGAACGTCGGCAACCCGGCTCCTGCGGTGGCCGAGGCGGTGCACGCGCAGATCGACAGATTCAGCCACACCTGCTTCATGATCACCCCCTACGAGGGCTACCTCGAGGTGTGCGAAGAGCTCAACGCGGTGACCCCCGGCACTCACGAGAAGCGGTCGGTGCTGTTCAACTCCGGTGCCGAGGCCGTGGAGAACGCGGTCAAGATCGCGCGGCACGTCACCGGCAGGCAGGCCGTCGTGGTGTTCGACCACGGCTACCACGGCCGCACGAACCTCACGATGGCGTTGACCGCCAAGAACATGCCGTACAAGCACCGGTTCGGGCCGTTCGCTCCCGAGGTGTACCGGGTGCCGGCGTCCTACCCGCTGCACGACGGCCTGACCGGCGCCGAAGCAGCTCGCAACGCCATCGCCGCCATCGAGAAGCAGGTCTGCGCGGACAACACCGCCGCCGTCGTGATCGAGCCGGTCCAGGGCGAGGGCGGATTCATCGCGCCCGCCCCCGGATTCCTGCCCGCGATCGCCGACTGGTGCCGTGAGCGCGGTGTGCTGTTCGTCGCCGACGAGATCCAGACAGGCTTCTGCCGCACCGGTTCGTGGTTCGCCTCCGACCACGAGGGCGTCGTGCCCGACCTGATCACGACCGCCAAGGGCATCGCGGGTGGCCTGCCGCTCGCCGCCGTCACCGGTCGCGCCGAGATCATGGACGCCGTGCACGTCGGCGGGCTCGGCGGCACCTATGGCGGCAACCCCGTCGCGTGTGCTGCGGCTCTGGGTGCCATCCGCACGATGCGCGAGCGCGACCTCAACGCCGCCGCACGTCGCATCGAGGAGACCGTCGTTGGCAGGCTTCGTGCCGTGGCCGAGAAAACCGACACCATCGCGGAAATCCGCGGTCGTGGCGCGATGCTGGCGATCGAGTTCACCGAACGCACGCCCGACGTCGCCGCGCGTGTCGCGAAGGCGTGCCACGAACAGGGTGTCGTCGTGCTGACGTGCGGCACTTACGGCAACGTGATCCGTCTGCTGCCCCCGCTGGTCATCCCGGACGACCTGCTCGCCGAAGGTCTCGACGTGCTCGAAGGAGCTCTGCTCGCATGATTCCCTTTCACACTCCGGAAGACGTCGAGAACGCGGTCGCCAAGGCCGCTGCCGTCGCTCCCGAGCTCGCCGCGCTGCCGGCGCACCGCCGTGCCGCCGCGCTGGACCACGTGTCGCGCCGTCTGGCCGAGCGCGCCGAGGAGTTCGCGCAGGCCATCAACGACGACTCCGGCAAGCCGCTGAAGTGGGCGCGCGTCGAGGTGACCCGCGCGATCTCCACGTTCCGCTGGGCCGCGGAGGAGGCGCGCCGGTTCTCCGGTGAGCTGCAGCGCCTCGACACCGACCCGTCCGCCGAGGGTCGTCTCGCGCTGGTCCGCCGGGTGCCACGCGGTCCGGTGCTGGGCATCGCGCCGTTCAACTTCCCGCTGAACCTGGTGGCGCACAAGGTCGCCCCGGCACTCGCGGCCGGCGCGCCGATCGTGCTGAAGCCCGCGCCCGCCACCCCGAAGGTCGCGTTCCTGCTCGGTGAGCTGCTGGCCGAGACCGACCTTCCCGAGGGCGCGTGGTCAGTCCTGCATCTGTCCAATGAGGACACCGCTCGCCTGGTCGAGGACCCGCGCCTGCCGGTGGTCTCGTTCACCGGTTCCGGCCCGGTCGGCTGGGGCATCAAGGAACGCGTGCCGCGCAAGCACGTGACCCTCGAACTCGGCGGCAACGCGGCCGCGATCGTCGCGCCGGACTGGCAGGACCTCGAGTTCGCCGCGCAACGCATCGCCACGTTCGCCATGTACCAGGCCGGTCAGTCGTGCATCTCGGTGCAGCGCGTCTACGTGCACACCGACATCTACGACGCGCTGTCCGAGGCCGTCGTGCAGCACGTGAACAAGCTCGACGTGGCGGGCGACGTCGGCCCGCTGATCAACGACGCCGCCGCCGACCGCGTCGAGGCGTGGGTGAACGAGGCTTCCGCGACCGTGCTGACCGGCGGCACCCGTGACGGCCGGGTCTACGCGCCCACGGTGCTGGCCGACGTGCCGGAGGACGCGAAGGTGAGCGCCGAGGAGGTGTTCGGCCCTGTCGTCACGCTGACCAGGGTGGACAGCGTCGAGGAGGCGTTCGACCGCGTCAACGCGTCGAAGTACGGCCTGCAGGCCGGCCTGTTCACCAACGATGTGCGGCTCGCTTTCCGTGCCGCGCAACGGCTCCAGGTCGGCGGCGTGATCGTCGGCGACGTGCCGAGCTACCGCGCGGACCAGATGCCGTACGGCGGTGTGAAGGAGTCCGGCATCGGCCGTGAGGGCCTGCGCGCGGCCATGGAGGACCTGACGGAGCCCCGAGTGCTCGTGCTGACGGGCCTGGCCCTGTAGACGTCGGAGGAATGGGTTCTTCTTGACCTTGACTGAGATGATTCACGAGTGGCCGTCACCATCAGGGATGTCGCTCGCCAGGCTCAGGTCTCCGTCTCGACGGTCTCGCGCGCGCTGAGCGCGCCGGGCCTGGTCAAGGAAGCCACGCGGCAGCGGGTGCTGGACGTCGTGCGCGGGCTCGGTTATCGGCCGAACCGCGCCGCGAGAAGCCTGATCACGGGCCGCACCGGAAACCTCGGCATCGTGGTGCCCGACCTCGAGAACCCCTTCTACCCCGCCGTGCTGCGCGGCGTGCAGACGCGGGCGGGCGAGGCGGGCGCCTCGGTGTTCTTCTGCGACAGCAGGGAGGACCCTGGAACCGAGGCCGAGCTGGTGCGCACGATGGCCGCACAGGTCGACGGCGTGGTGCTGTGCTCACCGTTGGAGTCCGACGAGGTGATCACCGAACTGGCCGACCTGACGCCGTTGGTGCTGATCAACCGCATGGTGCCGGGCGTCTCATCCGTCCTGATGGACAGCGGGTCGGGCATGGACCAGGTCATCGCCCACCTGGAGTCGTTGGGCCACAAGGAGTACGTCTACCTCGGAGGCCCGGCCACGGCGTGGTCGCACCACCGCAGGCTGCAGGGCCTGCGGAACCGCGCGCCGATGCTCGGCCCGTTCGAGCCGAACTTCGCCGGCGGTCTCACGGCCGCCGAGCAGGCGCTCAAGACCGATGCGACGGCGTTCATCGCGTACAACGACCTGATGGCGCTGGGCGTGCTGAGCCATCTGGCCTCGCACGACGTCAAGGTGCCGCGGCAGATCAGCGTGACCGGCTTCGACGACATCATCTACGCCGCGATGTGCTCGCCCGCCCTCACCACTGTCGCGATGCCGACCGAAGAAGCCGGCAAGGTGGCCGTGGACCTGCTGGCCGCCCGTCTCGACGGCGGCCCCGCCGAGGTCCGTGAGCTCCCGACAACGCTCGTGATCCGCGCCAGCACGGGCAAACACCCGATGTCGTCGTGATGCCGTAACAACGACCGGGAAATCCTCAGGCCCGACAAGCGGCACGAACCAGTTGGTCACTCCAGCCGCGAGGGAGTCGCTTCGGGTGACTCCCCCGCGCGGCCAGTGGAGTGCTCTCTAGTCGTAACCGCGAATGTGGCCATCCTCGTCGGCGAGAATTTCGTGGCGGTCCATGTCGGGCTCCTTCCGTGGGTGTCTGACATCACAAACGTAGAGCCCCAACGGCGTCCTGTGGAGTGAATTTCCACCGCAACCGGGGTAGTCACCGCTAACCCAAGGGGGTCGTAGGGGTCCCCACATCACATGGTCATCCTGCGCAAAAGCACTGCGTGGGCGCCTTTCTCCCTCGATTCCGAAGTGTCAAGAAAGCGCCCAAGAACGGGTCAGCGCAGTCCGGCGGTCTCGGTGACCGCTCGCAGCGCGGCAACCACCGCGGAGAACGGCGGCAGGAACGGCTTTTCCGCGGGACGTTCCCCCAGCCACCCCATCCCACCGCGGTCGATCCGCGAAGGCGGCAACGGCACCAACGTCCCCAGCCGGTGCGTCAACGCTCCACGCGCGCGCAACCGGATCAGGTTCACCTGCGAAGCCTCGTCGGCGGACGACGTGAGGATGAGCCACCGCCCAGGAGCGCCAGGCAACACGACCACCGGCCCGGCCAGCATTCGCACGGACAGGTAGTGCTGCACCTCCCCGCCGATCCCCGCCGCCAGCTCCACGGCGGACACCTGGTGATCGGTGGTGAGCAACAGCCGGTTCTCCGACCGCAGGACGAGCCACCCCCAGTCCGAGTAACGCTCAAGGGCACTGGAGAACGTGTCGAGTTGCGGCAATACTCCCTTAGGCGAGTTCATCGATCTCACCCTCACTTGATCGTGGTGTAACTCCGATCACACGATTTGACTCTCCGCCGCCATGAACTCACTATCGGGCCGCCATCGGCACACTTGAACGGGGCTGGAGAGCGTGACTCACCTGCGGGAACGGCATGTCACCATGATCGCGCTGGGCGGCGTGATCGGCGCTGGACTCTTCGTCGGGACAGGCGCAGGCATCGCGGTGGCCGGTCCGGCCGTGCTCATCTCGTTCGGTCTCGCCGGAATTCTGGCGCTGCTCATCATGCGCATGCTCGGGGAAATGGCTGCCGAGTACCCGAGCGGCGGCGCGTTCTCCGTGCACGCGGAAAAGGCGCTCAGGCCGTGGGCCGGCTTCACCGTCGGCTGGGTCTACTGGTCAGCGGTCGGTGTGGTGCTGGCGGTCGAGGCGGCAGGTGCGGCCAAGATCGCCTCCGGCTGGATCCCCGCGGTGCCCCAGTGGGCCTGGGTGCTGATCTTCATGTCCGTCCTCACCGCGGTGAACCTCACCGACGTCCGCAACTTCGGTGAGTTCGAGTTCTGGTTCGCCGGCCTCAAGGTCGCCGCGATCGTCCTCTTCCTGGTACTCGGCGCCGCGGCCATCGCAGGCCTCCTGCCCGGCGTCGACTCCCCAGGAGCCCAGAACCTGCAGGACTTCCTGCCCCACGGCTGGGGCGGGGTCGTGGCCGGGTTCATGGCGGTGGTGTTCGCGTTCGGAGGCCTGGAGGTCGTCACGATCGCCGCGGCGGACGCCGAGGATCCCAGGCACGCCATCGGCAAGGCCGTCAGGACGTCGATGACCCGGCTGCTCGTCTTCTACCTGGGCTCGATGGCCGTGGTCGTGACCCTGTTGCCGTGGAACGACTCCCAGGTCGGCGCCAGCCCGTACGTGGCGGTGCTGGACCGGCTCGGCATTCCCGCGGCCGGGCAGATCATGAACGTCGTCATCTTCGTGGCGCTGCTGAGCGCCATCAACGCCACCCTCTACGGCGCCGCGCGCATGCTCTGCTCGCTCGCCGAACGCGGCGAGGCGCCCAAGGCGTTGCTGAACAAGAAGAACGGCGTCCCGCGTAACGCCGTGCTGGCTTCGGTGGCGTTCGGGTTCTTCTCAGTGCTGCTGAACTACCTGTGGCCGGACACGGTGTTCCTCTTGCTGCTCAACGCCGTCGGCTCGGCACTTCTGATCGTCTGGGCGTTCGTCGCCATCTCGCAGATCCGGCTGCGCCGCACCATCGAGAACCCGACGCTCCCCATGTGGGGTTATCCGTACCTCTCCTGGCTGGCGCTGGCCGGGATCGTCACGATCATCGTGCTGATGCTCAGCGACGAGCAGGCCCGCGTTCAGATCCTGTCCACGGGCGTGCTCGTCGCCGTCGTCTCGGTGGTGGCGGTCAGCAGGTCAGCTTCGCGCCGGCGAAGTCTCCACGATCGAACCTGACGCCGTCACCGCCGTCGTTGACGACCAGGCGCAGGAACTTGGCTCCCTGCAAGGACCCCGTCACCGAGACCGCGTCGTCCTTCCACGTGCGCAGCCCGCTGTCGGCCACCTTCGTGCCGTCCGCCCAGACCTCGAAGATCGCCGAACCCAGCTGGTTCACGTCGCGCTCGTCGTCGATGCCGACGTCGGACGAGAACGAGGTGCAGCGCCCGCCGACGTAGAGGATCAGCTCGGCATTGGCGTGCGCGCCGAGCCCCTTCTCGTAGGTCTTGCCGTTGATGGTCAGCGTCTTGCCGTCACCGCCGACGTAGCCGCCGTTGGACCTGTCTCGCTCGACCGGCCCGTAGCCGCTGCGTTCGGTGGTGAACTTGACGTCACTGGCCCACAACGAGCCACCCGACGGCGGCGCCACCGGCACCAGCACAGCCGAATCCACCGGCCGGACCAGCTTTCCGTGCCCGACCCACGTCACGCCCAGCGCGCCGTTCAGCAGATGGTTTCCCGGTACGACCCCGGCAGGCGGAGTCACCCGCCATTTGCTCTGCACGGATTGCGAGGTCAGCAGGACGGGCGCGCGTTCCGACGAGAGCTTCTCGACCTGCCAGCCCGCGGGCGCCGTGAACGACGTGGCGGCGTTCAGGACCGGGATCGGAGCCTGGTTGGTCGCCGTCACGGTGGCCACGAACGGCTCACCGGCGGGGGTGATCGTGCTCGGGATGCCGGGGACCCGCTGCGCGATGTCGAGCTGGGTGTCGATCGCGGGCTCGTGCCGGTACCAGTCCTGCGAAGCCTTCACCCGGAAGATCGCGGTGCCGTGCGGCGGCAGCGCGGCCGAGATCTTGCCGGCGGACTGGAAGTTCTTGTGCTGCCACAGATCCCGCACGGTGTAGCCGACGCTGCGCGGCAACCCGAGCTCACGAGCCGTGGTCGAGATCGTCGCGTTCACCTCGGACTCGTTGAACAGCGCCACCGCCTTGTCGCCGTTCGCGAGCGGCTTGACGAACACCCAGTGCCCGTCCTTCTGGTGGATCACCTTGCCCTGGACGCCGAGCTTGTCCTGGTTGACCGCGATGATCTCCTTGTTGCGCAGGATGTCGAAGTGTTCCTGGGACACCTTCCGCAGGTCCGCACCGATCAGCAGCGGCGCCGCCATGATCGACCACAGCGCGAAGTGGCTCTTGTACTCGGTCGTGGTCTGCTTGCCGTTGCCGACCTCCAGCATGTCGGGGTCGTTCCAGTGACCCGGCCCGGCATAGGCGTCCAGAGGCGCGTTCAGCTTGAGGATCTCGACGGTCTTGGACCAGGTGTCGTTGATGTCACCGGTGGTGCGCCACAGGTGACCGACGCCCTTGCCCCACTCCCACGGCTTGTTCTGGCCCCACTCGCAGATCGAGTAGACGATCGGGCGGCCGGTCTTCTTCAACGCGTCACGCATCTTCGTGTAGCGCTCGAGAGCGGGACGGCCCTGGTTGTTGCAGTTGTCGTACTTGAGGTAGTCGACACCCCAGTCCGCGAACGTCTGCGCGTCGATCTCCTCGTGGTCCAGCGCGCCCGGCATCGTCTTCGCACACGTCTGCGTGCCCGCGCTGGTGTAGATGCCGAACTTGAGGCCGCGGGCGTGGACGTAGTCCGCGAGCGCCTTCATGCCGCTGGGAAACCGGGTCGGGTGGTTGCGCAACCGGCCCGTCTCCGGGTCGCGCGTGGCGTCGGCCCAGCAGTCGTCGACGTTGACGTACTGGTAGCCCGCGTCCTTGAGGCCCTTGGTCACGAAGATGTCCGCCATGTCGCGGATCATCTGCTCGTTGATGTCGCAGCCGGTGGTGTTCCAGTTGTTGAACCCCATCGGCGGTGTCAGTGCCAGTTCCGGGTCGGCGGCGGTGGCGGGTGTCGCGGGTACGACCACGGACGCTGCGACGAGCGTCAGCGCGGTGAGCAGTGATCTCACTTCGGCTTCTCCAAGGTGATCGCGAAGACGTGCAGGCGTGGCCCGCCCGTCTTGGGCAAGGTGACGGCGGAGAGCTCCTTCGTGGCGTCCAGCACGAGCGTCTGGTGGAAGATCGACACCTGCTTGGCCACCGGGCCTGTCGGGGTGTGCATCAGCGTCGTGGCAACGGGTTCCGACTCACCGAACTGCGGTCGCTGCTGCCACGCCGTTACCCGGAACCGGGCAGGGACGGCGCCGTCGGCATAGGTGACCGCGCCGTCCGCCTCGACGTTGCCGGTGTCGGCGGCGGCGAGCAGGTGCAGCTTCACGTACTTCCCGGCGGGGACGGCGAGCGTCTGCCCGTTGGCGATGATGTTGTTCTTGCTCGCCTCGTCGCCGTTGTGGAACTCGAACAGGATGCTGTCGTCGGTCACCGAGCCGGTCTGCGGCAGCTGGGCGGCCGGGTAGGTGTTGCCGAGGCCGTCGAAGTCGCCGTCACGGCTGGTGAACTCGTTGGACAGGCCGTCGTTGTCGAGCGACGCGCTGATGTCCACCGGCACCGCACTGCCACCGGGAGGCAACGCGGGTAGGCCCCAGCGCCTGCCCGGTTCGGTGATCCGGACCGGCGCGATGGTGAAGTCGCGCTCGCCCTTCGCGTGGATCAGAGCTTCCTGGCCACGCTTGAGGTGCAGCTCGACGACGCCGTCCTCGACGCTCCACTTCGAGCAGCCCCGGACTTTCAGCGGCCCCTCGATGCCGGTGCGGATGCGGCACGGCTGGCCGGCTTCGCTTTGGACCCGCACGAACCGCGTCCTGCCGCCCCGCCTGACCGCGCTGACCAGGAACGCGCCCTCGGTGCGGGTGTCGTGGATCGTGACGTCCTGCCAGACGGCCGGCACGGCGGGGAAGATCCGGATCAGCCCGCCCCAGCTCTGGATCAGCATGTCCTGCAACGACTTCGCGGCGCTCAGCGGCGTCTCGATCACTGGACCCGCCTCGAAGTACATCGTGTTGGGCTGGGCGAACCTGGCCACGAACTCGCGCAGGTACTTCAGGGCGTCGTCGCCACGGGTCATCTGAGCCGCGATCGACGCGGCGCCGGTGAAGGTGAAGCCGCGCAACGATCCCTCGAAGCTCAGCCAGTGCTTCAGCGACCGCTCGATGAGGTCGCGGCGTTCCGGCTGCTCCCAGTTGACCTCGTGCAGCGGGTAGACCGCGAGCATGTGCGAGTAGTGCCGGTGCGACTTCGCGAACGGCACACCCGCGCCGATCATGAACCCGCCCGCGTCCGCCGGGTACTCGACGAGCTGGTCGAGCACCTCCCGCCACTTCGCGGCGAGCGGGTCGTCGATCTTGAGGATCCCTGCCGACTCGATGAGCGTGCGGCAGGACCACCGCAGCAGCGCGAGGTCGTAGTTGCAGTCCGGTGCGACGCCGTACTCGGGCGAGTAGGTGGGCAGCAGGTGGAGCTTGCCGTCGTTGCCCTTGCGCAGGAAGTGCAAGTAGTAGTTGGTGGACCGGCGCAGCACGGGGAAGACGGTGTCGCGCAGGATCCGTTCGTCCATGGTGTGCCGATAGCTCAGCCACGCGTTGTGCAGCAGCCACGGCAGGTTCCCGATCTCCGGGTCCGGCGAGGGATGCAACGGGGAGCCGACGAACCCGGCGTCCTGGAACGTGGGGTCGGTGCTGCGTCTCAAGCCCATCGAGTCCGCGCGGAACTCCGGTCGCAGCGCGTCGACGAGGATCTGCTGGTTCTGCGAGATCGTGCGCGGGATCGGGTCGAGCTCGAGGTGGTTCGACGCGTGCACCGGCCAGTACTCGAGCTGGGCGTTGAGGTTGAACCACACCGACGGCCACGGTGTCGGCTCCAGCCACGGCCCGGTGGTGGGCATGATCGGCGCTTCTTGCCGTGCGCCCGACGCGAGCTTGTACAGCTGGATCCAGTAGAAGCTCTGCATCAACGCGTCCGGCACGGACACGAAACTCCTGCGGTAGAAGCGATGCCACCACTTCTGGTGCTGGTACCGCAGCACTTCCGGCATCGGCGCCTTGGTGATCGCGTCACGGACGGCCGCCTCCGCGGTCCTGTCCGGGAACGAGTGGTCGACCGACAGCAGAAAGTCCGTGCGGCCCTGGAGCTCTCGCGTCCGGTACGCCGTCGCCGTCTGGCCGCCCGCGACCATCTCCTGGGTGACGAGCGTGAGCCCGTTCTCGGTGCGGGTGACCGGCTTGGGATTGAGCGGGAACGTCGCGGGCGGTGGCTCGCGGATCGTGCGCGGGCTCAGCGCGTCGAGCGCCCGGAACTCCAGCTTGAAGCCGCGTTCACCGCTCGTCGGGCGAACTTCCAGGTGCAGCAACGACTTCTCGGCGTGCACGAACGATCTGACCGCCAGCTCACCCTTGTCGGTGATGATCTTGCCGCGCAGCTCGGCGTTCCACAGGCCGAGCCTGAGGTCGACACCGGTGATCTTGCCGACCGGCGTCAGCAGCAGCCGCCCGACCGGCAGCCGCGCCACACCCCACTCGTTCCCGAACTGGGGCCGGTGGTCCTGCACCTTCGCGTGGTCGACGGTGAACCGGATGGCGTTCGCGCCCGGCTCGCGGTAGACGGCGGTGGCGAGAAACCCGTTGCCCAGGAACGGGCCCTCGTACCAGGCACGCGGAATCCGCTGCCAGACGAGGTCCTGCTCACCGAGGAACCGTTCCCAGTCGATCCTCGTGGCGCACCCGGTGCTTTCCAGGCCGACATCGGAATCGGCGGCGTTCGCCTTGGCCGGCAACGCCGTGAGCGCCGCCCCGGCCACAACCCCACCGAGCAGTTCGCGCCGCGACAGATCCACAGAACACCCTTCAGGTCCGCGGCGGCTGCGACCAAAGATCGGAGGTGTACCTACGAGGGCAGCCTAGGACGGCCCTCAAAGCCGGTCAAGAGCAGGCAAGCCTCGGATGAAAGCGTTTACCACGCTGCGGCGATTCAAGACGAAAAGGTGGTGTTCACGCTCTCCTCGCGCGCATGATGGCCTCGCCGCGAACTCTGGAGGATGCCCCATGACTGCGCGTTCCTACCCGTTCGGCCCGGTGGACGGGCTCGAGATCGACCCGATGTACGGCCGGCTGCGCGACGACGAACCTCTCGCCCGCGTCCAGCTCCCCCACGGGGAAGAAGGCTGGCTGCTCACCAGATATGACGACGTGCGATTAGCACTCAGCGACACGCGGTTCAGCCTCGCCCAGGCCGCCGTGCGCGACACGCCCCGGATGGGACCGCAGCGGATGGGCGCGATCCTGACCGACCTCGACCCGCCGGACCACACCCGGCTCAGGCGCCTGCTGGCGCACGCCTTCACGGTGCGCCGAGTCGAACAGCTGCGCACCACCGCGGAACGGCTGGCCGGCGAACTGCTCGACGACATGGAGAAGGCCGGCCCACCGGCGGAGCTGATGACGGCTTACGCGGTTCCGTTGCCAGGACTGATGGTCTGCGATCTGCTCGGCGTGCCCTACGAGGACCGCGACCACTTCCAGGACCTGGCAGAGGCGTTCATGTCGATCACGGCGATGACCGACGAGGAGAAGATGTCCCGCCTGGGTGAGCTCGCCGGCTACCTCGCCGGGCTCGCCGACCAGCGGCGAGAGCATCAGGAAGACGACCTGATCAGTGCGTTGGTGGTGGCGCAGGAGGAAGGCGACAAGCTCACCGCCGAGGAGCTGGTGCAGCTCCTCGTACTGCTGCTCGGCGCGGGGTACGACTCCACGGCCAGCCACATCGCCAACTCGGTGCACACCCTGCTGCGGTTCCCGGACCAGGCGCGGTTGCTCAGGGAGAAGCCGGAGCTGATGCCCGGCGCCGTCGAGGAGCTGTTGCGGTGGATTCCGGCGCAAGAGATCTCCGACATCCTGCCCCGGTACGCGCTGGAAGACGTGGAACTGAGCGGTGGCACCGTGCACGCCGGCGAGCCCGTGCTGCTCGCCAAGCACGCCGCCAACCGGGATCCGCGCCAGTTCCCCGACCCCGACCGGTTCGACGTGACGCGCAATGCCAAGGGGCACCTCACGTTCGGGCACGGGCCGCACCACTGCATCGGCGCGCAGCTCGCCAGGATGGACGTCCAGGTCGCGCTGACGGCGATCCTCGGCCGGTTCCCAGGACTGCGGCTGGCCGACGAGGTCACGTGGCGGACCGGCATGTCCATGCGTGCACCGCAGGCCATGCCGGTCGCCTGGTGACGATCAGCCCGTGACGTTCTTGAGCCGGTACGGCTTGTACTTGCTGTTCGGCTCAAGGCCGTACTTGCGCGGACGGTGGTCGGTGCCGAAGCCACCACGCTGCTCGTAGGCCATGTACTCCGACTTGTCGGCCTTGGCCCACTTCTCGAAGATCACGACGTGCCGGAAGTCGGAACCCGGCTGGTCCACCGGGTCGATGAAGAGATCACCCGGCTTCATGTCGGCGATCTTCACCGGCGTCGTGTACTTGTTCGAGGCCAGAGCCACGGTGTTCGGCCCGCCCTTGGGATCTTTGTTCCCCAGTTTCGCGGCCATCGACACATAACCCGAGCAGTCCTGCCGATAGCCATCTTTCCAGTACTTCTTCATGCTGTACGGCACCCTGCCGCCGTTGTTCGCGGTCAGCCACGTCGCCGCCCGCTTCAGCATGTCCCCCCTGCTGACCTGCTCGACCGGCGCCGCGGACACCGCGGGAGCACCGACCAGTGT
Source organism: Lentzea indica (assembly GCF_012184385.1). Classification (GTDB taxonomy): domain Bacteria; phylum Actinomycetota; class Actinomycetes; order Mycobacteriales; family Pseudonocardiaceae; genus Lentzea; species Lentzea indica. The sequence goes on from NZ_VSRL01000137.1 coordinate 15,140, forward strand.
GAACGCCAGGAATGCAGCGATCACCGCTGAAATGAATTTCATCATTTCCCCCTGTTGCGAGAAGTGCGAATCTCGTGACTCCACCGGAACATGGGCCTGGGATTGAAGTCAAGGGGGCATTGCGAAATCGGCGGGGAGTACCGACTTTCGTTGTAACTCAGCCGAGTGGGTCCACCCACTATCGGGTCGTTTTACGTTCTAGGCCGAGCGGCTCTGCGGCGCCAGGAGCTCGTTGATGGCGTCCAGCGAGATGCCGAGCGCGCCGGCGAGTGCGGCGATCGTGAAGAACGACGGCGTGGGAGCACGTCCCGTCTCGATCTTGCGCACCGTCTCGGCCGACAACCCGGCGCGGGCCGCGATCTCGACCATGCTCTCCTCGCCGCGGGCGTCCCGCAGCAACTGACCGAGCCGCCTGCCGCGCTCCCGTTCCAGCGAAGTCAGTGGGATGCGCACCATGTCTGTGGATTCTACGCGAAACACGCAAGTCAAACGGCCGGAGAAACTCCGTTGCGAGGCCGGCCGATCACGACATAGGTTCGTCGTACACACGAGAGGAGGTGGTCCAAAGTTGTATAGCTACAGGACTCGTGAGGTGGCTGTCCGCTAGGACCGCCCTCGGTGACGCCTAGTGAAGAACCAGGCAGCCACCCGGCCCCCGGACTTCGAGCGCTTGGTCCCGCTCGGCCCGCTGACGCGGGAGTCGTCCGGGGGTTGTCCCGTTACAGGGACTTCTCCGTTACAGGGACTTCTGGAGGGCCTTGAGATCGGCCACCAGGGCCTCGTAGGCCTCGTCCCGGTTCTCGGCCCGCAGCACCGCCGACGGGTGCACCGTCACGCCGATCCGCAACCCGTCCTGCTCCAGCACCTCACCGCGATGCGCGGTCAGCGTGAAGGACGCGCCGAGCAAAGCCTTCGCGGCCACGGCGCCCAGCACGACGATCAGCCGGGGGTTGACGACCCTGATCTCCTCGCGCAACCACGGGAAGCACGCCACCACCTCGCCCCGCCGAGGCTGTTGATGAATCCTGCGCTTCCCGCGCTCGGTGAACTTGAAGTGCTTCACCGCGTTCGTCAGGTACGCCTGGGAACGATCGATGCCGACGGCCCCCAACGCCTTGTCCAGCAACCGTCCGGCAGGTCCGACGAACACGTGCCCCTCGACGTCCTCGCGGTCGCCGGGCTGCTCCCCCACCATCATCAGCCGCGCGGGCACCGGTCCCTCACCGAACACGGTCTGCGAGGCGCCTTTGTAGAGCTCGCACCCGCGGCACCCGCAGGACGCCGAACGCAACGCCGCCCAGTCCGCCCCTTCCGGGACGTACGGGGCGGCGTCAGCGGACTTACTTGTCCGAACGGAAGGCATCCTTGACCTTCTCGCCCGCCTGCTTGATGTTCGCCTTGGCGCGCTCGGCGCGGCCCTCGGCCTGCCACTGCTCGTTGTCCGTGGCGTCGCCGGCCGCTTCCTTCGCGCGACCCTTCATCTCTTCAGCCTTGTTGCTGAGCTTGTCGTCGGCACCCATGGATCAGGCTCCTTCGGTGGAGGTCAGCTACATCGATTGGTTACCCGGCGAGCACCGCCCGAAACAGTTGATAAGGTGATCACTCGCGGTTGAGAACCCAGCCGCAAGCCGATGTGACGGCTTGCTCTGGGTGCGCCCGCCCTTCGCAATGCAGCTCCCGAAGCACCGTCGTCGCACCGGCATGCCGCTGTGACCATGACGACGTGAAAGGAGCCGGCGGTGTCGTCCGCGAGAATCACCGCCCTCGAGGCCGAGGTGGCAGGGCTGCGCAAAGCTCTGGTGTCCCGGACCGTCATCGGGCAGGCCACCGGCCTGATCGCCGCACGCAAACCATGCACACCCCAGCAGGCCTTCCAGCTGCTGGTGCACATGTCCCAGCACCACAACATCAAGCTGCACGTCGCCGCCGACCGGCTGGTCGCGGCGTTCGTGCAGGCGCACCTCGGCCGGCCCGTCGACGTGGCCGACCAGATGCTGTGGGATCACGTCGACGCGACGACCGCGAACGACTCCGGTGACAGCGACGACGGGTCCGCCGAGGAGGTCAGCAGCACCTCTCCCTGAGGCAGCGGGACGGGGGTGGTTCCGAGGTTCACCACCACGCGGGTCGTCCCGCGGTGCAGCACGAAGCACGCCCCGTCCTGCTCCACCACGAACCTGTCCAACCGCGGATCGGCCAGCTCGGGGCGGGAGCGGCGCAACGCGATGAGCGCACGGTAGGTCTCCAGCACCTCGGCGTGATCGCCGCTGGTCAGCTCGTCCCACCTGAGTCGCGAGTTCTCCACGGTCCGTGGCGACATCGGGTCGGCACGTCGGATTCGCCCCAGCCGTGCCTCGCGAACTCACGGCGCCTGCCCGTCCTGACGGCCTCGGCCAGCTGCGGGTCGGGGAAAGACGCGAAGAACTGCCACGGCGTGCTCGCCGCCCACTCCTCCCCCATGAAGATCATGGGCGTGTACGGCGAGCACAGCACGATCGCCGCCGCGCACAACAACTTCCCGGTCGGCACGGTCGCGGGCAGCCGGTCACCGGTGGCGCGGTTGCCGATCTGGTCGTGGTTCTGCATGTACGCCAGGAACCGGTGGCCAGGGATCAACGCGGTGTCGACCGGTTTGCCGTGGTGCTTCTCGCGGAACGAAGACCAGGTGCCGGCGTGGAAGAACACCTTCTCCAGGGTGTTCTTGAGTGCGCCCGGTGCCGCGAAGTCCTCGTAGTAACCGAAAGTCTCGCCGGTCAACGCCACGTGCAGGCAGTGGTGCAGATCGTCTGACCACTGCGCGTGCAGGCCGTAGCCGCCGCCTTCCCGCGCGGTCACCAGCTTGGCGTCGTTGAGATCGGACTCGGCGATCAGCGTCAGCGGCCGTCCCACACTGACGGAGAGCGCGTCCACCTCGACCGCCAGCTCTTCGAGGACGTGCACCGCACGCCGGTCTGCCAGCGCGTGCACGGCGTCGAGCCGCAGCCCGTCGACGTGGAAGTCCCGCAGCCACTGCAAAGCGTTGTCGATCACGTACCGGCGCACCTCGTCGGAGCCCGGTCCGTCCAGGTTCAGCCCTGGGCCCCAGTCGTTGCGGCCCGCGAAGTACGGCCCGAACCTGTCGAGGTACGCACCGGACGGCCCGAGGTGGTTGTAGACCACGTCAAGCAGCACGGCGAGCCCTCGCGCGTGGCAGGCGTCGACGAACCGCTTGAACCCGTCGGGCCCGCCGTAGGGCTGGTGCACGGCACCCCACAGGACGCCGTCGTAACCCCAGCCCTCCACGCCGTCGAAGCTGTTGACCGGCATGACCTCGACGAACGTGATGCCGAGGTCCACCAGGTGATCGAGCTTGCCGATGGCCGCGTCGAACGTGCCCTCCGGCGTGAACGTGCCGATGTGCAGCTCGTAGATCACGCCGCCCGGCAGCGCCCGGCCGGTCCACGCGCCGTCCGTCCACTCGAACTCATGCGTGTACACACGGGATGCCTCGTGCACCCCGTTGGGCTGCCACAGCGAGCGCGGATCCGGATACGTCTTGCCCTCGATGACGAACGCGTAGTCCGTGCCCTCCGGCGACTGGACGTCCGAGTACCACCGGTCGCCATCGCGTTTCATCTCGTGGTCGAAGCCGTCGACGCGCACGTGCACCGACTCAGGAGTCGGCGCCCAGACAGAGAAGCTCACGATTCCCCTCGCACCAGCAGTGCCACCGGATAGCGGTCGAACAACGACGCCAGGTCCTCGCTCGCGGGCCGGCCGGTGAGCACGTCCGTCCACTCCGGACCCGGAAGCGGCAGAACCGTGTCCTGCCAGCCCTTCTGCGCCAGCTCGACCGGCAGCCTCGTCGCCACCGTGATCACACCGGACCGTTCGAACGCCAGCACGTGATCGGCGGCGGGGCCCTCGGCGTTGAGCGGCCGGAAGCCGTGCAGACCTCGCTTCCGCACGTGCAACGCCTTCTGCACAACGAGGAGCTTCACCGCGCCCGAGTCGTCGATCTCCGGCAGCCAGCCGGATTCGAGGCGGTCCAGCAACTCCCGGCGCACCGCGTAGTCGACCGGGCGGCGGTTGTCCGGGTCGACCAGCGAGAAGTCCCACAGCTCGGTGCCCTGGTACACGTCCGGCACGCCCGGTGCGGTGAGCTGGACCAGCTTCTGCCCCAACGAGTTCGACCAGCCGGGCGCCTTGATCCGTTCGGCGAACGCGGCGACCTCCGGCTCGTTCAGCGCCTTCTGCGGCCACGCGGCCACCTCGGCGTCGAACTCGGCGTTCCTGTCGACCCACGACGTCGCGATCTTGGCTTCGCGTGACGCCTTCTCCAGGTACTGGCCGATGCGTTCCTCCGTGATCGGCCACGCGCCCACGAGCGACTGCCACGCCAGCCTGTTCAGCGTCGGCTCGGAGATGCCGTGCTTCTCGGTCATCGCGGCCTCGAACGCCAGGTACTCGTCCGGGATCTCCGCCAGCACCGCGAGCCTGGCCCGCACGTCCTCCGACCGCTTGGTGTCGTGGGTCGACAGCGCGGTCATGGCGTTCGGCTCACCGGCTTCACGGTTCGCCGCGCGCTGGTGGAACTCGTGCGGTGACAGACCGAACCTGTCCGGTGAGCCGCCGACCTCGTTGAGCGCCACGAAGTTCGTGTACCGGTAGAACGCCGTGTCCTCGGTGCCCTTCGCAACGACCATGCCGGACGTCTGCTGGATCCTGGTCGCCAGCTCACCGTGCGGATCGGCGCGGACCTGCTCGTCCAACGCCCGCGCGGCGGGAGACTTGGCGCGGTGGACCGCAGTTTCCCAGTGCCGCAGGCCTTCCGGCAGGTACGACCGGTACACCGGGAAGTTGACCATCACCTCGGCCACGGCCTGGCACGCGTCCTCGAACGGCACACCCTGCACCAGCCTGGCGATCCTGCGCACCTCGGCCGCCAGGATCGAGTCCACGACCTGCTGCCGTGACGAGTGCTCGACCTCGTGGAAGTCACCTGCGAACGTGTCGGTGGGCGCGATGAACACACCGCAGATCTCGCGCAACGCGTCGTAGCCCGTCGTGCCGTCGACCGGCCAGCTCTGCGGCAGCGACTCGTCCGGCCCGAGGATCTTCTCCACGACCAGCCAGCCGTCGAAGTGCTCGCGCAGCCGCCGGAAGTAGCCGCCGGGATCAGCGAGCCCGTCCGGGTGGTCGACGCGCAACCCCGTGACGCCCCACGACAGCACCTCGCGGTGGGTCGCCTCGAACACCTCAGGATCCTCGACCCGCACCGCCGCGAGCTCGGTGATGTCGAAGAACCGCCGGTAGTTCAGCTCGGTGTTGCCGCGCCGCCAGTTCACCCTGACGAAGTGCTCACCGGGTTCATCTTGAGCGTCTTCGGCGAGCACCGGCAGCAGAACCCTGCCCGACGACCAGTCGATGTCGAAGTACCGCGCGTACCGGGAGGCCTGTCCGTGTTCGAGGACGTCCTCCCACCACGGGTTCGGCACCACCATGTGGTTGGGCACGATGTCGACGACGAGGCCGAGACTCAGCTCCGACAAGCGTTTCTGCAGCGCGATCCGGCCGTCGTCACCACCCAGCTCCGGCCGCGCACGGGTCGGGTCCACGACGTCGTAGCCGTGCGTCGACCCTTCGCGCGCATCGAGCATCGGCGAGGCGTACAACGCGCCGATACCCAGGCGTGCCAGGTAATCCGCGGCCTCGGCGGCGTCGGCGAAGGTGAAGGACGGGGTGAACTGGACGCGGTACGTGGAGGACGGCGCGCCCATCAGCCCACCCGCTGCAGCACGACGAGCGACCGCGCGGCCAGGTTCAGCTCCCCGGAGGCGATGATCGGCTTGGCGCCGTTGCCGACCTCGCCGGTCGCGGTGTCCACGACCACCGTCCACTCAGGACCGTACTCGGGATCCGGCAACGTCACCTGGATGTCCTCGTAGTGCCCGTTGAACGCCATCAGGAACGAGTCGTCGACCACCCTCATACCACGCGAGTCGAGGTCCGGGATCCCCTCGCCGTTGAGGAAGACGACGATGCACTTGCCGAAGTCGTCCTCCCAGTTCTGCTCGGTCATCTCCTCGCCGGACGGCGTGAACCACGCGATGTCGCGCAGCTCCTCGCCCTTGCGGATCGGCCGGCCCGCGAAGAAGCGCTTGCGCCGGAACACCGGGTGCGCCTTGCGGAACCTGGCCAGCGCCGAGGTGAACTCGACCAGCTCGGCGTTGCTCTCCAGCAACGACCAGTCGACCCAGGAAACTTCGTTGTCCTGGCAGTAGGCGTTGTTGTTGCCGTGCTGCGTGCGACCGAACTCGTCGCCGTGCAGGATCATCGGCACACCCTGCGACAACAACATCGTCGCCATCAGGTTGCGCCGCTGCCGTGCCCTCAGCCGGACGATTTCGTCGTCGTCCGTCGGCCCCTCGACACCGCAGTTCCACGACCGGTTGTGGTCCTCACCGTCGCGGTTGTCCTCGCCATTGGCCTCGTTGTGCTTCTCGTTGTACGTGACCAGGTCGTTCAACGTGAAGCCGTCGTGCGCCGTCACGAAGTTGATCGACGCGTACGGCCGGCGCCCGTCGTCCTGGTAGAGGTCGCTGCTACCGGTGATGCGCGACGCGAACTCACCCAGCGTCGCCGGCTCACCACGCCAGAAGTCCCGCACGGTGTCCCGGAACTTGCCGTTCCACTCGGTCCACAGTGGAGGGAAGTTGCCGACCTGGTAGCCACCGGGCCCGACGTCCCACGGCTCCGCGATCAGCTTGACCTGCGACACCACCGGATCCTGTTGCACGACCTCGAAGAACGTCGCCAGCCGGTCCACGTCGTAGAACTCGCGCGCCAGCGTCGCAGCCAGGTCGAACCGGAAGCCGTCGACGTGCATCTCGGTGACCCAGTACCGCAGCGAGTCCATGATGAGCTGCAACGTGTGCGGCGTGCGCACGTTCAGCGAGTTACCGGTACCCGTGTAGTCCGTGTAGAACTGCGGGTCGTCCTCGACCAGCCGGTAGTACGCCTCGTTGTCGATACCGCGCATCGACAGCGTCGGCCCGAGGTGGTTGCCCTCCGCCGTGTGGTTGTAGACGACGTCGAGAATGACCTCGATCCCCGCCTGGTGCAGGGCCCTGACCATGCCCTTGAACTCCTGCACCTGGTTCAGCGGCAACGCCGAGTAACCGTCGTGCGGAGCGAAGAAGCCGATCGTGTTGTAGCCCCAGTAGTTGCTGAGGCGCCGCTCGGCCAGCGTGTGATCGCTGATGAACTGGTGCACCGGCATCAGCTCGAGCGCCGTGACCCCGAGCTTGATCAGGTGGTCGATCATCACCGGGTGCGCGAGGCCCGCGTAGGTGCCCCGCAGCCGCGGCGGAATCTCCGGGTGGTCGATGGTGAGCCCGCGAACGTGCGCCTCGTAGATGACGCTCTCGTTGTACGGCGTCTTGGGCAGCCTGTCGTTCGTCCAGTCGAAGAACGGGTTCACCACCACGGACTTCGGCACGTGCGCCGCGGAATCCGTGTCGTTGCGCTCGTCAGGCGACCCGAACTTGTACCCGTACAGCGCCTCGTCCCACGCCAGGCCGTTCGAGATGGCCTTCGCGTACGGGTCGATCAGCAGCTTGTTGGGGTTGCAGCGGAGACCTCGTGCGGGGTCGTGCGGGCCGTGGACGCGGTATCCGTACCTCTGTCCCGGCCCCACGCCCAGCAGGTAGCCGTGGTGGACGAAGCCGTCCACCTCCGGCAGCCTCACGCGTGTCTCGGTGCCGTCGTCGAAGAGGCAGAGTTCGACGTACTCCGCGACCTCGGAGAACAGGGCGAAATTCGTGCCTACGCCGTCGTACTGTGCACCTAGCGGGTAGGGCCTTCCAGGCCAAGGTCGCACGATGCTCCTCATAAGCTAGCAGCTACCGACAGACCATATCCGGGTGACAACGTCGTGGCATCACGTCGTTCTCATGGATGGTCGGGTCCCGTCTGTCCCTGTTGTCGGGTGCGGGGTGGACGCTTCATGGCCACCAGCCCACGTGATGTGGGACTTCCGATCGGCTCCACGTCCGTTCGAGTCTTGCGACTCCAGGTCTCCGGCCTCTCCGGTACCTGTTGCGCTTTTCACCACGAGGGCGGCGAGGTTGCGAGCAGCGTTCAGATCACGATCGATCTCCAGCCCGCACGACCCACAGCGGAACACCCGGACGTGCAGCGGCAGCTTGGCTTTCACCACGCCACAATCCGAGCAGGTTTTCGACGACGGGAACCAGCGGTCGGCCACGACCAGACGACTACCCCGCCACCGCGTCTTGTACGCCAGTTGCCGTCGGATCTCAGCAAAGCCGGCGTCGGCGATCGACCGGGCCAGCCGGCGGTTGCGCAGCATCCCCGCCACGTTCAGATCCTCGACCACGACCGTGCCGAACTCGCGGACCAGCGCTGTCGTGAGCTTGTGCAGGCCATCTCTCCGCAGGTTGGCCACGCGGTGGTGAACGCGGTTGCGGCGCTGGTTCGCTCGTTTCCACCTCTTCGACGGCCTGGTGCCGGTGCGCCTGTCCGGGCCGCGTCTCCGCGACACCGTGCGGCAAGCGCGACGCAGCGCCGCCGACGCACGCACGAGGTGTTTCGGGTTGGACACGAACCCGGCCGCGTCGGTGACGCCGAGGAGCGGCCGGGACAGCACCGCGAGATGCGTGAGCCCCAGATCAACACCAATCACCGCGTCC
>NZ_VSRL01000138.1 GCF_012184385.1 Lentzea indica
CCACCTCCGCTCCCGCCGGCAGCACCGACCTCTGGGCCCGGCACCCGCCGATGCCGCCACCGCCGATGTCGCGCCCGCCCGCCCCTGCTGCCTATCCCAGGCCGTCGGGCAGGAAGTTCTGGACCCGGCGCCGCAAGAAGGTGGCGCGATGGACCGGGATCGGGCTGGCGGCGCTGGTCTTCGGGCCGCCGCTGGTCGAAGGGATCAAGACGATCGAGGTGCCCACCACGGGCCACGGGTCGACACTCGTGGGCGGCACGCCCTGCCCCGCGGCGACCGCCACCTGGCTGCCGGGCGGGGGATCGGGCTCCACGCTCGTCGCCGCGTACCAGACGGACAAGCACCTGATCACGTTGTGTCGCGCGGCGGACGGGCAGGTGTACTACGACGGGCAGGTGAAGGGGAAGCCCGCGGACGCCGACAATCACATCAGCCTGCCCGCCACGTCGACCGGCGCGGCCTGGGTGGCGCGCAACGGCGTCTACACCTACACGATCAGAAGCAGCTCGGTGGTCGTGCAGAAGTCGGAAATCGTGGTGCTGTACGAGCCGCTGCAGCCCGCCTGAGCCGGTTGCCCGGACTTCTGTGAGCGCCCCATGTCCGGTCGTGGTTTTGTGATCATGCACATGGGGTAAGAACCGGCGCACCTGGAGTAACGTCGCCTCCTGGTCGTTCGTGTTCGACTTTGTTGGAGTTCGGGAGGTGGGCGGTGTCGGTGTTGGCCGAGGCGGACCTGCGGCTTGACGCGGGACCGATCGACTACGCGTTGCTCGTCATCTACTTCGTGGTGGTGCTCGGGATCGGCGTGATGGCACGACGATCCGTCTCCTCCAGTCTCGACTTCCTGTTGTCAGGACGGTCGCTGCCGGCGTGGGTCACCGGGCTCGCGTTCATCTCGGCGAACCTCGGTGCGCTCGAGCTGATGGGCATGACGGCGAACGGCGCGCAGTACGGCATGGCGACCGTGCACTACTACTGGATCGGCGCCATCCCCGCGATGGTGTTCCTCGGTCTGGTGATGATGCCGTTCTACTACGGCTCGAAGGTGCGCAGTGTTCCCGAGTTCATGCTGCGGCGCTTCGGAAAGCCCGCGCACCTCGTCAACGCCATCAGCTTCGCCGTCGCCCAGGTCCTGATCGCGGGCATCAACCTGTTCGCGCTCGCGGTGATCATCGACGCGCTGCTCGGGTGGCCGTTGCCGGTCTCCATCGTGGTGGCCGCGATGGTGGTGCTCGCATACACGGCCCTCGGTGGCCTCAGTGCCGCGATCTACAACGAGGTGCTGCAGTTCTTCGTGATCGTGGCCGCGCTCGCGCCGCTGACGATCGTCGGCCTGATCAAGGTCGGTGGCTGGCAGGGGCTGGTCCAGAAGGTGACGGACCAGGAGCAGCTGAGCGCGTGGCCGGCGACGGAGCTCACCGGCATCAACAGTCCGGTGTGGAGTGTCGTCGGACTGGTGTTCGGTCTCGGTTTCGTGCTGTCGTTCGGTTACTGGACGACGAACTTCGCCGAGGTGCAGCGCGCGATGAGCGCCAAGTCGATGTCCGCGGCCAAGCGGACGCCGATCATCGGCGCGTACCCGAAGGCGCTCATCCCGGCGATCATCATCATCCCCGGCATCATCGCCGCGGTGATCGTGCCGGAGATGGCGCAGCTCAAGGCCGGCGACACGAGCAGTGGCGTGGTGTACAACAACGTGCTGCCGCTGCTCATGCGCGACCTGCTGCCCAACGGCATCCTCGGCATCGCGATCACGGGTCTGCTGGCGAGCTTCATGGCCGGGGTGGCGGCGAACGTCAGCTCGTTCAACACGGTCTTCACGTACGACCTGTGGCAGGACTACATCAAGAAGGACCGGCCGGACGAGTACTACCTGCGGGTGGGACGCCTGGCCACGGTCGGCGCGTGCGTGCTGGCGATCGGCACGGCGTTCATCGCGGCGGCGCTCGGCGGGTCCAACATCATGGACTACATCCAGGCGCTGTTCTCGTTCTTCAACGCGCCGCTGTTCGCGACGTTCATCGTCGGCATGTTCTGGAAGCGGATGACGCCCACCGCGGGCTGGGTGGGTCTGCTCGCGGGCACGTTCACCGCGATGTTCATCTACGCGATCTCGGAGCCGTCGTTCGGCATCAAGTGGCTGGAGCTGCCAGGTCAGGGCGCGAGCTTCCTCGGCGCGGGTCTCGCGTTCGTGGTGGACGTCGTCGTGAGCGTCGCGGTCAGCCTGGTCACGCGACCGAAGCCGGACAGCGAGCTCGTCGGGCTGGTCTACAGCCTGACGCCCAAGGCGGACAGGTCGCACTCCACCACCGGTGAGGACGCGGGCTGGTACCGCTCGCCCGCCCTGCTCGGTGGCGGAGTGCTGGCGCTGACGACCGTTCTCTACGTCATCTTCGGCTGAGGGAGGCCGCCATGAGGTTGTTCGACCTGCGATTGATCATCGCTTTCCTCTTCGGCCTGTACGGCGTCGTACTGGTCGTCGTCGGTCTCGGGTTCACGTCCGACGACGACCTCAAGAAGGCCGAAGGGGTCAACATCAACCTGTGGGCCGGCATCGCCATGGTGGTGCTGGCGGCGGTGTTCGCCGCGTGGGCGACGCTGCGGCCCCAGTTCGCGAAAACGGCGACTACGACTGGGGACGACCTGGGTAAACAGGGTTGAAGGCCTCGATCGTCCACGCGTCGAGCCAGTTGAATGCGCGGCGAATGCGGTTACGCACGTTTCTCCTTCTGTCGGGGTCTTCACCAGGTACAGCGCGTTGATCTTCTGAATCGTTCCCGTAGCGCTGGGTGACATGTGCCACGGGCCAACTCGGGGTACCGCCCACGAAGGCGCGCAAAGGTCGCTACCGTGCACGTCGTGCTCCGTTTTCGTGCCACGGCCGTGGTCGCCGCCGCTGCGTTGCTGATGGCCGGCTGCGCCACCGGTCCGGGTCTTGCCAAGACCAACTCACCTCGCCGCACCGTTCAGGCGGGTGCGGACGCGAGCTCGACCGACCCGTCGGTCAAGCCGTCGGCGCAGCCGAACAAGCCGGTCGACCCCGCGTTCGCGGCGGAACGGCTGCGGCTGATCAACCCGTGCGCGTTGATGGAGAAGGACCTGCTGCAGACGGTCGGCACGCCGTCGAAGTACTCGAGCAGCTCCTACACGCGCTGCTCGAACTACATGAAGAACAAGGCGGGCAAGACGCTCAACATCACGCTGGACATCGGCTACTCGCTGACGTCCACCGAGGTGAAGAACGCGACCAAGCAGATCGCCGGTCTGAAGAGCGGCGAGCAGAAGCTGAGCAACACGTCGTGCTTCGTCACGGCCGTGACGCAGGAGAACCCGCCGCAGGCCGCCAGGATCCAGGTGAGCACCGGCAACGACGGTGGTGAGGCGTGCGAGCCGGGGCGCAAGGTGCTCGAGGGCGCGGTGCGCAAGCTCAAGGGCAACCCGCAGAAGTACAGCCCGCCGAAGGGTTCGCCGGTCGAGGTCGACCCATGCACGATCGTGGAGAAGGCGGCGCTCGCACCGGTGCTCGGCGCCTCGCCGCGGTCCTTGCCGTACGGTCTGCACCAGTGCTCGTGGTCGGGGCAGAGCTCGCAGCTGCAGCTCGAGTTCAAGACGACGCGCATCCCGAAGGACGGCAAGTTCGACAGCAAGTCCGTCGAGGTCGATCTCGGCGGCGGCGTGAAGGGCTACCAGGCGTTCAAGGACGGCTCGTTCCCGACCTGCGAGCTGGTCGTGGTCCGCACCAAGGACTCGAGCGACGCCGGCGAGATCGCGGAGTTCATCGCGGCGGGCTCGAAGGAGAAGGAGTTCGACCGCTGCCAGGCGGCCCAGACCTTCGCGAAGGCAGTGCTTCCCAGTCTGCCCGCGGCCTGACGGGACCAGGCGGGGGCTGAAAGTTGTTCGAGTACGCGTTAGTGTCGAGGTTACTGGCGAGTACCGGGAGGGCCCATGACGCAGACCGCTTCGGACAGCGCGCTGTCGGCTGATGGCGAGCAGCGGCGGTTCGCATCACTGGACCCGCGCACGGGCGAGGTCGTCGCGCATCATCCGATCCACACGGCCGCCGAGGTCGAGGACGCGGTGTCCTCTGCGCGTGAGGCCGCCGCGTGGTGGGCGGGCCTCGGCTTCGAGGGCCGCAAGACCAAGCTCGACGCGTGGCGCAGAGTGCTGTCGCAGCGCGCCGACGAGTTCATCGGGCTGATCAGCTCGGAGACCGGCAAGCCCGCCGACGACTCCCGTGTCGAGGTCGCGCTGGTGATGGACCACCTGCACTGGGCCTCGAAGCACGCCGGGCGCGTGCTGGGCAAGCGGCGGGTCTCCCCAGGCATGCTGATGTTCAACCACAGCGCGACGCTCGAGTACCGGCCGTTGGGCGTGATCGGCGTCATCGGGCCGTGGAACTACCCCGCGCACACGCCGATGGGTTCGATCTCCTACGCCCTGGCCGCGGGCAACGCCGTCGTGTTCAAGCCGTCGGAGTTCACGCCGGGTGTCGGCACGTTCCTCTCGTCGACGTTCACCGAGGCGGTGCCGGAGTATCCGGTGTTCCAGGTCGTCACGGGCTTCGGCGAGACGGGTGCCGCGTTGTGCGCCTCGGGCGCCGACAAGATCGCGTTCACGGGATCGACGCGGACCGGCAAGAAGGTCATGGCCGCGTGCGCTTCGACGTTGACGCCGGTGCTGGTGGAGTGCGGCGGCAAGGACGCGCTGATCGTCGACTCCGACGCCGATCTGACCGCTGCAGCCGAGGCCGCGATCTGGGGTGCGGTGTCCAACGCCGGCCAGACGTGCGCTGGCGTGGAGCGCGTTTACGTGGCCGAGGACGTCGCCGACGAGTTCACCGAGATCGTGGTGAAGCGGGCGCGCAAGCTCAAGCCGGGCGGCGAGCCCAACGCGAACCTCGGGCCGATCACGATGCCGTCGCAGGTGGAGATCATCCGCGAGCACGTGCAGGACGCTCTGGACCGCGGCGGCAAGGCGCTCGTGGGTGGTCCGGAGTCGATCAGGCCGCCGTACGTCGAGCCGGTGGTGCTCACGGACGTGCCGGAGGACTCGCTGGCGATCACCGAGGAGACCTTCGGGCCGACCGTCGTGATCAACCGGGTGCCCAACGCCCTGGAGGGTGTCCGGCTGGCGAACCAGTCGAAGTACGGGCTGGGTGCCGCCGTCTTCTCGAAGTCGCGCGGCGAGGAACTGGCGCGGGAGCTGCGGGTCGGCATGGTGTCGGTCAACTCGGTGCTGACCTACGCGGCGATTCCCGGGCTGCCGTTCGGCGGTGTCGGCGACTCCGGGTTCGGGCGCATCCACGGCGAGGACGGGCTGCGCGAGTTCACCTACGCCAAGGCCGTGACGAAGCAGAAGTTCGCGTCGCTGATCAACATGGCGACGTTCGACAGGTCTTCCATGGCGGGCAAGCAGATGCTGCGGCTCGCGCGGATGCTCTTCGGACGGTAAGAGCATCCGCGCGTTCGCAGGTCAGGCGCCGAGCTGCTTCTTCAGGTCGTCCAGCACCACGTTCGCGGCCAGCACGCCGAGACCGAGGAAGTAGGTCTCGTCGAGGACGGGCTTGGCCTTGCCGGCCTTGACGGCGTTCAGGCCGCTCCACAGCGGGCCGCCCAGCACCGAGGCCTGCGCGGTCTTGGCCGGGTCGCCGTAGGTGGAGTAGACGACGAAGTCGCCGTCGGCCTTGCCGACCTGCTCGGCGCTCACCTCGGCCGCCAGGTCGTCCACCTGGGACGCGGTCGGCTGCGGGATCTTGGCGTCGATCAGGATCGTGCCGATGAAGGACTTCTTGGCGTAGAGGCGAATCTTGCCCGGCATGAAGCGCAGTGCCGTCACGGTCGGGCGCACGCCGAGCTTCTTCTCGATGGCGGTGCCGGTCTCGGTGGCCTTGTTCGTGTAGTCCTCGAGCATCTTCGCGGCGTCGGCCTGGCGGTCGAGCGCGGCGGCGTTGAGGAGGAAGTTCTCCTTCCACACGTAGCCGGGGCGCACCGCGAACACGGTCGGGGCGATCGCGCTCAGCTTCGGGTAGAGGGCCTCCGCGCGCAGCTGCGAGCCCAGGATCAGGTCCGGGTTGAGCTTGGTGATCGCCTCGAGGTTGAGGTTGTTGATCGTGCCGACGTTCTCCGGCTTGCCGCCCTTGTCGCCGATGTAGGACGGCATGGTCGGGGAGCCGTCGGTGTAGGCGATGCCGACGGGCTTGATGCCGAGCGCGACGACGTTGTCGAGTTCACCCGTGTCGAGCACGATCACCCGTTCGGGCTTCTTCTTGAGCTCGGTCTCGCCCATCGCGTGCTTGATCGTGCGGGGGAACTCACCCGGCTTGGAGGTCGTCCCGAAGCCGTTGCTCAGCTGGTAGGCCTTGCCGAAGTCCTCGCCACCCTGGGCGACGGTGGGCTTGTCCGGTGTGCTCTGGCCGCAGGCGGCGAGCACCAAGGCGACTGCGGCGAGCAGCGCTGCTCTCTTCGGCACGACGTGGTTCCTCCGCTACTTGCAGTAATCCTGACCTGCGATTATTAGGGCAGGCTAACGGTACCTGGGTCGATTGCCCGTTCCGAGTGTCAGACCCCCGGAGTAAGAAGGAACACGGTCACCGCCGATCGGGAGGGCTCCTCGATGAAGAAGATCATCAATGATCCGGAAACCGTGGTGCAGGACGCGCTGCGGGGAATGCAGGCTGCCCATCCCGATCTGCTGACCGTGCACCTCGACCCGGCCGTCGTCGTGCGCGCGGACGCCCCGGTGCGGGGCAAGGTCGCGATCATCTCGGGCGGCGGGTCGGGCCACGAACCGTTGCACGGAGGGTTCGTCGGGCGCGGGATGCTCGACGCGGCCTGTCCCGGCGCCGTGTTCACATCGCCGACGTCGGACCAGGTGCTCGACGCTGTGGTGCGGACCGACGGCGGGGCTGGCGCGTTGCTGATCGTGAAGAACTACACCGGCGACGTGCTGAACTTCGAGATGGCCGGTGAGCTCGCGGAGTCAGAGGTGCGCAGCGTCGTGATCGACGACGACGTGGCGGTGAAGGACTCGCTGTACACGGCCGGGCGCCGTGGCGTCGGTGGCACGGTGCTGCTGGAGAAGATCGTGGGCGCGGCGGCGGAGCGCGGCGACGATCTTGCTGCCTGCGAGGCGCTGGCTCAGCGGGTGATCGGCTCCGTGCGGTCGATGGGGCTCGCGTTGACGTCGTGCACGGTGCCGCACGTGGGCGAGCCGAGCTTTGCCCTGGCCGACGACGAGATGGAGATCGGCATCGGCATCCACGGCGAGCCCGGCCGCCAGCGGGTTCCCGTGGGGTCGGCTTCGGAGATGGTGTCGGCGTTGCTCGAACCGGTTCTGGAGGATCTGCCGTTCGCCTCGGGTGACCGGGTGCTGCTGTTCACGAACTCGATGGGCGGAACTCCGTTGATCGAGTTGTACTTGGCGCACGGCATCGCGGAACAGCTGCTGGCCGATCGGGGGATCACGGTGGAACGCAGGCTCGTCGGCCCGTACATCACCAGTCTGGAGATGCAGGGCATGAGTCTCACGCTGCTTCGGCTGGACGACGAGATGATCGAGCTGTGGGACGCGCCGGTGCACACGGCCGCACTGCGGTGGGGAGTCTGAGGTGGGGTGCACGGCAGCGGACGTCGTGGCGGCGCTCAGGGTGGCCGCCGCGGTGGTGCAGGAGCACCGCGACGAGCTGGTGCGCCTGGACCAGGCGATCGGCGACGCCGACCACGGCGAGAACATGCGGCGCGGCTTCACCGCCGTGCTGTCCCGTTTGGACGCTGAAGAGCCCGCGACTCCCGGCAAGGTCTTGAAGCTGGTGGCCACGACGCTGATCTCCACGGTGGGCGGCGCGGCCGGTCCGTTGTACGGCACCGCGTTCCTGCGTGCGGCCGCCGCGGTGGGAGAGGCCGAGGAGCTCGACTGCGAGGCGGTGTCCAAGGCCTTGCGGGCCGCGCTGGACGGCGTGGTGGCGCGCGGCAAGGCCGTGGTGGGTGACAAGACGATGGTGGACGCTCTGACGCCCGCTGTCGCCGCCGCCGCTTCGGTGGACAGTTCGGTGGCCGCGGTGCTGTCCGCGGCGGCTGATGCGGCTTTCGAGGGCGCTGAGTCGACGGTGCCGATGGTGGCGCGCAAGGGGCGTGCTTCGTACCTCGGTGAGCGCAGCGCCGGCCACCTCGATCCCGGGGCGCGCTCGACCGCGTTGTTGTTGCGGGCCTTCGCGGACGCGGCGGCCAAGGCATGACGGCGGCGTCGGACACCAGCAGGGTCGGGCTGGTCGTCGTGTCCCACAGCGACATGCTCGCGAACGGTGTCGCGGAGCTCGCCACCCAGATGGCCCCCGATGTCTCGGTCCTGCCCGTCGGCGGCACGGAGGAGGGCGGACTGGGCACCGACTACGGCTCGGTGGTCGAGGCCCTCGCCGACGCGGACTCCGGCGCGGGCGTCGTCGTGCTGTACGACCTGGGCAGCGCCAAGATGACCGCCGAAATGGCCGTGGAGTCCGCGGACGACCCGTCCCGCTACTCCGTGGTCGACGCACCGCTGGTGGAGGGCGCCGTGGCAGCCGCTGTTGCCGCGCAAGGAGGTGCCTCGCTGTCTGATGTCGCGTCAGCGGCGGAGGCGCGTCCGGTGAGGCTCCGGTGGCCGCGCCGAGCCGTCCCGCGCTGCACCTCGTGCCGGACACGGTGTCGGCAGAAGTCCTGCTCACCAACGAGGTCGGCCTGCACGCACGCCCGGCGGCGCTGCTGGCGCGGAGCGTGGCCGAACTCGACGCCGACGTCGTCGTCCGCTACGGCGACGAGGAGGCGAACGCGGCCAGCGTGCTGGCGTTGATGGGGCTGAGCGCGCCCGGCGGCAAGTCGATCACCGTGGTGGCAACCGGGAAGGACGCGAGGGAGGCGGTGCGGCGTGTTGAGGAGCTGGCGGACAGGGGGTTCGACGACTAGGAGCTAGTGCTGTCGCACGGTGTCCAACGGCATCGCGCGGGCGTGCCCTCGGTCCCGAAACGCGGAACCTGTGACGGGGTATGGCCGTGCCTGTCCGATGCACGGAGCCCGAGCCCGAACACGACCCGCACGGTTCAGCACGGCCGACGCCGTTCCAACGCGGCCACGACCAGGCCCGCGCAACCCGGATGTCGCAACTTCGCGCTGCCCCACACGGGTTCATCAGGCAGAACTCCGGGTCTAGGCGTTTGCTAGACCGATAACTGTTTCGATCCTGATGGCGAAGCTCACGGCCGCTGCTCGCGCTGGGAGTGGCATAGTCGCCCGCAAGTTACTCCTTGGTAGCCCACGCTTTACCCGGCAGGGAGGTCTGCAGTGGCGCGCGAAATCAACACCGTCGGAGTCGTCGGCTTCGGAACCATGGGCGCGGGCATCGTGGAGGTACTCGCGCGCACCGGGCTCACGGTCAAGGTGGTGGAAGTCGACGCGGCCGGCGTCGAGCGCGGCCTCGGGCACCTGGAGCACTCGACGAAGCGGGCCGTCAAGCGCGAGAAGCTGACCGAGGACGAGAAGACCGCGCTCCACGGCCGGATCACCACGAGCCTCGACCTGACCAGCCTCGCCGAGTGCGACCTGGTGATCGAGGCGGTGCCGGAGAACGTCGAGCTGAAGGCTCGGATCTTCAAAGAGCTTGATGAGATCCTCAAGCCAGAGGCGATCATCGCGTCGAACACGTCGTCGTTGTCGATCACCGAGATCAGCGTGGTCACCAAGCGGCCAGGCAAGGTCGTCGGCCTGCACTTCTTCAACCCGACGCAGGTGCTGAAGCTGGTCGAGGTCGTGCGCACGGTCGTCACGGAGCCGGACGTGATCACCGACGTGGTGGCGTTCACCGAGCGGCTGGGCAAGTCGCCGGTCGTGATCGGTGACAGGGCGGGCTTCATCGCCAACGCGTTGCTGTTCCCGTACCTCAACCACGCGGTCAAGATGCTGGAGTCCAGGTACGCGACGCGGGAGGACCTCGACGCGGCCATGCGGTACGGCTGCGGCTACCCGATGGGGCCGTTGGCGCTGCTGGACCTCATCGGTCTCGACACCGCGTACGAAATCCTCGACACGATGTACCACCAGTCGCGCAACCGCCTGCACGCCCCGGCGCCGCTGCTCAAGCAGATGATCACCGCGGGCCTGCTGGGCAGGAAGACCGGGCGCGGCTTCTACACCTACGACGGCCCTGACTCGCCGGTCGTCGTGGCGGACGCGCAGACACCGTCCGGAGTGGACACCGCAGCCCAGACCCGTGAAGTCCAGCGGGTCGGCGTCATCGGCACCGGCACCATGGCGACCGGCATCGCCGAGGTGTTCGCGAAGCGCGGTTACGACGTGGTGTTGCGCGCCCGCAGCCTGGAGAAGACCGAAACGGCGATCGGTGCCGTGCGCAAGTCGCTGGACCGTGCGGTCTCCAAGGGCAAGCTCGCGGAAACCGACAGGGACGCGACGCTCGCGCGGATCACGCCCGCCGTGGAGTTCGTCGAGCTCGCGGACTGCGACCTGGTCGTCGAGGCGGTGGCCGAGGAGATCGGCGTCAAGAAGGACGTCTTCGCGGCGCTCGACGAGGTGTGCAAGCCCGGTGCCGTGCTCGCGACGACCACGTCCTCACTGCCGGTCATCGAGATCGCGGCGGCCACGTCGAGGCCCGCGGACGTCGTCGGCCTGCACTTCTTCAACCCGGCGCAGGTCATGAAGCTCGTCGAGATCGTCGAGACGATCTCCACGGGCGCCGACGTGGTCGCGACGGCCCGCAAGATCTGCCTCGACCTCGGCAAGCACCCGGTGCACTGTGGCGACGTGGCCGGCTTCATCGTGAACGCGCTGCTCTTCCCGTACCTCAACGACGCGGTGAAGATGCTGGAGGCCCACTACGCGGAGGCCGACGACATCGACAACGCCATGAAGGTCGGCTGTGGTCTGCCGATGGGGCCGTTCGCGCTGCTGGACGTCGTGGGCCTCGACGTGTCGCTGGCGATCCAGCGCACGCTCTTCAACGAGTTCCGCGAGCCCGGTTTCGCGCCGGCGCCGTTGCTGGAGCACCTGGTGACGGCGGGTCGCCTCGGCCGCAAGACCGGCAAGGGATTCCGCGACTACTCGTGAGCCGCTAACAGGAGCACCATGTCGCGTCTGGCATGGTGGTGTCATGCGGCGACTGGTGCTCCTGTTGGCTGTCCTCGTGCTCGCGTCCGGCTGTGCTGATCGACTACACCGTCCGCGAGCCGATCGGCGTGTCCGGGCAGATCATCCCGTTCAACTACCCGCTGCAGAACACCGCGCGGGGGAGTGCGCCGGCACTGGCGGCGGGCTGCACGGTGGTGCTCAAGCCGTCACCGGAAGCGCCGCTGACGCCGTTGGAGATCGGCAGGATCGCGCTGGAGTGCGGGCTGCCGCCGGGCGTGCTCAACGTCGTCCCCGGCGATGGTGAGACCGGCGCGGCGCTGGCCGGGCATCCCGGCATCGACCAGGTGACGTTCACCGGCTCGGTGGCCACCGGGATCAAGGTCGCCCAGGCGGCCGCGGCCAACGTCGTGCCCTCCGTCGTGGAGCTGGGCGGCAAGTCGCCGGTCGTCGTCTTCGCCGACGCCGACTTCGACCTGGCGCTGGGTGCCGTCGCGGCCTCGGCGTTCGGCAACGCGGGCCAGACCTGCTCGGCGGGCACGCGATTGCTGCTGCAGCGCGGTGCCGAGGAGTTCCTGGACAAGCTGGCGGCGCACGCGGCTTCCCTGCGCGTGGGTCCCGGCCTCACCGACCCGGACGTCGGGCCGCTCGTCTCGGCACGCCAGCGCGACCGCGTGCTGGGGTACCTGGACCTGGCCCGCGAGGAGGGCGCGACGGTCAGCGCCGGCGGTGGCGAACCCGCGGACCTGACGCTTCGCCGTGGCTACTACGTCGCGCCGACCGTCCTTTCCGGACTGACCAACCAGGACAGGGTCGCCCGCGAGGAGATCTTCGGTCCCGTCGTCACCGTCGTCGAGCTCGACGACGTCGACGAGGCCCTGGAGATCGCCAACGACAGCCCGTACGGCCTGTCGTCGTACGTGTGGACGCGTGACATCGACAAGGCCCTGCGGATGGCACACGGCATCCGCGCCGGCCAGGTCCACGTCAACGCCACCGGCGTCGGCACCGGTGTGGAACTGCCCTTCGGCGGCTACAAGCACAGCGGCTGGGGCCGGGAGAAGGGCCTGGAGGCGCTGGCGAGCTACACGCAGGTCAAGAACGTCTGCATCGGGTTCGGGAACAGCACATGAGATACCGCAGCCTGGGCGAACGCGGTCCCACCATCTCGGTGGTGGGCTTGGGTGGCAACAACTTCGGCGCCCGCCTCGACGAGGAGGGAACCAAGGCGGTCGTCCACGCCGCACTCGACGCGGGCGTCACGTTGTTCGACACCGCCGACATGTACGGCGGCAAGGACGCGCGTGGCTCCAGCGAACGGTTGCTCGGCGCCGCGCTCAAGGGCCGCCGCGACGAGGTCGTCCTGGCGACCAAGTTCGGTATGGAGATGAGCTCGCAGGACGACAGTTACGGGCCGCGCGGCTCTCGCCGGTACGTCCGGCACGCCGTCGAAGCGTCGCTGCACCGGCTCGGCACGGACTGGATCGACCTGTACCAGTACCACGAGCCCGACGGCGTGACTCCGATCGAGGAAACCGTTGCGGCGCTGGAGGAACTGGTGCGGGAAGGGAAGGTGCGCCACATCGGCTGCTCCAACCTGCCCGCCGAGCAGCTCACCGCCGGCTTCGTCAGCACGCAGGCGCGTTACCACCTGCTGGACCGCGGCGTGGAAACCGAGCTCACGCCCACCTGCCTGAGCCTGGGCATCGGCGTCCTGCCCTACTACCCGCTGGCCAACGGACTGCTCAGCGGCAAGTACCGCAGGGGAGAGGAACCACCGGCCGGCAGCCGCCTGTCGTGGCGGCAGGGCTGGCTCACCGACGCGGCCCTCGACCGCGTCGAGGCACTCACGGCGTACGGCGCACAGCGAGGACTCACTCTCCTCGAGGTCGCCGTGGGCGGGCTGGCCGCGCTGCCCGCCGTCGGCTCCGTCATCTGCGGCGCCATGACCCCGCAGCAGGTCACCGCCAACGCGGCGGCGGCCGGCTGGATCCCCACCGAGGCCGACCTGGCCGCACTCGACGAGATCGTGCCCCCCGGCGACCGGGTGGTCTGAGAAAAGGATTGGAACCATGCGTCAGATCGTCACCTTCGACGCCTACGCGACCCTGATCAACTTCGAGCTCGCCCCGACCACCCTGAAGGTGCTGGCCGACCGGCTGGACCTCGACGGACTGGACGTCGACGAGTTCCTGGACGACTTCCGGGTCATGCGCTTCCAGGCGGTTCTGGAGGCCTACCGGCCCTACCACGAGATCCTGCACTCCAGCCTGCGCAACGCCATGCGGCTGCACGGCCTGGAGTACCGCGAGTCCGACGGCGACGCCCTCGTCGAGGCCGTGCCGACGTTCGGCCCCTTCCCCGAGGTGCCGGACGCGCTGCGGGCGTTGAAGACCAAGTACGAGATCGCGATCATCTCCAACACCGACGACAACCTCATCGCGCGCAACGTCGAGAACATCGGCGTCGAGTTCGACTACGTGATCACCGCGCAGCAGGCCAAGGCGTACAAGCCGGACCGGCAGACGTTCGAGTACGCCTTCCAGACCATGGACGTCGACCCGAGCCAGGTGATCCACGTCGCGCAGGGCTGGGAGTACGACCACATCCCCACCAGGGACCTCGGCCTGAAGCGTCGCGTGTGGATCAACCGCTACGGCCGTCCCGGCAGCAGCGACTACCAGCCCTACGACGAGCTGTCCGACCTCTCCGGGCTGCCCGCTCTGCTCGGCTGCTGAAACAGGAGGAGCCGTCGCCATGAAACAGATCCCCTACTGGCTCGACACCGCCCCCCAGCTGCCCGACCGCACGGGCAGGCCACTTCCCGAGAGCGCGGACGTCGTGGTCATCGGCGGCGGTCTCACCGGCCTGTCGACCGCCTACCACGCGGCACTCAAGGGTGCGTCGGTGGTGCTGGTCGAGAAGGACAAGATCGGCTCCGGTGCATCGGGCCGCAACGGCAGCATGTGCACGCAGGGCATCACGATCCCGCCCGGCGAGGCACGCAAGCGTTACGGCCAGGAGCGCGCACTCGAGCTCTACAACTCCTTCCGCGAGGCCGTGGACCTCGTGGAGGAGCTGACGCTGAAGGAGCAGATCGACTGCGACTTCGTGCGTTCCGGCCGGCTCGGCCTGGCCTGCAAGGCCGGGCACGTCGAGGGCCTGCAGGCCAAGCAGCGCGAGCTGGCCGAGAACTTCGGTCACGAGACGGTCGTGCTGAGCAAGAGCGACCTGCGGGCCGAGATCGGCTCGGACTACTACCACGGCGCTCTGCTCGACCCGCTCAGCGCGGGCCTGCACGTGGGCAAGTTCGTCGTCGGTATGGCGGCCGCCGCCGAGCGCGCCGGCGCCGAGATCCACGAGCGCAACGCCGCCACCGGCCTCACCCGTCTTCCCGGCGGCGGCTTCGTGGTGGAGACCCTGCACGGCACCATCCGCGCCAAGCAGGTCATGGCGGCGACGGACGCCTACAGCGACAAGTCGATGCCGTGGTTCCGGAAGCGGCTGATCAACGTCGGCAGCTTCATCATCGTCACCGAGCCGCTCGGGGAGGCGCGCGCCAAGGAGCTCATCCCGAACGGCCGCCTGCTGGTCGCCCACAAGAACGTCGGCCACTACGTCCGCCTCACCCCGGACAACCGCCTCGCCTTCGGCGGCCGGGCGCGCTTCGCTCCCTCCAACCCGGCTTCCGACATCAAGAGCGGCGACATCCTCAAGCGGGAGATGACGGAGATCTTCCCGCAGCTGGCGGGGGTGCGGATCGACTACGTGTGGGGCGGCATGGTCGGCTTCTCCTGGGACCGCATCCCGCACGCGGGCGAGGTCGACGGCCTGTACTACTCCATGGGGTACTGCGGTCACGGCGTCCAGATGGCCACGTACATGGGCCGGGCCATGGCCGACGTGATGGACGGCAAGCCGGAGGCGAACCCGTTGCGCGGCCTCGGTTTCCCGAAGGTTCCCGTGCCGTTCTACAACGGCACCGCCTGGTTCCTGCCGTTCGGCGGCGCCTACTACAAGGCCAAGGACCGCTGGAGCTGACACCGTCTGGCCTTCCGCGACCGCCCTCGCGTCGCGGAAGGCCCCCACTCCCTTCCTGAGAGAGCAGCAAAAGCCATGACCGCCGCAGACTCCCGAAGAGAGCACGACCTGCTCGGCGACCGTGACGTTCCCGCCGACGCCTACTGGGGCGTGCACACGTTGCGCGCGAAGGAGAACTTCCCGATCACCGGCACGTCGATCTCCTCCTACCCGCACCTGGTCGAAGCATTGGCCGCCGTCAAGGAAGCCGCCGCGCTCGCCAACGAGGAACTGGGGCTGCTGGACTCGGCGAAGGCCGACGCGATCGCCGAGGCGTGCCGCGAGATTCGGGCGGGCAAGCTGCTCGACCAGTTCGTCGTGGACGTCATCCAGGGCGGAGCCGGCACCTCGACCAACATGAACGCCAACGAGGTCGTGGCGAACCGCGCGCTGGAGCTGCTCGGCCACGAGAAGGGTCAGTACGGGTTCCTGCACCCCAACGAGGACGTCAACCTCGGTCAGTCCACGAACGACGTCTATCCGACGGCCGTGCGGATCGCGACGATCTTCGCCGTGCGGGGACTGCTCGACGCGATGTCCGTGCTCCAGGACGCGTTCGCCCGCAAGGCCGTCGAGTTCCGCGACGTGCTGAAGATGGGCCGCACGCAGCTGCAGGACGCGGTTCCCATGACGCTCGGGCAGGAGTTCTCCACGTACGCGGTCATGCTCGACGAGGACCGCCTGCGGCTGGCCGAGGCGGTCGGGCTGATCCACGAGATCAACCTGGGCGCCACCGCGATCGGTACGGGCCTCAACGCGGCGCCCGGCTACACCGAGGCGGCCCGCCGTCACCTCGCCGCGATCACCGGCCTGCCTCTCGTCACCGCAGCGAACCTGGTCGAGGCCACCCAGGACTGCGGCGCGTTCGTGCAGATGTCGGGCGTC
This sequence comes from Lentzea indica, assembly GCF_012184385.1. Classification (GTDB taxonomy): domain Bacteria; phylum Actinomycetota; class Actinomycetes; order Mycobacteriales; family Pseudonocardiaceae; genus Lentzea; species Lentzea indica. The sequence continues at coordinate 16,071 of NZ_VSRL01000138.1, forward strand.
CTCAAGCGGATCGCCGTCAAGCTCTCGAAGACCTGCAACGACCTGCGCCTGCTGTCGTCGGGGCCGCGCGCCGGCTTCGGCGAGATCAACCTGCCGCCCGTGCAGGCCGGTTCGTCGATCATGCCGGGCAAGGTCAACCCCGTGATTCCCGAGGTCGTCAACCAGGTCGCCTTCGAGGTGATCGGCAACGACGTCACCATCACCATGGCGGCCGAGGCGGGCCAGTTGCAGCTCAACGCTTTCGAGCCGATCATCCTGCACTCGCTGTCGGAGTCGATCACGCACCTGAGGGCGGCGTGCGTGACGCTGGCCGAGCGTTGTGTCTCCGGCATCACCGCCAACACCGAGGTGCTGCGGGCGATGGTCGAGAACTCCATCGGCCTGGTCACCGCTCTCAACCCGCACATCGGCTACACCGCGGCCACCGCGATCGCCAAGGAAGCGCTCGCCACCGGCAGGGGAGTGGCCGAACTGGTGCTGGAGAAGGGTTTGCTGCCCGCTCAGACCTTGGCCGACCTGCTGCGGCCGGAGGTGGTGGCGGGCACGGACGCGGTGGCGTGAGTGGTTTCCGCCGCGGCGGAAACCACTCACGTCGCCACTAGAGGCGCTGGAGCAGGAAACGCTGGTTGAGGCCGCTGCCCGCGGTCCACTGGGAGATGCGGGCACCGTCGGCGGTCGACTGTTCCCACACGTCCATGGTGAGGCCGCTCTGCCGGTTGACCAGGCTGATCACGCCGAGGCCCTGGTCGACCACCTGCCACTGCTGGCTGGTCGCGTTGGTGTCGGTCTGCTGCGTGATGTCGGCGCCGGTGCTCGAGCTCGCGACCTGGAGCACGAGACCGCTGTGCCGCGCACGGATCCGGTAGTAGCCGCCACCGGAGTCGATGAAGTCGAACACCTGGTTCTGCCCACCCGTGGCCGCCCACTGGATCGCCGTGGCACCCGCCGCGGTGGAGGCACCGTTGATGTCGACCAGCTTGTTGCTGTGCTGGGCGACGAGACGGTAGTCCACTCCCGGTTGCACCACACCGGTGCCGCCACCGGCGGTCCCGACCGGCTTGCGGGACAGCGCCAACGCCTCGCCGATGTCGGGCAACGGCTTCAACCGGTACGTGTAGGTGTAGTCCCGGTTGGGGAACAGCTTGTACGTGTCGAGCGGGTGCGCGCCCCAGCTGTCGTTGCCGCCGACGCCCGTCTGCCGCAGGTTCAACCGCAGCACCACGTCCTGCCGCCTGGTCAGCTGGTAGTCGTGCCGGACACCTTTCGAGAGGTCCTCCGGGGTGAAGTAGGACGCGTTGACCTCCAGCAGCGGTTCGGCGTATGCCAACAGCCCGCGGCCGCTGCCGTTGACCAGCGCCACCCAGCGGACGTCGGTCTTGTTGCCGTTCTCCTGCGGCCTGAGGTAGCCGGTCCACTGCTCGGCGACGGTCGAGGAGTACACGCCGACGTCCGAGCCGGTCTTGCGGTCCCACTGGTTCTCGTGCGGGCCCCGGCCGTAGTAGCGCAGCCGGGACAGCTCACCCGGCACGAACAGCATCGTGCCGACCTCGGGGATGTAGGGCAGGCTCGACGATCCGGGGTGCAGGAAGTTGTCGACCTTGATCTCGCCGTTGCCGTAGATGGTGTACGTCGTCGAGTAGGTCGACGCCGTGCTGGTCGGCAGCGTGCCGTTGACGGTGATCCGTGCCGCGCGGTCGGACGGCCGGTCGAGGGTCACGCGGCTCACCGTCCGGTTCGTGCCGGCGTTGCGCCACGTGCCGTTGCGGTTCGGATGGCCGTTGCCGACGTCGTTGTCGGTCGGCGCCCGCCAGAAGTTCGGGACGGAGCCGGAGTTCAGCAGCCGCATGCCCATCGCGTCGTAGGAGGTGATCAGCCCGGACGCCTTCGCGATGACCACGCTGAAGTCCTGGCCGGTGACGGTGATCCGATCGTTGGTCTCGGTGGCGGTCACCACCGGCACCGACGTGACCGGCGTCGGCACGACCGGCGGGCTGCTGAAGTTGATCGGCAGCTGTTGCTTGGCCACCTCGAAACCGGCCCCTGCCCACGGCGTCGCCGCCCGCAGCTTGAACGACAACTGGAGGAAGTGCTCTTCCCCCGGCGCCGGGTTGGCCGGGCGCTGGACCGGCACCTGCACCGTCTTGTTCGACAGCGGCGGGATGTTCAGCTGTTCCGCGGTCAGCTCTCCACTTTGGACAACCGTGCCGTCGGCGACCAGTGCCCAGGCGCCGACGAACTCGTTGACGTTGGTGAACAGGTACTCGTTGGTGATCTGGACGGCCCCGGCGGCGCCGGCGTTGGCGGCGTTGATCGCCTGGTAGACCTGCTTGACCTCGACGCCCTTGCCGCTGATCCGCCGGTCGGGGGTGACGATGCCGTCGCCGCAGAAGGCACCGTCGTTCGGGTTGTCGCCCCAGTCGCCGCCGTAGGCGAGGTACGTGACGCCGGTCGAGGTCTTCCAGGTCAGGGACTGGTCGACGAAGTCCCAGATCCAGCCGCCCTGCAGGATCGGGTTGGCCCGGATGATGTCCCAGTACTCCTTGAGGTTGCCGCCGGAGTTGCCCATGCAGTGGGTGTACTCGATCATCACGTACGGCCGTCGGTCGTTCGTGTCCCTCGCCCGGTTCGCCACCCCCGCCGGGCTTTCGTACATGGCGGAACGGATGTCGCTGACCTGGGGGCGGTTGTCGCCCTCGTACTGGATGATCCGGGTGGGGTCGGCCGCGCGGATCCAGTCGCGCATCGTCACGAAGTTGCTGCCGCCGCCGGCCTCGTTGCCGAGCGACCACATGATCACCGACGGGTGGTTCTTGTCCCGGTGGACCATCTGGGCCGCGCGGTCGAGGACGTTCGAGGTCCAGTCCGACCTGGAGGCCGGATAGTTGTCGCGGATCCCGTGCGTCTCCAGGTTGGTCTCGTCCACGACGTAAATGCCGTACTCGTCGGCGAGTTCGTAGAACACGGTGTTGTTCGGGTAGTGCGACGTGCGGACCGAGTTGATGTTGAGCTGCTTCATCACCGTGATGTCGCGGACGTGGTCCTCACGGGTCATCGCCGTCCCGCGGTCCGGATGCATCTCGTGCCGGTTGGTGCCGCGCAACGACACCGGCAGGCCGTTGATCCGCATGAGCCCGTTCTTGAGGGCGAACTCGCGGAAGCCGACCCGCGCCGACACCGTCTGGGTCACCGCGCCCGACGGATCGCGCAACGTGAGCACAGCGGTGTAGAGGTTGGGATGCTCGGCCGACCAGAGTCTCGGTCCCTGCACCGCCTTCGACCCACGCGCGGTCGCTTCCTGACCAGGGGAAGGGGAGTTCACCGGTGTCCGCAACGGTTCCGGCCACACGGGCTGCCGGTTCTGGTCGTACAGCTGGGTTTCCACCGTGAACGTGCCCGGCTGCTGGCCGCCGTTGTTGCGGACGATCACCGCCACCGCGAGGTCGGCGTTGGTGTAGTTGTCCCGCAGCGGCGTGGTGATGGTGAAGTCGCGCAGGTGCGCGGGCGGGAGCGAGTAGAGCCAGACCGGCCGGAAGATCCCGGACAGCCGGATCATGTCCTGGTCCTCCAGCCAGTCCCCGTCCGGGAACTTGAAGACCTCGACCGCGATCAGGTTCGAGCCCGCCTTGACGTGGTCGGTGATGTCGAACTCGGACGGCGTGTACGAACCCTCGCGGTACCCCACCTTCGTGCCGTTGACCCACAGGTAGAACCCGGCCTTGACGCCCTCGAAGTGGATGTTGATACGACGCCCCTGCCACGCGGGCGGGAGCGTGAACGTCCGGCGGTACTGACCGACGGGACTGACCCGCGACGGTGCGAACGGCGGCTGCGTGTTCTCGTTCTGGCCGTTGTTGCCCCACCACGGGTACGGGACGTTGGTGTAGATCGGGTTGTCGTAGCCGTGCAGCTGCCAGCTGGACGGCACCGGGAGAGTGGCCCAGCTGCCGTCGTTGTAGTCGGTGCGCCAGAAGTTCTGGTCCCGGTCCGCCACACGGTTGACGTGCTTGAACTTCCAGATGCCGGTCAGGTCGAGCCGGAACGGCGAGTTGGTGCGGTCGCCGGTCAGCGCCTGCTGGAGATCGGCGTACGGCATGAATGTGGCGTGCGCGGGCTGGGAGTTGACCTGGAAGTACCCGATGTTGTTGTTCCACTCGGGATAGCCGTTGGGCGGGTCGACCCATGCCGCCGCCCCGACATCTCCGGTCCCCTGTGCCGTCGCGATTTCGGTCAGTCTGGTCTGGGCAAGCGCGGTCTCGGCGAGCGCGGGCTTGCCCAGTGCGGGAGCGGCCAGCGCCGCGAGCCCGCCGCCGAGCAGCGTGCGCCGGCGGATGATGCGTCGGCGGACCGGCTCACGTTCGTCTGATGTGTTGGACAACGTTCGTCTCCTAGCCGGTCAGCAGGTGGAATTGGTTTGCGTGAGCAGGCCCAGCCGCCACGGCAGGCTGTTGTAGTCGCCGCCGGAGTTGGGATCACGGCCCTGGTACAGGTAGCGCATGTTGCACGGGCTGATGGTCAGCGTCTGGTCGGTGCCGGTCCGGATCATCTCGCCGTGGCTGATGTCGCGGGTCCACGCGCCGCCGGGGAACGTGACGTTGGCCGGGCCCGCGAACGGGACGCCTTCCGCGTCGGCCAGTGGCGTGTACGGTCCGGCGATGCTGGTGGACGTCCAGGAGCGGAAGTACCGCCCCTGCGCGCCGATCGCCTCCACGAGCAGGAGGTACTGGTTCGAACCGTCCACTTTGTACACGTTCGCCGCTTCGAAGAGCTTGTACCTGTCGGGGTCCTGGGCGGCGATGACCGGCTCGCTCATGCCGTTGGGGAAGTTCCCGATCGGGGTCTGCGAGCGGTACAGGTGGCCGTTGTCGTCCGAGGAGAACAGGTGGCAGTCGGCCGTGTCGCAGATGACCCACATGTCGACCCAGTACCCGTTGCCGATGTTGTCCCGGATGATCTTCGGCATCTCCGGGTAGAAGTGCTTCGGCGCGGTCCACCCCGCCGGGTTGTTGATGTCGGGGTTGGTCGAGTAGGCGGCGTTGCCGTCCTGGTAGACCAGGTACCACAGGTTCTGCGGCGCGAAGTAGAACACCTCGGGTGCGGCCCGGTAACCCGTGCCGATGCCGACCGGTCGAGGTAGAAGTGCGGTGCCGCGCTCGCCTGCGACCAGTCGGTGAAGCTCAGGTACACCAGGTTGTAGCCTGCCGCGTTCGCCACGCTGGCGAAGACGTGCCACTTCCCGCTGTGGTAGACCACAGACGGGTCTTTGATGCCCGCGATGTTGTGCGTTGCGTCGGACTTCGGCGCGATCAGCTGCGCGCTGGAGCTCCACGAGTAGCGCGACGGCAGCGGGCCGGTGCCGGGGTCCGGTGCCTTCAGTCCGGTCCACTGCTGGTTGGATCCGCCGTTGCAGGACCAGATGATCACCCTGGTGCCGTTGGCGGTCGCGGCGCCGTTGACGTCCAGGCACAGTCCTGATTGGACGTTCGTGATCGTGCTGTTGCTGTTGACGTTCCACTTCTGGTTGTTGCCGCCGTTGCAGCTCGCGATGATCGCGTTCGCCCCGGCTCCGGTGCCGGAGGTGTCCAGGCACCGCCGCGAGTCACCGGTGTAGACCGTGATCTCACTTGACGCCGTGCGGGCCCACTGCTGGTTCGTTCCGCTGTGGCAGTCCCAGATCTGCAACTGGGTGCCGGGGCTGGTCGAGGCGTTCGGCACGTCGAGGCACCTGTTGGCGGCCACGGCACGCAGCGTTCCATTGCCGCCACCACCGCCGCTGCTGTTGAGCGCGTCGAGCACTGCGGTGTACGCCTGCTTCTTGTTGTAGTTGCCGTCGAACAACAACGGGGTGTCGTTGCGCCACGAGTACTTGTCCGTGACGCCCCAGACGGTGATGCCGGTGCAGCGGGACACGGCCATGCAGGCCTGTGTCACCGTGCGGTACACGGCGGCCTGACCGGAGCCGGAGCCACCGACGTCGAGCTCGGTGATCTGCACGTCGACGCCGAGGTCGGCGAAGCGCTGCAGGTTCGCCTGGTAGCTGCTGAGGTTCGCGCCGGAGCTGAGGTGGCTCTGGAAGCCGACGCAGTCGATCGGCACCCCGCGAGACTTGAAGTCGCGCACCATGTTGTAGATGCCGGTGCTCTTCGCGTTGACGCCGTCCGTGTTGTAGTCGTTGTAACACAGCTTGGCGTTGGGATCGGCGGCGCGCGCGGTGCGGAACGCCTCCTCGATGTAGCCGTCCCCGAGTCTCTGCTGGAAGAGCCACTGGCGACGGGTCCCGTTCTCCTCGAACGCCTCGTTCACCACGTCCCATGAGTGAATCTGGCCCTTCCAGTGGCCGGCCACCTGGTTGATGTGGTTGTTCATCGCCGCGCGCAGGTTGGTCGCGTCCAGGTTGTTCAGCCAGCCGGGCATCTGCTGGTACCACACGAAGGTGTGGCCGCGGATCGACATGCCGCGGCTGCGCGCCTGGCTGACGATCTGGTCGGCCGGTCCGAAGTTGAACTGGTTCCGGTTGGGCTCGACGGTGTCCCACTTCATCTCGTTTTCCGGCGTGACGCTGTTGAACTCCGTTGCCCAGGTGTTCACGTATGGCGACTCGCCGAGATATCTCTGGGAGACCGCGGCTCCCATGTACCGGCCGCTCTGCGCTGCCGCGGCCCCGAGCGTGCTTGCCGCCGCGGTGGCGGGGCCGGGGGAGACCGCGAGTGTTGTTGCCGTGAGTCCTGCGGCGATCAGGGCGGCTACCGCCGGCCGGGCCCGCCGCCGCAGGGATGGACTGTTGAACATTGCAACCCTCGTATCATCGTTGAAGGTGGGGTTGTTCGAGTTCTCCGGCGTTGGGGCACACCGGCCGTGCGTCCATTACCGGGCGCTGCCGGCGGTGCGGCACCCGGTTGGTCCTCAGTGGACAGTCAGAGTCCTCGCCCCGGAGGGCGTGGTGTGGTGGTGACCGGCGAAGCCGGGGTGGATCCTGGAGCGGCCGGTGGCGACGGCGCGCTCACGGCGTCAGGTACAGGAGTCCTGTGACGGACATGCGTCCCTCCCTCGATGCGTCACTGCATCGGGTTCAGTGCGATTCATCGCGCTGAACATCGGAAAGGTTGTAGCACACATCCGGAAGACGGGTCCAGGTCAGCCGAAGACGCGGCGCTGGATCTCCCGCCGGTAGTCCTCGAGGGTCCTGTCCACGTGCACGGCGGCGGCCGCGGCGGCTGCCTCCGGGTCGCCACCCCGGATGGCCTGGTAGATCGCGGCGTGCTCCTCCACCGCTTCCGCGGCGTTGCTGCCCACCGCGCCGTTCATCCCGATGATGTTGGACTGGCGTTGCAGGCGGCGGGCCTCGCGCACGGCCGCGACGAGGAACTGGTTGTGCGAGGCGGCGGCGATGGCCAGGTGGAAGTCGTCGTCCCCGCGGTCGAACAGCGCCGCCTGCCCCTGTCAGTGGCCCTTCCCGGCACAGGTCGGCCGCGACCCTCGATGGCGCGCAGCTC
>NZ_VSRL01000139.1 GCF_012184385.1 Lentzea indica
AGCGGCACCACCGAGGCCACCGCCCCCGCCGCCACGACCGCCGCCGGCACCACCGCCACCACCAGGCCCGCCGGTTCCACGGCCGCCACCGGGGCCGTTGGGACCGCCAGGGCGGTTGCGCGGGTCGTTGGGGTCGAACCGGCCGCGGTTGCGCGGGTCGTTCGGGTTGTTCGGATCCCACCTGCCACCGGGAGGAATGCCCGTGTCGGTGTTGGGCGGCCGGTTGCGCGGGTCGTTCAGATCGGTGCCAGGCGGCCGGTTGCGCGGATCGTTGGGATCGGTCCACGACGGGTTGGTCGTGTCGGACGGCGGCTTCCAGCCGGACAGGTTGGTCTGGTCCTGGTTGCTGCTGCTCCGGTCGTCCCCACCACCGGGCGGGGTGTACGTGTCCGGCGGGCTGTTCCGGTCAACCTTGTCGATCTTGTTCTTGTCGCCGCCGGTCTGCTCCTGCATGTTGGCGTCGGTGGCGGTCGGCGAGATGAACGTCGGCATCGAGTTCGTGCTCTGCGTGACAGCGTCCCCGTACTGATTGAACGCTCGCATGTTCTGCTCGCTGACCTGCTGGTTCTTCTCGACCGCCTCGTCGTAGTCGGTCTCCCACGGCGCCCAGTCGTTGAGGAAGGGCTTGTCCGGGACCTCCGGCGGCTTCGACATCGTGTACTTGGCGTTGACGTACGCCTCACCAACGCTGTCGGCTGTCCGGCCCGCATCGGTCGCTGATTGCCCCGTGACGTCGGCCCAAGTGGCGAGTGGTGAGGTGCTGCTGCGAGCACCGTCCGCCGCCATGCCCTCCCAGGCTGCGCCGGAATCGCGCACGGCCTTGTTGATCAGCTCGGCAACGTCCTTGTGGCCGGTCGACAGGTCACCCCAGCCTTGGCTCGTCAGCGAGGTGCTCTGGCCCGGCCCCTTGCCCTTCTCGAACCACTTGTAGACCGTTTCGCCACCCGCGAAGGGGAGCATCGCGAAACCTGCGATGTTCGGCTCATCCCCAGCCATTTCTGCTACCCCCTCAGGTTTTCAACGATCATCTTGGCGACTGTTTCGGACTCGGGGCAGGCCGGCTTGGTGGGCCGCTCATCCGCCGCGATGGACACATACACGGTCACCGAGTCCGTCTTGGAAACCTCGATGATGGTCGAGCAGTGCAGCGTGCCGTCCGAGCCATCATTGGTGACGAGTCGTACGCCGTCCGACTTCTTGTCCTGGAAGATCGGGTTGCTCTTGACGTTGGCGACCATCTCCTCCACGTTCTTGTCCTCGGTCACCGTGACCGAGTACGTGGAGTTCTTGATGACGTCCTTGCCCTTCCACTCGCACTCCGCGCCGAGGATGTTGGTGCCGGACTTGCCGGCGGCGACGGTTCCGAGCTTCGCCACCTGGGCGGCGGTGAGGATGTCGCAGGGCTTGCTCACGAACTTGGCGATGCTGAGACCGGAGGACGAGCCACCGCTCGTGGGCGTGCTGCTCGTCTGCTCCCCACCGGTCGGAGCTGTCGTGCTGGGGTTTCCGCCGGTCTTCTCCGAGCACCCGGCGAGGACACCGATGGCGAGGACAGCGGTCAACAGGGCGGTCATGCGCTTCAAGATCGTGTCAGCCCTTCAATGCGGTCTGCGCCGCCTCGTCGGTGCCCCGGTACTCGGCCAGAGCCTTCTCGATGTTCTTGATCGTCTGCTCCAACGCCTTCTGTGCGGCGTCGTTCGCCCAGATGTAGCCACCGGGCTGGTCGCCAGCTGCCTGGCGCATCGCGAGGGTTGCAAAGCCGCTGTACGGGTCGGGGCCTGGCGCTCCGGACTGCTTCAACAGATGGCCCTGCTTCTGCAGTTCGGACAGCTTCGAGACCGCTTCCTTCAGGCCCTCGATCATCTTCTGGGCCTGATCCGGGTCAACGCTGAACCTCGCCGTGCCACCACCGGCTCCAGCGGCCGCGGCACCCGCAGCGGCTCCTGCGGCAGCTGCCGCGGCGCCGACCGCCGGCACGATCGCGTCGAACATCAGCATCTCAGCCAGCTCCCCTCAGTACTCAACACCCCGGTTAGAGGATATTCGCATAGGTCTGGTTCCAAGCGTGGGTGAAACGTGTGACCCCGACCAGGTCACATGGCCGTTTCGTTCAAGACCTGGGGCAACCACCGGCCTAGGTTCGAGACATGATCGAACGAGCGAGGAACTTCATCTGGCAGAACGCCCGCACGCTGGAACAGCGCTGGTTCGAGCACGCCTTCGACGGTGGAAAGGCCCAAGCCGTCGTCCAGGCCGTGCTGGCCTACCGCAACGAGGACGGTGGCTACGGTTACGCCCTCGAACCGGACCACCGCGGTCCCACGAGCCAGCCGCTGCACGCCCTGCGCGCCCTCCAGCTGTTCGGCGAGGTCAACGCCCCCGAACACGCCGAGTCGGTTCTGACCTGGCTCGAGAACACCTGCCCCGACGGCTCCGTGCCGTTCGGCATGTCCACGTCGAAGGGCCACCCCATGGCGCCGTGGATCAGCGCCGACGACCAGGGCGGACTCCTCCTGACGGCCCAGATCGCCGCCGCACTCCACGTCCTCGGCATCGCCCACCCGTGGCTCGACAGGGCCACCGACTACTGCTGGCAGGAAATCGAACAGCTCGACAAGACTCACCCGTACGAGCTGCGAGCAGCGGTGATGTTCCTGGACGAGGTCCCCGACCGCGCCCGTGCCGAACTCGCCGCCGAGAAGCTCAAGCACCTCAAGCCGAGCACCGAAGGCTATGCGGACGGCGAAGGTCTGACGCTGCACGAGTACGCGCAGAAACCCACCAGCCTGGGCCGCCGCTGGTTCACCGACGGCGAATTCGGCAAAGACCTTGACGAACTGCAGAACGGCCAGCAGGAAGACGGTGGCTGGAACTTCGGCTTTCCAGCCTTCACCCCGATCACCCATTTCGAATGGCGATCAATCGCGACCATCGACGCCTTGCTGACCCTCAGGCGCTACGACCGGATCAGCTGACTCAACGGCACTCCGGCCAACGATCGGACTTCGCGGGCCAGGTGCGCCTGGTCCGCGTACCCAGCTTCAGCAGCGACCGAGGCGAACGGCAGCCCGTCCCACGCCAGGCGCATCGCGGCGTCGAAGCGCAGCACCCGCTGCAACACTTTGGGCGGATACCCGAACGCGTCCAGGCTTCGGCGCCGCAGCTGACGAGAGCTCAACCCGATCTCCCACGCCGCCGAAGCCACGTCGGCAGACCGCAACAACGAGGCCGTCGCGGCCAGAGCCGGATCGACGACCACCCGCGACGCGCAGAACGACACCATGTCCGAGAACGAGCGAAGCCGAACGCCAGGCACGAGCTCCGACAAAGGCACCCGCAGATCGCGGACGGCATGCGCCGGCACCCCGAACACCGACGGAAACGCGCCGGGCGGCAACCGGACCCCGTACAACGTCCCCGGCTCCACCACGGCGAGCTGGGCCTGCGTGTCCGGGCCGGCCACGAACAAAGCGCCGGTGGACGGCGACCACATCAGGTCCGTGCAGCCGTCCGGCACCACGCGCTGCACGGTCGGAGAGGAAACCGTGCGCGTCCACAGGCAAGCCAGGCCCGCGGGAGCAGGACGTTCGGCGTACACATGCCCATCATCCCAGTTGACTCCACAAAACACTGAGAGCCCTGTTCGCGAACAGGGCTCTCAGTGATCGAGTGGACGATACTGGGATTGAACCAGTGACCCCTACCGTGTCAAGGTAGTGCTCTCCCGCTGAGCTAATCGTCCGTGCAGGACGAGATTCTAGCGGAGCGCATCACCGCGACGCTCACTCAGGGGTCACGTTCCGAACTTCACCCAGTTCACGCTCACGTACGGCGCAGGCTGCCCCGAAGTGAACGTCACGTAGACGTCGTGCACCCCGCTGATGTTGGAGATGTTGGCGGGAATGGTTCTCCACGCCTCCCAGCCACCGGTGTTGCCGACCGCGAACGAGCCCACCGGAGCCGCCGTCCGCGAACCCAGCCGCACCTCGACCAGGCCGCTCACCCCGCCACCGGCACCCGACGCCACGCGGGCGTAGAACTGGCGGGCCGGACCGGAGCCGAAGTCGACGCCGGAGAACTTCAGGTAGCCGCCGTTCGCGATCTGGTGCACGCCCGAGCCGCCTTCAGCCGGCGCCACCGAGCCGCCGGAACGGTCCACGGCGCTCTCCGCCTGCAGCTCGCTGTACGCCGAACCCCCGCCACCGGGCGGGTTCGTCGTCGTGGTGGTCGGGGGAGTGGTGGGCCCACCGCCAGCCGAGTAGACGGCCACGTAGTCCACGACCATCGAGTGCCCGGACTGGGTGGCCGCGACAGGGGTCGGCTGGTTGTTGTTCAGCGCGTTCGGGAACGCACCGCCCATCGCGAGGTTCAGCAGCACGAAGTAGCCCGCGTGCGACGTCATCTGGTTCCACACGTTCGTGCCGACCCGAGCCTGCGTCACCTGGTGGTACGACTGGCCGTCGACGAACCACGTGAACGTCTTCGCGGCGTCGTCCCACTCGAAGCGGTACGTGTGGAAGGCGGACTGGCAGGACGCGCCGGGGCACGTCCGCGAGTTGCCGATGCCGGTGAACTCGCCGCAGGCACCGCCGGGAGCGACGTCGCAGTGCAGCACGCCCCACACGGAGTTGATGCCGTTGACGTTCTCCATGACGTCGAACTCGCCGATGCCCGGCCAGTTCCAGTAGTTGCCGCGGAACGGTGAGCCCAGCGCCCAGAACGCGGGCCAGTAGCCCAGGGCGGCCTCGCCGGTGACGTTCGGCATCTGGATGCGGCCCTCGATGGCGAGCTTGCCGCCCGGTGCGGGCTTGAAGTTCGCGCGCTGGGTCTCGATGCGCGACGACGTCCAGTTGCCGGCGCCGTCCTTCAACGCGGTGATGCGCAGGTTGCCGGAGCCGTCGAGTTTGATGTTCTGAGTGCTGTTCGTGTAGTTCTGGATCTCGCCAGTGCCCCAGTTGGCAGGGCCGCCGGGGTAGGAGTGGCCGAGGTCGAAGATCCAGTTGGAGCTCGACGGCAGCGATCCGTTCGGGCCGTTGAAGTCGTCACCCCACACCTGCGTCCATCCCGCGGCAGGGGGTGGGATCGAAGCGTTGGCGGACATGGCGGCGATTGCCAGGGGTACCGCGGCAACAAGAGCTGTCGTGGCCGCGAGGATGCGGCGGCGTTGCCTCATGCGCGAGTGACCTCCTTGTCACGGGTGCAGTCCATTTATGAGAGCGCTCTCACGGCGCAGGGGCAAGCGGCCAATCGGAGCAACGACGTCGAACGGTGCAGGTCGCGCTGCGTCTCGTTTGGACTATTTCGCGTCGGCGTAGCACTCGACGGGCACCGCGTTCATCGGGAAGCGCACCGATGTCTCACCGAACAGCAACCGTGTCGCCTCGCGTCCGGCCTCCGCGATCGCCTCGATCACGGCGTCGGCGTCCGCACGCGGGCAGTGCACGAGCACCTCGTCGTGCTGGAAGAACACCAGGTGGGCGTCGGCGGGAAGCTTGTTGCGCAGCACGCCCAGCAACGCGGCCGTCCAGTCCGCCGCACTGCCCTGCACCACGAAGTTGCGCGTGAACCGCCCCCAGTTCCGCGCCGCCTGCCGTGACGAGCTCGACACCTCACCCGAGTCGTCGGCGCCACCCGTCAGCTCGCGCCACGCCTCCGAGGGGGAGGGCGACGTGCGTCCCAGCCGTGTGCGCACCATCCGGCCTTGCTCACCGGCCTGCGCCGTCGCTTCCACGTAGCCGACGGCAACGGGAAACCTCTTGCGCAGCACGGCAAGGAGCGGCCCGGCCTCGCCGGACGTGCCGCCGTACATCGCCGACAACATCGCGATCTTCGCCCGCGGCCGCTCACCCTTGAACGAGTCCTCGGCCAGCGCCGAGTACAGGTCGTCGTCCCCGCACACCTCGATCAACCGCTGATCCTCCGACAGTGCGGCCAAAATCCGCGGTTCGAGCTGCGACGCGTCGGCCGCCACCAGGCACCAGCCGTCGTCCGCGAGAACGGCTTTCCGCATCAGCCGGGGAATCTGCAGCGCCGCACCACCTCGTGACGCCCAACGGCCCGTCACCACGCCACCGACGACGTAGTCGGGCCGGAACCGCCCGTCCCGCACCCACGCGTCGAGCCACGTCCAGCCGTGCGCCACCCACAGCCGGGCGCGCTCCTTGTACTCCAGCAACGGTTCCACGGCGGGGTGGTCGATCTGCTTCAGCACCCATCTTCGCGCTGACGGCACGTCGATGCCCTCGCGCGCAAACGCCCGCACGATGCTGGCAGGGGCGTCCGGGTTGATCTCCTTGCCGCCGAACGCCTCCCGGATCTGATCCGCCAACGCCTGTAACACCTTCGGCCGCACACCCGGCGCGGTCCGCGGCCCGAGCATCTCCTCGAGGATCGCGTTGTGCACGTCCGTCCGCCACGGCAACCCGTGGTGCGTCATCTCCGCCGCCACCAGCGCCGAGGCCGACTCGGCCGCGATCAACAGCCCCAGCGCCGGATTCCTTTGCTGCGCCCGGAAAACCAGCGACAACGCGGCCAACGCGTCCGTGCCGCCCGGCAACAGCACCGGCTCCGGCTCGAACAACGTCAGCTCGGCGTCCTTCTTGCGCGGCCCCAGATCGGCAGGCGCGGGCTGTCCCAGCTCCCGTGCCAGCGCCGCCGGCAACTCACGCGGCTCGCGGTGCCTGCCCTCGGCGCCGAGCAGCAACGCCTCGGTCAGGTGGAGGTCCCAGCACCGGTCGACCCGCACACCCGCCGCGAGCAAGTCCGGGTAGACCTCGGACGTGTCCGCCCACACCCAGCGCGGTTTGTGGGCGCGCTCCAGCGACACGACGGCGGAGGCGAGGGAAGAGGCCGCCATCGCGGGACCAGCGGGCGTCCCGTCGTCGTGCAGCTTCTGCCACCGGCCCGCGCCGTCCGCTTCCGGGGCGAGGGCGACCAGCACGCCCCTGATTGTGCAGCGGAGGTCTGACAGTTTCAGTCCGGGCTGAAGCCCGGGACCGGTTCCGGACCGGGAAAAGAACCGGGAAATCTGAGGAAACGTTTGCAAAATGCCTCATTCTCAGGTGATTTCTACGAATTCACCCGGAAGGCATGCACGAAAGGGCATCACCTAGTGGGAGCGCTGCCACAGTGCGGAACCTAAGGAACGCTCACCTTGGGAGAGCTCTCATGACCAACGGCAACGCGGCTACCGGCCTGCGGGACCTCAACGCCGGCATCCCCGGCGCTGACCAGATCAAAGGCGCGGTCTCGGCCGTCTACGACGACGTGGCGTCGTGGTCGCGGACAGGCGACTTCTGGAACTGGGGGATGCACTGCGAGGAACTGCTGAACGAACTCAACAGCCTGCGCCCGAACTTCAACGCGGGCGTCAGCGACGGTTTCTCCGAGCAGCTCTACTTCCAAACGCTGCGCGGACTGCCTTACGCGAAATCCGAATTCAAGACCCTCAACGTGCTGGAGGTCGGCTGCGGCATGGGCGAGGGTCTCAACTTCCTCACCCGCCTCGTCGACCCGGCCCGCGCGGTTGGCCTCGACATCTCCACCGCGGCCATCCGCAGGGCCAACGCGCTGCTCGCCCGCGGCGACAGGCTCACCTACGTCGAAGGCGACGCTGAGCGGCTGCCGTTCGCCGACGGTGAGTTCGACCTCGTCATCAACGTCGAGAGCTCGCACAACTACCCGGACGTCGAGCGGTTCTTCCGCGAGGTGTCGCGGGTGCTCAAGCCCGGCGGCCACTTCTCGCACATCGACGTGTTCGACCCGAGGTCGTACGTGCGCTTCACCAAGCTCCAGCAGGAGATCGCCGACTTCGAGTGGATCCACGAGCGCGACGTCACGGAGAACGTGAAGAGCGCGATCCGCCGGCGCATGGCGCCGGGCAGCTTCTTCCGCAAGGAGTACGCCCGCAAGCAGATGCCGATCAGAGCCAGGATCATCGGTGGCATCGGCGGCGCGCACTACGCCGGCGCCGACTTCATCGGGCACAAGGACGCACTGTCGAGGGTGCTGGAGATCGCCCGCATCCGGCCCAGGTTCGTCGGCGAGTACGAGAGCTACCGCCACCACCTCGCGCGGCGGGCCTAACGGTTGGAGCTTCTCCAAGCCAGTCAGCAAAGGAGTGAAGGAAAAGGGGAAAACTCCACGATGGTGTGGTCTTCCTACCCCTCGCCTGACCACTTGCCGACTATGAGGCTGTGGACCGAGCACTCAGCGTCGCCGCACTGCTGGACCCCACCCATCAGGTGGTCCCCTTTCACGGCAGAGAATCCGAACTGCACGCCCTCACGTGCTGGCGCGACGGCCCAGTGCCACAGGCGTCTCTGCTGCTGCACGCCCCGGCAGGCGCGGGCAAGACCAGGCTGCTCCAGCACTTCGGGGAGCAGTGGGACGACGAGGCGCACGGCAGGCTGCTGCTGATCGACGACGCCGATCGCCTCGAGTGGCAGGACGTCTTCCTGCGGCTGCAGGACACGCTCCGGCACGGACCGGGGCGCACGCGGGTGCTGCTGGCGGCGAGGACCACGGGCTGGTGGTGGTCCTCGACCCGCCAGCGCATCGCGGACTTCGACCACGAGGTCGCGGATCTCGAGCTCGCCCCGACCCTGCGGGACCGCGCCGAGTCGTTCACCCTGGCCTGCCAGCACTTCGCCAAGCAGCTCAACGTCACGGCGCCGGACGAGCCGCCGCCGAACATCGCCGGGGAAACGGTCCTCGACCTGCACATGGCCGCGCTGACCGCGGTGCGCGGCGACCCGTGCGACGTGAACCGCACCCAGCTCGTCCGCAGGCTCCTCCAGCACGACAACGGTCAGAAGACGGGCCGACTCGCCGAGGACCACCTCGCGGTCACCACGCCAGACACCCCGGACCCCGACCTGCTCGCCCGCGCGGCCCTGCGGTGGCCGCAGCTGCGTCCCAAGCTCGACGAGATCATCGCCGCCGACCCGGAGATCGTGCTCGGCCTGGCCCGCGACAGCCTCCGCATCGCCGCCGAGATCGGGTCCTTCGCCACGCTCGACCACATCGCCCGACAGGTTTTCCGCGACGAGCGGTTCGCCACCGACTCGGTCCCGGCCACGCTCACCAAACGGCTCATCGACCGTGCCCAGGACACCCTCGAACGCGTCGAGATGTACGGGATGCTCAGCGCCCGCACGGCGTTGTGCGGCCTGCGCGAGGAAGCCGTCGAAGCCTCGCGGCAAGAGGTCGAGTGCTACCGCGAACTGGTCGAGCAGGATCGGGAGAACCGGCCGCTGCTCGCGGACTCCTTGGGAGACCTGGGTTTCCGGCTCATCGCCGTGCACCGCACGGAGGAGGTGCTGAAGGTCTCGGAGGAAGCGATCCGGCTGTGGCACGAGATCGCGATCGACGACCCGGAGACCACACCGCAGCTCGCTTCCGCCCTGGAGCAGATCAGCTACCGCTACCAGTCGCTCGGCATGCCGGAAGCGTCGATGGACGCCATCAGCCGCGCGACGCTGATGTACCAGGAGCTCTCGAAGATGCACCCGGCGCTGTTCCGCGCCGACTTCGCCAGGGTGGCGGCCGCGGTCGCGCGCCGGTTCCACGCCGAGGGCGAGAACGCGCACGCCGCCGACTCGATGCAGCTCTCGATCGCGAACTGGCGCATCCTCTCCCAGGAGGACCCGCGCTACGAACCCGAACTCGCCCGCAACCTCGCCGCCGCCGGCTCGATGCTCGTCGAGCTCCGCAGGGCCGAAGCCGCGAACGAAACCCTCAAGGAAGCCGTCGAGGTCTTCCGCAGGCTCGCAGTGGTGAACCCGCAGACGTTCCAGCCCGAGCTGGCGGACGCGCTGATGCGGCACAGCCAGGCGTTGCGCGACCTGGCGGAGGACTCGGACGCCAAGCACACCGCGCAGGAAGCCGTGATGCTGTGGCGGGAAACGGGTAACCGCAAGGGCGTCGGCACCGCGCTGCTCAACGTCGTCAACGTCGCCCACGACTTTGACGCCGAACACCTCGCGGCACAGGAAGCCGTGGAGGTGTACCGGGAGCTGGCAGCCGAGAACACGGTCTGGCACCAGGTCGACCTCGCGATCGCCCTGGCCACGCTGACCGAGCAGCAGCTCGTCCATGACGAGGTCGACAAGGCCCTCACCAGTGCGGCGGAGGTGTTCGACATCGTGCGGCGGCTGCCGTCCCAGCTCGTCGACTTCTTCGGTGCCAAGCTCGCCATCTCCATGCAGCCCATGACGGCCACACTGTCCGAAATGGAGTATCACGCGCACGCGCTGGAGTCGTCCGAACTGATGCTCGACATCTGGCGGGCGCTCAAGGACAAGTCACCGTCAGCCGCCGGCGCCTACATCGGCGCGGTGCAGCAGCACGCGTGCAAACTCCGTGGCGCGGAACGACGTGTGGAGGCCAGGAACACCGCGCACACCGCCGTCGTCCTGTGGCACATGACGGGCAAGGACCTCGACAAGGAAGCCGGGTACGCCGACACGCTCACGATCTACGGACGGCTCTGCGCGGAGACGAAGTACGAGCTGGAGAAAGCACTTCAGCTCACCCACCGCGCGGTGAAGATCATGCGCGAGGTGGGTGAGCCGGTGAAGCTGGAGTTCGCGATGGAGACCGTCGAGGCGCTCAGCTCGTCGTGAGCAGCGACCGCACGAAGAACGCCACGTTGGCCGGGCGCTCCGCGAGACGACGCATGAAGTAGCCGTACCACTCGTCGCCGTACGGCACGTAGACGCGCATGCGGTTGCCATCACCAGCGATCTGGCGCTGCTCGTCGGGCCGGATGCCGTACAGCATCTGGAACTCGTAGGAGTCCTTCGAGCGCGCGGACGCCAGGTCGGCGGCGATCGCGATCAGGCGCGGGTCGTGCGAGGCCACCATCGGGTAGCCCTGGCCCTCCATGAGGATCTTCAGGCACCGCACGTACGACAGGTCGACGTCGTGCTTGTCCTGGTACGCAACGGAAGCAGGCTCCTGGTAAGCGCCCTTGCACAGTCGCACGCGCGAACCGGAGTACGCCAGATCCCGGCAGTCCTGCTCGGTCCGGCGAAGGTAGGCCTGCAGCACCGCGCCGACCCACGGGAAGTCCACCCGCAGCTCACGCAGGATGCCCAGCGTGGAGTCCGTGGTGGTGTGGTCCTCCATGTCGAGCGTGACGGTCGTGCCGACCACAGCGGCGGCGGCGCAGATCCGCCGCGCGTTCTCCAGCGCGATCTTCTCGCCGTCCACCGGCAGCGACTGGCCGACGGCGGACAGCTTGACCGACACCTCGGCACCGCGCGTGAGGCCGTGCGACTCCAGCCGCGCCAACAACGTCAGGTAGGCCTCGACGGTGTCGTTGGCCTGCGACTCCTCGACGGTGTCCTCACCGAGGTGGTCCAGCGTGACCAGACGCCCGTCGCCGAGCACCTCGGCGGTCGCGCGGATCGCGGACGAAACGTCGTCACCGGCGACGAACCGCTCGACGACGGGCCGGGTCAGCGGCGTCGCTCGACGAGCTGCGCGCACCCGCACTCCGGGACGCAGCGAGCAGCACACTACGCATCAAGATCACTTCCTCGGGTGAGGTCGATGAGGGGAGCTTTCCTCAACTTGTGGTTGAGGAAAGCTCCCCTCATCAATTTCGGGCTGGATCTAGCCCTGGTGCGGGTGGAGGTGGGTGGTGGGCGCCGCGAAGGTCTCCTTGATGGAGCGCGGGCTGACCCAGCGGAGCAGGTTGTGGACCGACCCCGCCTTGTCGTTCGTGCCGGACGCGCGGCCGCCGCCGAACGGCTGCTGGCCCACGACGGCACCGGTCGGCTTGTCGTTGACGTAGAAGTTGCCGGCGGCGAACCGCAGCTCCTCCTGCGCGTGCGCCACGGCCATGCGGTCACGAGCGATGATCGAGCCGGTCAGACCGTACGGAGCCGCGCTCTCCATCTGCTTGAGAACAGTGAGGTAGTCCGCGTCCTCGAACACGTGGACCGCGAGCACGGGGCCGAAGAACTCGGTGGTGAAGACGGAGTTCGACGGGTCGGAACCGACGAGCACGGTCGGCCGCACGAAGAAACCGTCGGAGTCGTCAGCGGTGCCACCGGCGGCGATCTCCAGCGAGGAGTCCGCACGCGCGGCCTGCAGCACGCCCGACAGCTTGTCGAACGAGCGGCGGTCGATCACCGCGCCACCGAAGTTGGAGAAGTCGGTGACGTCGCCGTAGGTCAATGCCTCGACCTCGGCCAGGAACTGGTCCTTGATCTTGTTCCACACCGAGCGCGGCACGTAGGCGCGCGACGCGGCGGAGCACTTCTGGCCCTGGTACTCGAAAGCACCGCGGATCAAAGCGACGCGCAGCACGTCGGGGTCGGCCGACGGGTGCGCCAGCACGAAGTCCTTGCCGCCGGTCTCGCCGACGATCCGCGGGTACGAGCGGTAGTTCGCGATGTTCGCGCCGGCCTGCGCCCAAAGCCGCTGGAACGTCGCCGTGGAACCGGTGAAGTGGATGCCAGCGAGGTCGGGGGAGTTCAGCGCCACCTCGGAGACGGCCAGGCCGTCACCGGGCAGCAGGTTGATCACGCCGGGCGGCATGCCCGCCTCTTCCAGCAGCCGCATGGTGAGGTGCGCCGCGAACGACTGGGTCGGCGACGGCTTCCACAGCACCACGTTGCCCATCAGCGCGGGCGCGGTCGGCAGGTTGCCGGCGATGGCGGTGAAGTTGAACGGCGTGATCGCGTAGACGAAGCCCTCGAGCGGGCGGTGGTCGGTGCGGTTCCACACGCCGGGGGAGGAGATCGGCTGCTCGGCCAGCAAGTTCCGGGCGAACTGCACGTTGAAGCGCCAGAAGTCGATCAGCTCGCACGCGGCGTCGATCTCGGCCTGGATCGCGGTCTTCGACTGGCCGAGCATCGTGGCGGCGTTGAGCGTCGAACGCCACGGGCCGGCGAGCAGGTCGGCGGCGCGGAGCAGGATCGCCGCGCGGTCGTCGAACGACATCGCGCGCCACGCAGGGGCAGCCTCACGGGC
Source organism: Lentzea indica (assembly GCF_012184385.1). Taxonomy (GTDB): domain Bacteria; phylum Actinomycetota; class Actinomycetes; order Mycobacteriales; family Pseudonocardiaceae; genus Lentzea; species Lentzea indica. The sequence goes on from NZ_VSRL01000139.1 coordinate 12,985, forward strand.
CGCGCGCAACGCGTCCTGGGTGTCCTGCTGGGTCGCGCCGGCCAGGGTGCCGAGCACGGAGCGGTGGTTGTGCGGCTGGACGACGTCGACACGCGCGCCGCCACCCATGCGCTGTTCGCCACCGATGGTCAGAGTCAGCTCGAGCGGCTCCTTCTGCAGCTCGGCCAGCCTCGCCTGCAGCTCGGCGCGCTCCGGGGTACCGGGGGCGTACTGCAGGACCGGCTCGTTGACCGGGGCGGGAACCTGGGTGACCGCGTCCACTCGCAACTCCTCTTCGAATCGTGCTCGGTGGCTAGAACCGTAAGTCCGCGCACGTCACGGGCCGTTGTGCGACCAGCCAAGATTCACCATCTCGGATGTACGATCGAACAACCATGAGCCTCCGGCACATCCTCATCGCGCTCGGCGATCCACTCGTCGAACTGCAGGTCGCGCCCAACGGCCTGGAGGTCGACGTGCGCGATGTCGTGATCATGGATCCGGACGACCCTCCGGACGTCGCGGCAGGAGACCTCGCCCTGCTGATCGGCGCACGAGGGCGTGCCGCGTTGCCGCTGATCAGGGCGGCCGGACGGGCGAAAGCCGCGGCGGTCGCGGTCAAAGAAAGCTCGCAAGCGCTCGAACAAGCGGCCACCGACGCGGGTGTGGCGTTGCTGGAAGTCCGTCCCGAGGTCCGCTGGGGTCACCTCGAGTCACTCGCCAAGGGCGTGCTCACGACCACGACCGACGACGGCGAGGTTCTCGGCGACCTGTTTGCGCTCGCGCAAACGATTGCGACGCTGACCGGCGGCATCGTCAGCATCGAGGACACCGCGAGCCGAGTGCTCGCCTACTCCCGCTCGTCCGACGAGGTCGACGAACTGCGCCGGCTCTCCATCCTCGGCCGCCAGGGCCCGGAGCCGTACCTGAAGATGCTGCGGGAGTGGGGCGTCTACAACCTCCTCCGATCGTCAGAAGAGGTCGTGCGGATCGACGAACGTCCCGAGCTCGGCATCCGCCGCCGCATCGCCGTCGGCATCCACGCGGGCACGCAGCCGCTCGGCGCGATCTGGGTGCAGGAGGGCGACCAGCCGCTGACCGAGCAGGCGGAACGGGCGCTGCTCGGCGCCGCCCGCGTCACCGCCCCGCACCTGATCCAGCAGCGCAACCAGCCCACGTCGCGGTTCCGGGAGAACCTCCTCGCCGCGTTGCTGACCGGCCGGATGGACGCCGCCACGGTCGCCGGCCAGATCGGCGCCGACCCGAAGAAGCCCGCCGCCGTCGTGGTCTTCGCGTTGAGAGACGGCGAAGGCGACCGCAGCGAACACGAGCTCCGCCGCGCCGAGATGACCGGCCTGATCTCCGTGCACGCGGCGGCGTACCGGCGCAGCGCCCTGGTCAGCGAGTCCGGTGGCCGCACCTACGTCCTGCTGCCGGACCTCGCCCCGAACGCCCAGCTCCTGAACCTGACACGGGAAATCGTCACCACCGCCCGCCGGCACCTGCACACGAACGTCCAGGCCGCTGTCGGATCCACGGTGTCCACTTTGGACGAGGTCAGGATTTCCCGGCAGGAGGCCGAACGCGTGCTCGACGCGATGGCCCGCGACCTCGACGCCGAGGTGGCGACGCTCGCCGACGTGAGGTCACAGGTCCTCGTCAGCGAGATCCTGGCCCTGCTCCAGGACAATCCGCGGATCCGCGATCCGAGGATCGACGCACTCGATCCCGAACTGGCCAAGTCGCTGCTGGCCTACCTGGACGCGCTGGGTGACGTGCGAGCCGCAGCGGATCGGCTGCACGTCCACCCCAACACGCTGAGGTACCGGCTCAAGAGAATCGACCTCGACCTGGACGACCCGCTCGTCCGGCTCGTCGCCCAGCTTCAGCTCAGGATGCGGTAGAGCAACGCCCGTTCCGCGATCGTCCACGTCGTCGTGGTGAGCAGGTACAACCCGGCTGCCAGCGGCAGGTACGCGGCCACCAGGATCGTGCCGAACGGCAGCACCTTGAGGAGCCCGGTCATGAAGCCGGGAGTGGGCGTTGTGGTCATCCGCGACTGCTGCCACCGCACGGTCACATAGGCCACCGCCGCGAGCAGGCCGAACAGCACGAAGAACACCCAGGCGAAACTGCTCACGAAATGAGCACTTAGCGAAACCCCGAAAATCGTCCCCTCCAGGAGGGGGTTGGGGGTCGTGACGATCTGGTACATGACCATGAAGAACGGTGCCGTCGCGAGCATCGGCAGCATGCCCGCGAACATCGAGACGCCGTTGCGCTTGTAGACCTTCTGCGACTCCTCCGAGAGCCGCATCAGGTCCTTGCCGTACTTCTTCTGCAGCTTCTGGATCTCCGGGGCGAGCTTGGCCTTGGCCTTCTCGCCGCGCACGGCCGCGCGGGCCAGCGGGTGCAGCGCGAGCCGGACGACGATCGTGAACAGAACGATGGCGAGCGCGGGCGTGCCGAGGCTCGCCAGGGCAGCGCCCAGGTCAGCGAACAAGGGTTGGGTCTCCGTATCGAGTTGGGGATGAGCAGGACGTCAGAACGTCCGGCATCCCGGTGCTCGAGGACGGGGCCTGCCTGCCGCGTCAGGATTGCGCAGCCGCAGTTGGGCTGACCGCTGCGCTCGTTCCCGGATCGACAGCGACCGCGCCGGTGCCACCGACAGCGGCACCAGCGCGACCACGACGATCAGCGCGAGGGCGAGCGCGGTCACGGCCGCGACGACCTCGGTCGGCGAGGAGAACAGCGTGAAGGCGTAGAGGGCAGGCAGGAAGACCGCGAGCATCAGCATCGCTCGGGTCCTGGTCTCCGGCCGCCACATGCCTGCGAGGTTACCGGTTCTCCGGCACCACGGTCCGCAAAGTGTTGCCGTTCACGTCCGCAGCGGGAGGGCCGGTTCACGACTCGACCAGACCCGGTCGATCCGGGTGGTCGTAGCGCACGAACAGGTCCGCCACCGGCTCGTAGTCGTCGAAGGCCGGCAGCGTCCACTCTTCGGCGGTCTTGCGCTTCAGGGCGCCGGGGGACAGCCACAGGTGCACGGTCAGCTCGGCCGGCAGCCAGCGGTCCAGCAGCAGGGTGCCGTCGACGATCACCACGCCGTTCTCCGGCACGTCCACGTACTCGGCGCGGCTGGCCCTGTCGGTGGCCGCGTTCCACAGCGACGGCAGCACCTTGCCGTCCAGCGCGGGATCGAGCACTTCGCGTTGCAGGCCGTTGAAGTCGAACCAGTCGTGCCGGTAGGAGTACGGGTCGGTGCGGCCGTGTTCCAGCCGCACCGACGCCGGTCGTAGGAAGTCCTCAGTGGACACGCGCTGCACCGATCGGCCGAAGGCGCGCAACGGTTCCACTACGGCGTCCGCGAGCTTCCCCGGTTCGGCGGCGGGCGCTCCGTCGACGAGCACGCGCACCCGGCCGTCCATCGCGCTGATGCGGGAGACGATCTCGGCGACGAGCGTGTCGAACGTGAGGGGCCGGACTTTCATCGCCACACCGTCGACGGGTGCCAGTCCGCCCAGGCCGTGTCCCACCAGATCTCGCCGGACGCCAGCATCTTCTCGATCTTGAGCCCCTCCGCCCTGATCGCCTCGGCCTCCTCCGCCGAGTACTTGCCCGACGCGACCTGCTCCTCGAACTCGTCGAGGTCGCGCTGCTCCCACGTGCCGTCCGGTGCGAGCGTGTAGTCCAGGGCGTGGTCGAGCGTCTCGAACCCGTCCTCGACGCGGCGGTAGGGCGCCTGGAGGTTCAGGTAGTAGTTGCCGAACACCCGGTCGTCGCCCTTCCAGAACAGGTCGACGGAGTAGGCGTCGCCGGGGCGGTGCAGCATGAGCTTGCCGTGCCCCCGCCAGAACCCGCGTTCCGGCTTGTCCCACGGGTGAGGGTGGTGATGATCGGGGTAGGTGAGCCGGGTGCCCGGTTCCACGAACACCGCGAGCAGCCCCGGCTCGTCGACGATCACCCTCGTCGGCATCTCCGACCAGACCTTGCCGTGCAGCACCTCGCGCCGCACGACCACCTCACCCGGCGTGAACCACCTCATGCGCTGAATTTACGTGATCACGGTCAGCGGCGTCCCTGGCCAGCATCTTCCGCTTGAGCGCCGGCACCGCGTTGGTGACGCGCAGGAACGTCCGCATGAAGGCCAGCACGAGCCGGCCGATCACGGGCTTGTGGATCGCGCCGTTGCCGTCCATCTGCTCGCGCGACGCCAGCACGGCCTCGAACCCGTACTTGATCATCTCCCGCTCGTACTCGGAGATCGCCTGAACCGGGTTTTTTCCCTGGTGTGCTTCGATCAGCTTGCGGCACAACAGCTCGGCGTCCCGCAACGCCGTGTTGGCGCCGATGCCGCGGCCGGGTGTCATCAGGTGCACCGCGTCGCCGATCAGCGTGACATTGCTCGACTTCCACGGCTCCAGCGGCTCGGACGTGCGGACCTTGATCTGGAACACGGTCTCCGGATCGGCCAGCCGGAAGAGCTCCCGCAGGTTCGGGTGGAACTTCGGCGTCATGGCCAGCACGACCTGCTTGAGCTGCTCCTGGCTCAGGCCCTTCAGGTCGGGGAACTTGTCGTGCGAGGCCGCGTAGCCCCACATGATGTAGTCGTCCTCGACCCCCGCGCCGTCGAACCGCATGACGTGGATGATCACGAAGGCGCCCTTGGAGCCGTACAGCAGCGTGACGGCGCCGTCGGCCTGCGGTGGCAGCAGCTTCGCGTTCTGCGGCGTGAGCGGAAGCTTGCCCGCGATCGTCGTGATGCCGGTGTCCGCGATCTTCGCGTGCGGCAGGTACTGCTTGCGGACCTTGGACTGTGCGCCGTCCGCGCCGACCAGCACGTCACCGGTCTCCGATGTGCCGTCGTCGAAGAACGCGGTCACGGAGCCGTCGTCGTTGCGGCTGAAGTGCGTGAACGTCTTGTCGAACCGGACGACGTCCTCCATGCCGTTGAGCAGCGCCGTGCGCATCGCGATCCGGCTGACCGACTTCTCGCTGCGGCTGTCGTCCATGCCCTGGGGCAACTCGCCGACCAGGAGCTCCCCGTACTTCTCGGTCCGCATGTTGATCCGCTGCGGCGGCCGGGCCGTGGTGCGGACGAACTCGGCGAACACGTCCGGTGGTAAGCAGCTGTGCAGCGCTTTGCTCCCGTCCGGGCTGATCCCGACCCGGTAGCCGATCAACATGCTGCGCGGCGTGCGGTCGCGTTCGAACAGCGCCACGTCCACGCCGGCCTTCTTCAGCCCGTGCGCCAGGCACAGGCCACCGGTCCCCGCTCCGATGATGAGTACGCGCATGACAGCCTCCCCTACTAAGTCTCTTAGCAAGGAAGATATTCAGTTCGCGAGACTCTTGTCAATCGTCCTGACTGAGTCTCCTCAGCCGCGCGGTGGCGATCGCGAGTCGCACGTCGTCTGCCGGGAGCAGCCTGACCAGCTGTTCCAGTGCCTCGACGTCGTGTTCGCCCGAGTCGGTCTGGGTGAACGTCCACAGCGCGTTCGCGTCGCCGCGCGACAGGACGGCCTTGCGCACGCCGGTCGCGAGGTCGTCCCGCTCGGCGAGCACGAACGGCGCTTCGGAGCGCCGCAGTAGTGAGCCTCGGTACCGGGAGGCGGTCAGCGGCACGTCGCCGTCCTTGCACGCGGCCCGCACCGCCAGGAAGTCCGCTTCGACGTCCGCGGTCAGGCGATACGGCCTGGTTGCCAGCACGTCGGTGCCCAGCTGGGCGCGCAGCCGGTGCAGCTCGGCGCGCACGGTCGTGGGGTTGCCGCGTTCGCCGTAGAGCCGCAGCGCGAGCTGGTCGGCGGACAGCCTGCCGTGCAACGTCAGCGCGCACAGGATCTCCGCGTGCCGCAACGAGATCGGCACCTCGCGTCCGTCCAGCACCACCTTGGGCTCCGGCAGCAGGAACGACAGCGACAGCACCGACCGCCGCACGTGCCGCTGCCGGGGCACGCGCAGCAGGTAGCCCTGGGCGAGCGGCTCCAGCACCGCCTCGCGGCCGTCCGGCAGCTGAACCCGGTCGCTGGAGACGTCGACGCGCGACGGCACCAGCCCGTACGGCTCGACCGCGACGACCCGCCCGGTCGGGCTGAGCAACGCGCCCGGCTCACCGCGCAACGCCATCAGGTGCCGCATGTTGCGTGCCCGCAGCTCCTCGTCCTGCGTGTGCATCCTGGCGAGCATCTCCGACTCGGCGAGCCGGGCCGATGCGGACACCAAAGCCACCATGGAGGGATGGACCGTCTCGATCGGGCCGCTCAGATCGACGACGCCGATCGTCTTGCCGGAGTCCGGGTCGCGGATGGGGCTCGCCGCGCACGTCCAGTGGTGATAGGTCCGCACGAGGTGCTCGGCAGAGTGGACCGTGACGGCCGAGTTCACCGCCAGCGCGGTGCCCATCCCGTTCGTTCCCGCCGCGTCTTCCGACCAGCGCGTTCCTTCGGCCAGACCGACGTCCTCGGCGCTCCCGCGGGTGTCCTTGGCGCCCTCGCACCACAGGATGTGGCCCTGCGCGTCCGCGACGATCATGATGTGCCCGGCCTCTTCCGCGAAGCCCAGCAGGGTCTCGCGCAGCAACGGCAGGCTCGGGTGCAGCGGGTGTCGTTCGCGCAGATCCGGCAGTTCGTCAGCGGCGAACACCGTCGGGGCGGTGTGCAGGTCGGGATCCACGTTGGCCGCGAGTGACCGTTGCCACGACGCGGAAATCACCGAGCGTGGCGAATTCACCGTGCGAGTACCACTCAACACGGCGTCTCTTACGCGACTCAGCAACAGTGCGTGTTGCATGGGGTCGTGGGTCACTGATCCATCCACGGCTTGCAACGAGCATGCAACGTTCTGCGGCCTACTTTCTCACTTCCCCCACCCTGATCTTCCAGCGGGCCGTTCATCGAGCACGCCGTTCATCCAGCAGGAGTCGAGAATGACGCAGTACGCGGCACCGGGTCAGCCCGGCAGCGTGGTCGCGTACCGGCCGAGGTACGACCACTTCATCGGCGGCGACTACGTGTCGCCGGTGTCCGGTGACTACGTCGAGAACGTCACGCCGGTGACCGGCGAGGTGTTCACGGAGGTCGCACGTGGTACCGACGCCGACCGCGCACGCGCCCTGCACGCGGCCAGTGGCGCCGCACGGGCGTGGGGGAACACCACGGCACGAGAACGCGCCACGGTCCTGTGCGAGATCGCCGACCGGGTCGAGGAGCACGCGACCGAGCTCGCGGTCGCCGAGACGTGGGACAACGGCAAGCCGGTGCGCGAGGCCCTGGTCGCCGACGTGCCGCTGCTGATCGAGCAGTTCCGCCAGTTCGCCGCCGTCATCCGCACCGAGGTGGGCGAGGTCGAGCAGCTCGGCCGCAACACCTGCGACTACCGCACGTTCCAGCCGCTCGGCGTGGTGCACGAACGCGTGTCGTGGACGTTCCCGCTGATGAACGCTGGCCGTGTGCTGGCTCCCGCGCTGGCAGCCGGCAACGCCGTGGTGCTGGAGCCCGCCCTGCAGACGCCGGCGTCGATCCATGTTCTCCTCGGTGTGATCGCGGACCTGCTCCCGCCCGGTGTGGTGAACGTGATCACCGGGTCCGATGACCACCCGGTCGTGTCGGGTCGTTGCCCAAACATCTTCTTCTCCGACGTCACCGCGCAACGCGACAGCTTCCTGGACAAGGCGCTGGAAGGCTTCGCGATGTTCGCGGCCAACCAGGGCGAGGTCTCCACGGCCCCGTCGCGTGCGCTGATCCAGACCGCCGTCTACGAGGAACTGCTGCACCTGGCCACCGAGCGCACGCGGAACCTCCGCACGGGCGACCCGCTCGACACCGACACCATGGTCGGCGCTCTGGTCAGCCTCGCGCAGCGCGACCGGGTTCTCGAGTACGTCGAGCGCGGGAAGGCGGAAGGCGCGCGACTGGTGACCGGCGGCGAGGCCGACGGCCACTACTTCCAGCCCACGATCTTCGAGGGCGATCACCGTTCCGCGGTCTTCGCCGACGACGTGCTCGGTCCGGTCGTGTCGGTGACGAGGTTCGACGATCGCGACGACGCGGTGAAGATCGCCAACGAGGCCACGGCCCAGCTCGGCGCCGGCATCTGGTGCCGCGACGTGGTGCTGGCGCACAACGTCGGCCAGGAGCTGCGCGCCGAGCGGGTGTGGGTCAACAACTACTACGCGTACCCGGCGAACACCGCCGCGCTCGCCGAGTACCGCCGCGTGAAGCACCTGCTGGTCAGCTACTCCGACCGCGCGCAGGGCTACTTCTAGAGGGCTACTTCTTCCAGGGCACCTGGGTGCTCGCGTAGAAGTTGATGCCCTGGATCTTCCAGCGCGGTCCCTGCGCGCCCAGCCGTGGCGCGAAGCGGTCCCAGTTGTGGGTGGCGGCCGTCGACCAGCCGAGCTCGGCGGCCACCGGGAGGCGCGGGAATGCCATGTACTCGATGTCGGCGGAGGTCCTGATGGTCTCCGTCCACAGTGGAGCCTCGACGCCCCTGATGCTCGTCTCGGTCACGCCGCTGAGGTACGCGCCGGGGTTCCAGCTGTAGGCGTCCTTGACCTCGACGAGGCCGGCCCAGTCCAGGCCGAGCTTGGTGTTCTTGTTGTACTTCATGTCGAGGTAGATCCGGTTCGCGGGCGACATCAGGATCTTGTTGCCCCGCTGCGCCGCCGCGGCCACGTTGGGCTCGGACCTCGTCGTGCCCCAGAACTGGGGGACGAGCGCGGTGTCCTTGGTGGTCTTGATGAACTCGTGCCAGCCCGTCGTCGTCTTGCCGTACTTCTTGACGATCGGCAGCACGCGGTTCATGAACTTCACGTAGTCCGCGTCCGGGGTGCTCAGCGCCTCGTCGCCGCCGATGTGGAAGTACGGGCCGGGCGTGATCGCCGAGACTTCCCTGACCACGTCCTCGATGAACTTGTACGTGATCTCCTTGCTGATGCAGAGGGAGGAGAAGCCCACGTCCGTGCCGGTGTACAGGGGACGCTTCTTGCCGTCGCAGTTCAGTTCGGCGTACGACGCCTGCGCGGCGTTGGTGTGGCCTGGCATGTCGAACTCGGGGATGACTGTGATGCCCCGGTTGGCCGCGTAAGCGACGAGGTCCTTGTACTGGTCCTGGGTGTAGAACAGCTGGCCCTTGCGGCCGCCCACCTCCGTGCTGCCACCGATCTTGGTGAGCTCCGGCCAGCTCTTGATCTCCAGGCGCCAGCCCTGGTCGTCGCTGAGGTGGAGGTGGAAGTAGTTGATTTTGAAGGCGGCGATCTGGTCGATGTAGCGCTTGACCTGGTCCGGCGTGAAGAAGTGCCTGCTCACGTCGAGCATGGCGCCGCGGTGCTGGTACCTCGGGTGGTCGAGGATGCTGGCGCCGGGAACGGTCCAGGGGCCTGCCTGCTTGGTCTTCGCCTCGATCTTGGCGGGGAGGAGCTGGCGGAGCGTGGAGACGCCGTTGAAGTGGCCTGCCGCGGTGTTGGCGCGGATGACCACCTGCTTCGGGGTCACGTCCAGCTGGTAGCCCTCTGGGCCGGTTTTCGGGTCTGCGCCGTTGAGCAGGACGATGCCTTCGCCTGTTACGCCGTCTGCGATCGGCAGTGCGAAGCCGGTGGACGGGCGGAGGATTCCTGCCAGGAGCTCGGCCGGCTTGCGGGCGGTGTCCGGGCCCAGCTGGATCTTGGCCGCCGCGGTGAGGGTGAAGGTGATGTCCGGGCGGGCTTGGATCTGGACTGGCTGGGGGACCAGCTCTTGCAGTGTGGTCGCCGCTTCTGCTGTTCCGGTCACCAGTACTCCCGATCCGGCGATCACCAGCGCTGTGAGTGCGGCCCGCACTCTCTTTGATTTCACGCCATCCTCCAGGGCAAGGGGGAACCTTGTGGTGGCGGCGAAGGGTCACGGTTTCAGGGTGTGGACTTGGCTGTCAAGGTTTAGACCAATTGGGGTGGGGTTTGCGTGTGGGTGATCTTGTCGGACCCTGTGAGTACGTTGAGATGTAGGGGTTCCCGGATCAGGGGGACGCCTGCGTTAGCGTGCGCGCTCTTGCCGTAGGTGGTTGTTTGGCGTTGGCGGGTTGCTGTTGCGTGGTTCCCCTGGGGGCTCTGCCCCCAGACCCCCGGCAATCTGATCGGGGGTCCAGCGCCGTGCGCGGGTTGATGGCACGCCGGTTGCTTACGGCGGCTGCCTGTTGCGTGGGTGGGTTGCGTTTGGTGTGGGGTGGTCCCGTCACGAGTCGCACTGGAGTTGCCCCCGGATGCCGGACACCTTGAGTCCTGACAGCGGTGCTGTTGGGCGAGAGGATGTTTGTTATGGCTCGTCCGTCGAAGTATCCGGAGTC
>NZ_VSRL01000013.1 GCF_012184385.1 Lentzea indica
AGCACGGCTGAAAATCCGCCTCCCACACGGGTTCCAGCACCAGCTTCAACGACGCCTGCACCACCCGATCCGCCACGGTCGGGATGCCCAACCGGCGCAACCTGCCACCAGACTTGGGAATCATCCGCTCCCGCACCGGAACCGGACGGAAACCACCGCCCCTCACTCGCGACCGCAACTGATCGAGGAACACCTCGACCCCTTGCCCGTCACGAATACAGGCCACCGTCGCCCCGTCCACACCAGCGGTGCGCGCGCCCTTGTTGCTCCGCACCCTTTCCCACGCCACCAACAAGAACGCGGGATCGACCACGAGATTGAACAGATCATCAAACCGGCGATCAGGATCCTCGATCGCCCAACGGTGCAACTTGGCCTGGATCTCCAGTACCCGGCGCTCAGCCCAATACAAGACCAGCTCCGGTTCACGGGTATTCACCCGCGTCCTCCCGGCATTCCAGCATCCTCCGTCGCAGAATCACTGGTCCCCTTCGCCATGTGCACGCCTCTCGCGTGCTCGGACTACTACGAGACCTCCGCCCCACCCGTGACCCTCAGCCGGCAACGAACCTGCCCCGCCCCGCAGGCTGGACGCCTGAGGACAGGGCGGTCACGGACGGTTCCCACGTTCACTCGATGTTCGATCAGCCCGGCAGGCGCCCAGCTCTACCCCGGCAGCATCGCCACGCCTACGCCGCAGACCTTCAGCGTGGCCTCCACACCGACCATGAGAGACGGCCATAGAGTCGGCCCCCCGCGAGAAATCAGGGAACCGTGCACTGCACCCCGGCCCATATCCGCCAGATTGGAGCCGGTTCCACTCTTACGGGGCGTCAACCACTGGTTCGCTCACGCTGCACCCTCGGGCCTCGCTAGCCGAACCCGCACCATCTGGCAGTACTGGCACGTCCCGGCGTTGTCAGAGCTGCTTTCCGCCCTCCCCGGCGTTCCCCAGGTCAGACTGCTCCCAGCTTCACCCAGCCGCTGCGACGACCAGGCGGCAAGGGCCTCTCACCCTCGCTCGAACATCAAGCGCCTCGTGGCGCACATCATGAAGATGGAAAAGGCTCGGTACTTGCAGACGCCGAAGTCAACTGTGCAAGCCAAGCCGGGCGAGCAACTTGGCCCTGAACTCCTCGGCCTGAATCCGCTCCTCCTCCGAGGCGTGCACCTCCCGCGCCAACGCCCCTTCGAGAATCCTCAGCGCCTGCCGCTCCGCCCCGTGCGACCCGGCGAGCGTCACCGCGCTGTCCAGCGCCCTGGCCAGCCGCGTGGGCGCGGGTTCCCGCTCGCGCACCGCCGGCACGATCCGGATCCAGTTGCCACCGGGATCGACGACGAGGAAGCCGTCGCGCCGAGGCCTTGTCATCCGGGGTATGCCGGACAGCGGCACCATCCCGTACACGGTCCGCATGCCGTGGGCGAACGCCTCGAACAGCTCCCGCGTGTCGTCCACCTGGATCAGGCACGAGCTGTACGACTGCTCCGGATCGTGGCCGCGAATGCCGAAGAAGTGGAGGTTGACGTCCTCCCGCCGCACCGACAGATACGGGTTCGGACGCCGCTGCCGGTGCGTGATCGTGAACCCGAGCATCACGTAGAACTCGGCGACCTCGTCGATGGAGGCGCACGGCAGCAGCGGGATCGTCACCTCGTTGGCCACTTCGCCAAACTAGACCCAGAGATCAGCCGTCGACCAGCAATCCACGTAACGGTCCTTGCAGCCTTCCAGCTCGCCGTGACACCCCAGGTAGCTCCATCACCCGTGAGCGGCCCTTCAAAGCGCGCCGCCAGACCTGGTCGACCACCTCGTCGACCGGTCCCGACACGTCCGCGGCCAGGTGCTCGGCCCACAGGCGCAGCCTCGTGCCGCGAGCGACCGCGGCGTCGTCGGTCACCACGTTGACCTCGGTGTCGTTGAACAACGAGTGCTCGTTGAGGTTCGCCGAACCGACCGAAAGCCATTGATCGTCCACAACGGACAGCTTGGCGTGTACGTAGATCGGAGCATCGCCATGTGCGACAAGGGTTGCAGCGACCAGCCGTCCGTCGGCGTCTGCGTCGAGCAATCGGCCGAGCTGCCCGCGGGTGGTGTCGGCGCCGTTGCTGGGCTTCTGCGGCAGCAACAGCACCATCCGGAACTCCGGCGTCGGCGGCCGGAGCAGCTTCTCGATCAGCACCTCGGTGATCTCCGGCGACCACAGGAACTGGTTCTCCAAGTAGATCAACGACTTGGCGGACCGCAGCGCCCGCAGGTACGAGTCGAGCAGGCTGAAGTCCCCGTGCGGCGAGAACCCGTAGGTCCGCTCCGGAATCGTCCGCACCAGCTGCACCGACGACGGTCCGGCTTCGGGCGGCGCCTCTGGCGCGGGCAGGGTCTCCCCCGCGATCTCCAGCCACCGCGCGGCGAAGTGGGCCGCCACCTCGGCCACCACCGGTCCCTCCAGCCGCGCCACGTGATCGTGCCAGCCGAGATCACGCGGCGGGTGCTCCGGCGAGTCGTGGCGATCGCCTTCGACCGCCGTCATGTCGAGGCCTCCGACGAACGCGACGTCGTCGACGATCACGATCTTCTCGTGGTGGCAGTGCAGGGTTCGTTCGCGTGCGTCCAGTTCGCACCGGACCGCGCCGCACTCCAGGAACTCGCGCTGAGCCGCTTCAGCCCGCTTGCGCGTCGGCTCGAAGAACGGGATCGGCGGGCCCGCCCACAGCAGCACGCGCACCGGAACCCGTTCCGCGGCGGCCGAAAGCAGCTCGCGCAGCTGCGGCGCTCCCGGCTCGCGGGTCAGCCGGAAGTCCGCTGAGGCGTGCCAGTTCGCGATGTGGACGTACTTCTGCGCCTTCTCGATCGCCTGAGACACCACGGGAAACGCCGTGGCGCCGTCGATCAGGATCTCGATCTTGTTGCCGTGCTGGACAGGGCGGCGCGGGGTGAACCACCCCGCGCCGTCGCCGTCCAGCACCTCTCCCCAGCCCAACCGGCGCAGTCTTCTGGCGTGGTGGGAGCACAGCACGTTCTCCAGCCCGTCACCGAGCCGCGCGTCGAGCGCGTCGAGTAAGCCCACGAGCTGGGGATTTACCCGATTCGCGTGCTTTCAAACAGCACCCTCACACAGCGAGCACCGTCGTCGTGCCCGGCTCGACCTCCGTGAAGCCCGCATCCCGCACGGCCACGACGTCGCCGCGGTGGATCAGCGAGTCCCACTCGGCGACGGAAGGCGTCCGGACCGCACACCGGTAGTCCAGCGACGCCCATTCCTTCAGCTCGTCCTCGGACAGCCGCGGCGCCAGCAGCATCGACGCGTGTCCGACCTGAGCCGCGAGCTTGCCCGCCGACATCTCGACGCGCGGGTTCACGTACAGCAGCCGCGCCCCTGCAGGCACCGGGCCCGGCTCGTCCACCGGCAGGTCGGAGCCGGAGATCTGCAGCTTCGCGACCTCCCGAGGCGTCTCCGACACCAGGACGGGCAGCAACGAACGGACCGACGCACCGTCCACGGTGATCGTCACGCCCGGCAGCTCCTGCACGGCGTCCCACTGCACGCCACGGGCCCGCCGCGACACCTTGCGGATCCGCCCGGCCACCCACGCCCGCACGGCCTCGTGCCACTCCCCGCCGACGTCGGCACGCGGGTCGAGGCACACCGCGACCGCGGAGGCGGCCGCGGCTTCCAGCAGTGCCGTCCGGGAAGGCGGCGACGTGCGTTCGATGCGCAACACCATCGGCATCGCGCGGACTTCGGACTCGCCCAAATCGTTTTTGGCTGCGTAGTTCCTGGACGCGATCAGGTCGAGGATCATCACAGCCGGGTCAGCTCCAGGCCGTCAGCGGCGTCCGCGGCCTCCACCTCGGCCCGCGTCACGCCGAGGATGAACAGCACGGCGTCCAGGAACGGGTGCGACAGCGCGGTGTCGGCGACCTCGCGCAGCGCCGGCTTGGCGTTGAACGCGATGCCCAGACCGGCCGCGCCCAGCATGTCGATGTCGTTCGCGCCGTCACCGACCGCCACGCACTGCGCCAGCGACACGCCCGCCTCCTCGGCGAACCGGCGCAGCGCCACCGCCTTGCCAGGCCGGTCGACGATCTCGCCGACCACCTGACCGGTCAGCTTGCCGTCGACGATCTCCAGCGTGTTCGCCGCGCAGAAGTCCAGGCCGAGGTCGTCGACGAGACCCTTGATCACCGACGTGAACCCGCCCGACACGACACCGCAGAAGAAGCCGAGACGCTTCAGCGTGCGGACCGTCGTACGCGCGCCGGGCGTGAGCTCCAGCGACTTGCCGACCTCGTCCAGCACCTTCGCGTCGAGCCCTCCAGCAGTGCGACCCGGCGCCGCAGCGACTCGGCGAAGTCGAGCTCGCCACGCATCGCCGCCTCCGTGATCTCGCGCACCTGCTCCTCGCACCCGACGTGCGCGGCCAGCATCTCGATCACCTCGCCCTGGATGAGCGTGGAGTCGACGTCGAACACCACCAGGCGCTTGGCCCTGCGCGTCAGACCGGCCCGCTCGACCGCGATGTCCAGGCCCACCCGCACCGACACGTCGGCCAGCGCGGACCGCAGCTCCGCGTCGTTCTCCATCGTGTCGTCGGCGACCGAAACCCGCAGCTCAAGGCCGGTGACGGGGTAGTCGGCGACGCCGCGGATCGCGTCGATGTTCACGCCGAGCGACGCCAACCGGCGCGCGACCTCGGTGAACGCCCGCGCCGTCACGGGGCGGCCCAGCACGATCAGCACGTGCGACGACTCCAGCCGCGCGGTGCGCTTCGAGTCCGCGCCGATCTCGATCTCCACGTGCATCGAGACCGTGGCCATGGCTTGCTCGACGGACTCCTGCAGGCCCTCAGGATCGTGGTCGGTCGAGACCAGCGCACCGAGCACCAGCCGTCCCCTGATCACGACCTGCTCCACGTCCAGCACCTCGACGCCGTGCCTGGTCAGCACTGCGAAGAGCACGGAGGAGACACCGGGCTTGTCGGGGCCGGTCACGGTGATGAGCACGGGCGTTTTCACGTCGTCGTCTCCTCGTAGACGCGAAGAGCCCCGACCGCGTGGAAGCAGCCGGGGCTCGACGTTGAACCTGTTACTGGCAGGTTACTTGTGGTCGGACTCCGACTTCTCGGAGGCCGTACCGGACTGGATCGCCGCGCCCGCCATCTCGGACGGCGCGGGCTTCGCGTTCTCGTGAGCGATCGTCTTGCCGGTGAAGGTCACGTGACCCTCGTTCCGGATGCGCTCGATCATGTGTGGGTAGTGCAGCTCGAACGCCGGGCGCTCGGAACGGATCCGGGGCAGCTCGGTGAAGTTGTGCCGCGGCGGCGGGGACGACGTGGCCCACTCGAGCGAGTTGCCGTAGCCCCACGGGTCGTCCGCCGTCACGACCTCACCGAAGCGGTAGGACCGGAAGACGTTCCAGATGAACGGCAGCGTCGACGCGCCCAGGATGTAGGCACCGATCGTCGAGATCATGTTCAGCGTCGTGAAGCCGTCCGAGGCGAGGTAGTCGGCGTACCGGCGCGGCATGCCCTCGTTGCCCAGCCAGTGCTGGACGAGGAACGTCGCGTGGAAACCGAGGAACGTCGTCCAGAAGTGCAGCTTGCCGAGCGGCTCGTCGAGGAACCGGCCGGTGATCTTCGGGAACCAGAAGTAGATGCCGGCGAAGGTCGCGAACACGATCGTGCCGTAGAGCACGTAGTGGAAGTGCGCGACGACGAAGTACGTGTCGGACACGTGGAAGTCGATCGCGGGCGCGGCCAGCAGGATGCCGGAGAGGCCACCGAAGAGGAACGTGACGATGAAGCCGATGCTGAACAGCATGGGCGTCTCGAACGTCAGCTGGCCCTTCCACATCGTGCCGATCCAGTTGAAGAACTTCACACCGGTCGGGACCGCGATGAGGAACGTCATGAAGGCGAAGAACGGCAGCAGCACGGCGCCGGTCGCGTACATGTGGTGCGCCCACACGGCGACGGACAGTGCCGCGATGCCGAGCGTCGCGTAGACCAGGCCGTTGTAACCGAAGATCGGCTTGCGGCTGAACACCGGGAAGATCTCCGACACGATGCCGAAGAACGGCAACGCGACGATGTAGACCTCGGGGTGCCCGAAGAACCAGAAGAGGTGCTGCCACAGGATCACGCCGCCGTTGGCGGGGTCGAACACGTGGGCACCGAGATGGCGGTCGGCCAGCAGGCCGAGCAGCGCCGCGGTGAGGATCGGGAACGCGAGGAGCACCAGCACCGACGTCACCAGGATGTTCCAGGTGAAGATCGGCATCCGGAACATCGTCATGCCGGGCGCGCGCAGGCAGACCACGGTGGTGATCATGTTCACCGCGCCGAGGATGGTGCCGAGACCGCCGATCACCAGGCCGGAGATCCACAGGTCGGCGCCGACACCCGGCGAGTGGATGGCGTTGCTCAGCGGCGTGTACGCGAACCAGCCGAAGTCAGCCGCACCACCGGGGGTGATGAAGCCCGACATCACGATCAGGCCGCCGAAGAGGTACAGCCAGTACGAGAACGCGTTCAACCGGGGGAACGCCACGTCGGGCGAGCCGATCTGCAGCGGGAGCACGAAGTTCGCGAAGCCGAACACGATGGGCGTCGCGTACAGCAGCAGCATCACGGTGCCGTGCATCGTGAAGAGCTGGTTGAACTGCTCCTGGCTGAGGAACTGCATGCCGGGACGGGCCAGCTCGGTCCGCATCAGCATGGCCATCGCGCCGCCGACCATGAAGAAGGCGAACGAGGTGACCAGGTACAAAATGCCGATCTGCTTGTGGTCCGTGGTGCGGAACATCCGCAGCAGGAAGGACCCCTTGACCGCAGTGCGCGTCGGATAAGGACGCGTTGCGATCGGCTGCGGGGCTACGGCCGTCACGGTGCCTCCAGGCCTTGGTGGGACCAGTCGTTCGGGAAACTCACCGGATATTAGACGGAGCCGATCAGCTCCATTCGGGTGGGCCATGGCCGGTGGCCAGCGGCGTAGCGCACGTCACACGTATCCTGCCGCCGTGCTCCGATTGCTCGCTGTCGCCGCCGCAGTCCTGTCGTTGGCCGCCTGTGGCTCCCCCGCCACGCAGAACTCCGCGGACGTCGCGTTCGCCCAGGGCATGGTCCCGCACCACGAGCAGGCGCTGGAGATGACGGAGCTCGTCGCGTCCCGCACCGAGAACCCCCACGTGATCGACCTGGCCTCGCGCATCTCCCGGTCGCAGAAGCCCGAGATCGACCGCATGAACGGCTGGCTGCGCTCGTGGAACGCACCGGTCCAGGCGTCGTCGCACAGCTCACACGGCCACTCCGACTCGCGCGGCATGGTCGAGCTGGGCAACCTCGCCGACCTCGACGGCACCGAGTTCGACCGCCAGTGGCTCTCGCTGATGATCCAGCACCACCGCGGAGCCGTGGAGATGGCTCACAAGTACCTCGCCGCGGGCACGGATCCGGAGACCCGCAAGCTGGCCCAGGACGTCGTCGCGCATCAGGAGAAGGAGATCTCGGAAATGGAGTCGCTTCTCCCCCAGGGCTGATGCCAGCCTCAGCTCCATGAGCACCTCAGCTGTGCAGACTGCAGTGTCGTTGGCGGCCGCTCACGGTGTGGTTTCCACGGACCCTGTCGTGCTGAAGGACGGCAGCAACGTCATCGTGCACCTGCGCCCGGCCCCTGTCGTCGCTCGCATCGCCTCCCGCACGGCCCTGGTGCGCCCGTCCGTGGCCGTTCACCTGGCCCGAGACCTCTCGGTGTCGGCCTTCCTGGCCTCACGGGGCGTGCCGGTCGTGACGCCTTCGGCTGAGCTGCCCGCGGGGCCTCACACGGCTGACGGGTTCGTGCTCACGTTCAGCACGTACGTCCCGCACGACCCCTCGGTGGAACTGACGCGCCCCGACGTGCTCAAGATGCTGCCCGCCCTGCACGCCGAGCTGCGGCTGTACGAAGGCGAGTTGCCGGTGCGCGGCCCCATGGACGACGTCGAGAACACGCTCGAGTACCTGGAGGGCCTCGGCGTGCCCGATTTGGAGCCCTTCCGCGAACGCCACGCCGAGCTGCTGGCCGAATGGGACGTGCACTACAACGACGTCCAGCCGCTGCACGGCGACTCGCACTACGGGAACCTGCTGATGACCCCGTCCGGCCCGGTGTGGAACGACTTCGAGGACACGTGGCGCGGCCCCGTGGCGTGGGACCTGGCGTGCCTGGCCGGCGCCAGAGGCGAAGAAGCCGCCCAGCGCGCCGTGGAGATCTACGGCGGCGGGGCGGCTTCTGAAGACGTGGAGTTCCACGTCGAAACCCGCATCAACTTCGGCACGCTGTGGGGCGTGCTGATGGAACGGAGTTAGGCGCGGCGCCTGCGCAGCACGAGCAGCACGGCGGCACCGGCGGCGAGGAGCGCCGCACCGAGACCGACGAGCCAGGCGGACCCGAAACCGGTCGAGGCCAGGTTGTCCTCGTTGACGACCGGCGCGACCGCGGCCGTCGTGGTCGTGGTGACCGCGACCTCGGAGGACGACACGGTGGTCGAGGCGGACGTCGGAGCCGAGCTCGACGACGACGTGGAGGTCGAGGTGGAGGTCGACGACGAGGGGGTCACGCTGCTGCTCGGCGTCTCGTCCTCGATGCCGCAGCCGTACCAGTGACTGATCTGCGCCTGCTGACCGCCCTCGTTGAACGGGGAGCGCAGCTCGTTCCACGGCAACGGGCCGAGGTCCTTGGCGAGGTAGACGTTGAAGTTGGGCCCGCCCTTGACGACCACACCGGTGACCGTCAGCCCGGCGGGCACGCCGGTGACGTTGAGGTAGATCTCGTTGTCCCCGCCGGTGTAGGTGAACTCGCTCGGGTGGATCGTCTCCCCGGTCAGCCCGCCAACGGTGCAGGCCTCAGGATGGTTGATGTCGACGTTCTTGGTGTACGGAGTCGCGCGCTTGTCGTCCGTGGTCGGCGCTTGGGCGGAAGCGGTGCTCGTCAGGGCGAGCGTGGCCACAGCGGCCGCTGCGGCGGAAGCGAGCAGGCCGGTTCTTCTCAGGGGCGTCAGGCGCATCGAGTTACTCCGTTGGGGATCGGCGGGATGCCGCGATCTAAGACCATCGACGTCCCCCTAACGGATTAAGAAGGGGTCCGCGGTACGCCCTGTGGCCTAGTTGTTATGCGCCTGTGAAGTTGAACCCTGAACGACCGAACGCCGAAGGGACCGGCGAACCGGCCCCTTCGGGTGTGCTGGCGCGGACTCAGTGGTCCTGCACGACTTCGTCAGGTCGCAGGAACACGGGTCGCCGCCCTGCTCGAGTCAGCGTCGAGCCAAGATGTTCCGGCGTACACGGTCAAGAAAGCAGGCAAGCGTGCACGCACAGAGGAAATATGCGTCGCCAGCGGGAAAGCGCTCACGTTGCCGGAGTGCGGCTGACGAAGGCAGAAGGAGCCAGCGAGCCGACTCCTTCACCACGGGAAAGTCAGCTCTGGCGCCCATCTGCGGGCTTCGTGTAGACCGTGCCACCGGTGGGCATCCGCCTGAACCAGGAAACAGGGGTGACCGGCTGGCCGATCACCGGGCCCACCCCGGTCGCAGGGTGGGGAACAGGCACGCCGGCGTTCTGCGGGAACTGCTGCCGGCGAAGAGGCTGGTTCGGGGTGGTCATGATTCCTTCTCGGGAGGCGACTTAATGTGCTTGGCCGGACAGCCCGACGAGTGACGAACGCTGAAGCGAACCGAGTGCCATTTCCAGCCTCGCCGCCGCTGTGGCGGAGTCGACCTGCCATTCCTCGGTTGCCCGGGTGAGCATCCACCCGAACGTTTTCGGCGTTCTATCGTTACGCCACTGGTCCAGAGCCCAGCTCGCGTCCTCGTCGAGCCAGAAGACTTCAGGCGGTTGTGCCGCCCTGCCCGCCACCACACGTCCCGTGGCCGCGCACTTGTACCGCACGTCCGGGAGCAGGTGAAAATGGCTGTCTTCTGAAATCTCCAGGGATAGTGTCACACCGTCCACTTGCGACGGCACAACACCCTCACCAGTGAGTTCCATCGTGTCGCCCATCAGGGCGTGCAAGAGCCAGCGCGCGTCCGCACGCAGGTCGTTTTCGTGCGTGACCAACCACTCGCCGATCTCGTCGGCCCGTTCACTTGCTTTCGGCAGCAATGAATCAGGGCCGAGTCGTTCGGCGCCAATTGAGGTGTTGAACTGCGCGAGGCAGCTGTAGGCGTGCCAAGCCGCGAACGTCTGTTCCAGTGGCCACTGCACGTGCGACCACGAAGTCTCGAAATAATCCGCGTCCTCAGCCCTCGCGTCAAGAAATTCTTTCACGATGGCGAGGTCGAAGAACTTTTCGTGCGCACCCTCGTGCACCAACGCCTCGGCGACCTCCATCGGCAGCGAGGGCTCGTCGATCAGCACGATGCCGGGGACGTACCGCGACGACGCCGAGACGAGACCACCAGAGGTCTCCCGCTTGAGCACCGCGACCAACGACACGTGCGCGAGCAGGTCGTCAGCCATGGCCGGCGCCAGTTCGCGGAACATCCGGACGCCGGCTGCCACGATCGCAAGCGCGTTGTCGAACCTCTCACCATCCGACTCGGTGAGCGGCAACGGCCGGACACCAGATTGAGCAACGATGCGCAGCGGGGCCTCGAGCACCTCGGCTGCCAGCGGATCTGCGGCCACGGCGACACCGGCGTCGCGCACGCGCATCTCCGCGATCTCGTTCAGCCGCTCCGGATCCAGGCCACCGTGCCCCGCGAGCGCCCTGCCGATCTCGTAGCGGACGATCGGGTGGTCCGCGAGGTTGTCGGACAACTCGGTGCCGGGCGCGAACAGGTCGACCGCGAGCCGGTAGAGGGTGCGTCGCTCGTCCACCAACGAGGACGCAGGAGCGAGCACCGCATGCATCGCATGCGTGCTCGCAGCGGGCGTACCCATCACCGAAGACCCCGTACTCACGTCCCCCGACGCCATGGAGTCATGGGCCCCACCACACCAGCGGCGCCCTGATGGCGCGCAACTTTAGAGCACACCGCGGCCTGCACAACACGTGGATCCCCCCAGAAATGCCGGTGCCCCGATCCGCGCCGGGAAGACGCGAACCGGGGCACCGGGTTGGTTCTGTCCATCAGCCGAACATGATGCTGGCGACGTTCACGAAGCCGACGACGGCCAGCGCGACGACCGAGACGGCGATCATCGTGATCACGGTGCGCCAGCCGATGGCGGTGACGGCGACTGCTACGGCGGCGGCGATTCCGAGTGCACTCCCTGCGGACATCTCGTTCCCTCCCGACTAGGTGGCCCGGCCTCCTGGGTGTGGGCGGTCCCAGGCGTCCACCTGGTAGAAGGATCTCGTGTTGTAGGTTGTCTGTCAACGGTCGCCAGGTTGCCAGACAAGTTGCAACCAGACTGCGATAGGCCTAAACTGGACCAATGCCCGCCGACGACGCACATCCTGGCGAGAGCTGGTCGCTCTCGCCTGATTCTCGACGGCCACTGCCGGAGCTGATCGAGCAAAAGCTCCGCGAGCAGATCATCGGCGGCACTCTCAAGGCGGGCGACCGCCTCCCCACCGAGCCGGAACTGGCACGCAAACTGGATGTCGCCCGGTCGTCGCTGCGTACAGCGCTTCAGCGGCTGCAGCTCCAGGGCATCGTCGAGGTGCGCCGTGGCCTCGGCTGGTACGTGCGCCGCACCGACCTGGCCGCTGTCGAGGAACACCTCGAGGGCAGACTCGCTGCAAGGCAGTTCTCCCAGACGGACCTGCTGGAAGTGCGTATCGCCCTGGAGACCACGGCCGCGAGCCTCGCGGCGGTTCGCGCCGGTGACGGTGAGCTCGACGAACTGGCCAAGCTGAACCGCCGCTACCAGCGCGCGCCTGTCGAGGACATGCAGGAAGTGATCGAATCGGACGAGGAGTTCCACTCGGCACTGGTACGCGCGTCGCACAACGAGTTGCTGGAGCAGATGTACCAGGCGCTCGTGCCCGGCCTGCAGGACTGCAAGCGGCACGCGCACCCGTCCCGCGAGGTGCACAACCGTTCCGCGAACGAGCACGAGCAGGTCATCTGGTTCCTCCGGCGCCACGACGAGGTCGGCTCCAAGAGCGCGATGACCACTCACCTGCTGGGTCTGTACAACGACGTGGCCACCGACGACACACAGCCGAGAGCCACCCTCAGCACGTACGTGGGGGTGTCAGACAACCCCATCTGGGGAAAGTCGCGCTGATACGGCATGAGCCGAAAGGGTCTGGCGCTGACCCCGGCATCACTCCCACCATGTATGAACAGTTCGGTGGAGTGAGGGGGCGGCGATCAGGTGGTGGTGGCGCGCAGGGAAAAACAGGCGCTGGCCGTCGCCGGGTTGCTGATCCTGATCGCGGCGGCCGACCTGACCGCGGTGCTGCTCTGGCAACCGACCTCGCGGATTCTGGCCCATGACGTGCTGGTCGTGCTGTGGCCGTTGCCGGCACTGGCGGGTTTCCTGCTAGGTGCCTACGAACTGTTCCTGCACCAGCGGCTGGTCAACGAGATGGGCCGCATCTCCGGTCCTGGCATCGTGGAGCACCTGCTGCCGAGCGAGGTGCTGCGGACGTTCCTGTCCAGGATCTACGGCAGCGGACAGCAGAACGACGATGTGGTGTCCGGTGTGCTCGGCGGCAGCGGCATGCACCCCAAGGGCGACGACCTGACGATCAGCACGCGCACGAGGGTACGGCTCGAACTGCAAGGTGTGGACACCAAGACGTACCACCTGACCACGACCCAGAGCCACCAGTTCCGGCACAGCGTTCCAGTCGATCGGTTCGTCATCTTCGCCACCAGCAACGCCCTGCTGCGCGACACGATCAGCGCCGCGTGCCGCTTCCCGCTGTTCGAGCTCTACTTCATGCCGGACGCGTCGCTGTTCCTCGACTCGGTCGACGACATCCGCGACTCGACGAAGATCACGATCGACTACCTCGACCACGACGACCAACGCCGGTCAGCGGAGCCGAGCCAGATCCCGCCGGTCGAGGTCAGGTTCGACCAGTGGGCGAACTACCTGACCTTCTTCCGCGAGGCGATGGCCCCGCTGCCGAAACTCAGTCCTCTCGACCACATGAGCGACCTGCGAATCCTGGAGTGCGACCTCAGCGGGATCGCCGACGACCACGTCGTGCGCTCGATCCTCGGCCTGACTGTGTCATCACGTTCGCTGCAGCGCACCAACGACGGTTTCGCGTACTGGCAGTCTCCCTACCCGTCCTATGTGGACACCATAAGTTTCGATGCGACCGAGCTCGCCGTCGACCACTCGCCCGGCCACGAGTTCCGCATCATGCCGTTCACGTTCAGGTCCGGTACCGAAGCGGCGCAGTGGCTGCGCGCGGACCAGTTGGGCGACCTGGACGTCCGGTCGTGGATGCTGCCGGGACACGGCGTGGCGCTGCTGTGGCGGGAAGCCCGCCGCTGAAGTCGGACGCCGCGAGTCACCACACCGCCACGACGCCCTGCCCCTGCACCACCCAGCGGTCCAGCCTCGTCGACAGATGCCCCTCATCCGTATCAAGCATCAACGAGTCGAGACCGCCGAGAAACGCGTGCACGACCACCTCACGTTTGCCGATCCGCAGCAGTTCGCGCACGTCCACGGTGATGCTGCGGATGAACATCGGCCTGTCGGCGTACCAGTAGATGAAGTGCTCTTTCAGATCCTGCGACCAGTGGAAGTACTGGCGCACGCGCACGAGCTCGGTGCTCTCCTGGCTCAGGTCGGCGACGAAGAGCGCGAGTTCGGAGGTCGCCATCCCGACCGGCGGTGAAATGTACTGCCGCAACGCGTTCGCCGGCACCCTGCGGAACTCCACCCGCCTCGCCCCTCCACGCGGCGGCTCGACATAACATTCGAGCTGCTCTCCGTACGCCTTCACCGCCTCGTTGAAGGGGACAAGCCGTGGCAACGCGGTGACCTCGAACAGCTGCGGGCACGCCGCGGACAGCGCGGCCGAGTGCGTTGGCGACGTGGTGGCCGCGATCAGGATCAGCCCGCGCGGCATGGTCATCTCGAGCAGGTTTCCGACGTGCACGATGTCGCCGTCGACGCGCTCGACCCGCAGCGCCATCGACACTTCGTTGTAGGCAGGTCGCGGCGACAGCACCAGCGACACGAGCGAGGACTTGTCGGCCGCGTGTGGCATGTGCCGATCCAGTGCGGTCGCGGCGAGTTCCTCCGGTGAGGTCGAGTCCAGCACCAGCTGCCGGACCGCCGGTGCGGTCGCGGCGCGCAGGTCGTCGAGCTTGCGGTCGATGCCGCGCAACAACTCGCTGTGCTCCCTGGTGCGGACCCACTCGAAGTAGATCGAGATGAGCAGCACCAGCACCAGGTCCTTGGTGATGGAACCGAGGCTCCGGCCGACCGCGTCGCCGGCCTAGGGATTCAGCACCGCGGACACGACGATCCTGGGCACCGGCGTGTTGATCAGTGCGATTGTTGCGAGCAGGCTGCCGAAGTAGACGAGCACACGCGACCGCATGGCACCTGATCAGTCGGCGGACCGCACGTGGACCGTGCCGCCTCCAGTCGGCATGCGACGGAACCAGTCAACTCCTTGCACCGGACGCGGCGGCCAGCACGTGCGCTCAGGCGGCTGAGGAACGGGAGCGGGCTGGACTGGGTCGATGGCCATCGCGGTCTCCCTCACCTGCTGACGACGTTCAAGCCTATCGACGGCCCGGGTGCGCAGGCGCCTGCCAGGAGGGTGAGCGTGGTGCTGCAAGCGAGCGCAAGAACTTGCGTACACTTGCGTCATGACGCAACGGAGGCTGGCCGAGGTCGCGGCCAAGGTCGGGGTCAGCGAGGCCACCGTCAGCCGGGTGCTGAACGGCAAGCCCGGGGTCTCGGACGCCACGCGGTCGGCCGTGCTCACCGCGCTTGACGTGCTGGGTTACGAAAGGCCGACGCAGCTGCGGGGTGAGCGGGCGCGGCTCGTGGGGCTGGTGCTGCCCGAGCTGCAGAACCCGATCTTCCCGGCGTTCGCGGACGTGGTCGGGAACGCGCTGGCGCAAAGGGGCTTCACGCCCGTTCTCTGCACGAGGACTGCCGGCGGGGTGACGGAGGCGGAGTACCTCGAACTGCTTCTTGAGCAGCACGTGTCGGGCATCGTGTTCGCGGGCGGGCTGTACGCGCAGAAGGACGCGAGTCATGGGCACTACCAGCAGATGATGTCGCGCAAGCTGCCTGCGGTGCTGGTCAACGCGGCCATAGACGACCTGGCGTTCCCTCGGGTTTCGTGTGATGACGCGGTGGCGGTGGAGCAGGCTTACGGGCATCTCGTGTCGCTCGGGCACAAGCGGATCGGGGCCGTGTTGGGGCCGCCGGACCACGTGCCAAGCCTGCGGAAGCTGCAGGCCATCGAGAAGTGCGGCGGGGCGGTCGTCGAGCACGCCATGTTCTCGCTGGAGGGCGGGCAGGCCGCGGCGACGAAGCTCGTGCAGCGCGGGGTCACGGCGATCATCTGCGCCAGCGACCCGTTGGCGCTCGGGGCGATCAGGGCTGTCAGGCGAGCCGGGCTCGACGTGCCCAAGGACGTGTCGATCATCGGGTACGACGACTCCGCCTTCATGACCTGCACGGATCCGCCGCTCACCACCGTCCGCCAGCCGATCGAGGCCATGGGACGGGCCGCCGTGGAGCTGCTGGCCAACCAGATCTCCGGCAACGCCGTGGCGCCCGATGAGCTGCTGTTCGAGCCGGAGTTGGTGGTGAGGGCCTCGACCGCGCCGGCGAGGTAACAGGGCAGTCGCCTTCTTGCGAGTTTTCGTCTAGATATTGCGTTCAGATGTAACGACGACTTATGGTCGCCGTCACATCGACGCGCTCGCGAGAAGGGCGGCCCCACCATGAAGAAGTCCGCTGCCGTGTTGCTCGGCGGTGTCCTCGCCATAAGCTCAGTGGGCTGTGGGAGCGGTTCCACGACCGAGCCGGGCGGCAAGGTCGTCATCAACATCAACGGCCAGCCGCCGCAGACCCAGGCGTTCGACCGCAAGGTCTTCGACGAGGACGTCGCGGAGTTCGAGAAGCAGAACCAGGACATCGACCTCGTGCCGCACGAGGGGTTCATGGACCCGAAGACGTTCTCGGCCAAGCTCGCCGGCGGGCAGCTTGAGGACGTCTTCTACGTCTACTTCACAGATCCCGCGGCTCTCATCGCCAGAAAACAGGCAGCCGACCTCACCGGCTACGTCAAGGACGTCCCGCATTACGGCGACCTCAAGCAGGAGCTCAAGGACGTCTTCACGGCCGACGGCAAGGTCTACGGCCTGCCCACCGCCAACTACACGATGGGCCTGCTCTACAGCCGCACCAACTTCACCAAGGCGGGCCTGAACCCGGACTCGCCACCGAAGACGTGGGACGAGGTCCGGCAAGCCGCCAAGAAGCTCAAGGACGCCGGCGTCACCGGGTTCGCCGAGTACAGCAAGAGCAACCAGGGCGGCTGGCACTTCACCACGTGGATGAAGTCCGTCGGCGGTGACATCGCCCGCAAGGACGGCGACACCTACAAGGCCGACTTCAACAACGACAAGGGCAAGGAAGTCCTGCGCCGTCTCAAGGAGATGCGCTGGGACGACAACTCCATGGGCGACAAGCAGCTCCTGGAGATCGGCGACGTGCAGAACATGATGGGCGCCGGCCAGCTCGGCATGTACCTCGCCGCGCCGGACAACGTCGCCGCGATCGTCAACCAGTTCAAGGGCAAGTACGAGGACTACGGTCTCGCCGCGATCCCCGGGCAGAAGGGCACGTTGCTCGGCGGCGAGGGTTACATGATCAACCCCAAGGCCTCGCCGGAGAAGATCAAAGCCGGACTGAAGTGGGTCCAGTGGAAGTACCTGAACCCGGACCGCCTCGAGATGAACCTGCAGCGGTACAAGGATCGCGGCCAGCCCGTCGGCCTGCCGATCCCGCCGATCGCCGACATCTGGACCGGTGAGCCGCGCAAGAAGCAGGAAGAGCTCAAGGGCAAGTACGCCACCATGCCGGTGCAGAACTTCCAGGCCTATGTGGACGGTTCGGAGAAGACCAAGGGCTCGCTCGAACCGCCGCAGGCGCAGCAGGTCTACGCGATCCTCGACAGTGTCGTCCAGGCGACGCTGACCAACAAGGACGCTGATCACGCAGCTTTGCTCGCCGACGCCGAGACCAAGGTCAACGCCGTCCTGGCACAGGTGAAGTGAGTGCGGCGCCACGTCACCGCGTACGGCTTTCTGAGTGCCGCACTGGTCGTCTTCGCGGTGTTCTCCTGGTATCCGATCGTGCGCGGGGTGGTCCTGAGCTTCCAGCAGGTCAACTTCGTCACGAGCCCCGACTGGGTGGGCTGGGAGAACTTCGAGCGGCTCTTCGCGGACCCGCTGTTCGCGGTGGCGTGGCGCAACACCCTCTACTTCACGGTACTGGCGCTCGTCATCGGTTTCGGCGTCCCGTTCCTGACCGCCGTGGTGCTCAACGAACTGCGGCACGCCAAGGGCTACTTCCGGCTGCTGGTCTACCTGCCGGTGATGCTGCCGCCGGTCGTCACGGCCCTGCTGTGGAAGTGGTTCTACGATCCGGGACCCGGACTGTTCAACTCGGTCCTCAGAGGACTCGGGCTGCCGACGTCACAATGGCTCGACTCCAGCAGCACCAGCATGATCAGCCTCGTCCTGGTGATCACGTGGGCGAACATGGGCTCGGCCACGCTGATCTACCTGGCAGCGCTGCAGACCATCCCCGGTGAGCTGTACGAGGCGGCCGACCTGGACGGCGCGGGAATCCTCAAGAAGGTCTGGCACGTCACGATTCCGCAGACCAAGTTCGTGATCCTCATGCTCCTCCTCCTGCAGGTCGTCGCGACGATGCAGATCTTCACCGAGCCGTTCGTCATGACGGGTGGAGGACCGGAGGAGTCCACGGTCACCGTGCTGCTCCTGCTCTACCGGTACGCCTTCTACTACAACGACTTCGGCACCGCGAGCGCGCTGAGCCTGATCCTCTTCGCGGTGCTGGGCGTCTTCTCCTTCCTCTACCTCAAGATCACCAGGAGGGCGGACGCATGAGAACCCTCACGAGACCGGGCGGCAAGGCCTACTGGGTCGTCCTCACGCTCACGCTGATCCTGTTCACTGCGGCGTTCCTGCTCCCGCTGGTCTGGGTGCTGGTCGGCGCGTTCAAACCACCGGCGGAGCTGGCGCGGCAACCGCCGACGATCCTGCCGGAGACGTGGGAACCGGGCGCGTACGCCGACGCCTGGAACTACATGGACCTCGGCCGGTTCTTCCTCAACACGTTCGTCGTCGCGATCGGCGCGTGGGCCGTCCAGATGGCTGTGATCGTGCCCGCGGCCTACGCGCTCAGCAAGCTGAAACCGTTGTTCGGAAACGCAATCCTCGGTCTGATGCTCGCCACGCTGATGCTGCCGGCGACGGCACTGCTGGTCCCGGTGTACCTCACGCTCACCGACCTCGGCCTGCTGAACAACCCGGCCGGCATCTGGCTGCCGGCCGCGGCGAACGCGCTGAACGTCTACCTGCTCAAACGTTTCTTCGACCAGATCCCGGAAGAACTCCTCGAAGCGGCCAGGATCGACGGTGCAGGCACCTGGACGACCCTGGTGAGAGTGGTCCTGCCGATCTCGCGGCCCATCCTCGCCGTCGTCTCGATCTTCGCTGTCGTCGCGGCCTGGAAGGACTTCATCTGGCCGCTGCTCGTGTTCCCCGATCCGGCGAAGCAGACGCTCAGCGTGGCGCTGCAGCGCTTCGCCCCCGACACCCCGATCAACCTCCTGCTCGCGGGCCTCGTGCTCGCGAGCCTGCCGATGGTCGCGCTGTTCCTCGCGTTCCAGCGGCACATCCTCGCGGGGCTCACCGCGGGCGGCGTAAAAGGCTGAAAGGACACCAGATGAGTTGGTGGCGCAACGCATCCATCTACCAGGTCTACCTGCGCAGCTTCGCGGACGGCAACGGCGACGGCATCGGCGACCTGGCCGGCCTCCGCGCCAAGCTCCAGCACATCGCGAGCCTCGGCTTCGACGCCATCTGGCTGAACCCGTGGTATCCGAGCCCGCTCGCCGACGGCGGCTACGACGTGGCGGACTACCGCGACATCGAGCCGGTGTTCGGGTCGCTCGCCGACGCGGAGAAGCTCATCGCGGACGCGCACGGGCTGGGCCTGCGGGTGATCATCGACCTCGTCCCCAACCACTGCAGCGACCAGCACCCGTGGTTCAAGGACGGACTGTGGGACCGCTTCCACGTCCGTGACGGCGAGGACATCCCGAACGACTGGCAGTCGCGGTTCGGCGGCCCCGCGTGGAGCAAGCTCGACGACGGCCGCTGGTATCTGCACCTCTACGCCGCGGAGCAGCCGGACTTCAACTGGGAGAACCCTGCCGTCGAGAACGAGTTCGAGGACATCCTGCGGTTCTGGCTCGACCGCGGCGTCGACGGGTTCCGCATCGACGTGGCGGACGGACTGGTCAAGGACTTCAGCAGGCCCGACGCCGACCAGCCGTACTCCGACCAGGACGGCGTGCACGAGATCTACCGGGAGTGGCGCAGGATCGTCGATTCCTACGACGGCGAGCGCATCCTCGTCGGCGAGATGTGGCTGCCGGACCCGATCCGGTTCGCCAGGTACCTGCGGCCGGACGAGATGCACAGCGCGTTCAACTTCGACTTCCTCTGCTGCCCGTGGAACGCGCAGGAGCTGCGGCAGGTCGTCGACGACACGCTGGCCGCGCACGAACCCGTTGGCGCGCCACCGACCTGGGTGCTGTCCAACCACGACGTCACCAGGCACGTGACCCGCTACGGCCGCGAGAAGACGGGATTCTCGTTCGCCGACAGGCAGCACGGCGCCCCGACCGACTTCGCACTGGGCACGCGCAGAGCCCGCGCGGCGATCATGCTCACCGCAGCGCTGCCCGGTGGCGTCTACGTGTACCAGGGCGAGGAACTGGGCCTCTGGGAGGTCGAGGACCTGCCGGACGAGCTGCGCGAGGACCCGGTCTGGCACCGCTCCGGCTTCACCGACAGGGGCAGGGACGGCTGCCGCGTGCCGCTCCCCTGGTCCGCCGACGACGGCCCGAGCTGGTTGCCGCAGCCCGGGAACTGGCAGCAGTTCTCGGTGGCGGCCCAGACGGACGACCCTGATTCGATGCTCTCCCTGTACCGCCAGGTGTTCGCGCAGCGACGCGCGATCGACGGCGACCTGGAGTGGCTCGACATGGGCGAGAACGTGCTGGCGTTCAAGCGCAACGACCACACCTGCGTCGTCAACCTGTCGGACCGGCCGATCGATCTGCCCGCCACGCCAACGTTGTCGAGCATTCCGCTGACCAACGGCCAGCTGCCACCGGACGCGGCAGCCTGGCTCTCGTAACGGGGGTCGTGAGTGGTTGTGGTCTGCGGCGACCACAACCACTCACGCACATCACCTTGTGGCGTAAGGCGAGTCGTCGACCTTGGCGGCCTCGGTCGGCAGGTTCTTCACGACGCCGGTCGCGGTGGTGTTCACCGCGCCTGTCGCGATGTTCTCCGCGGCCTCGGTGAAGATCTTCGTGCCATCGGCCGGCAGGCCCTTCGGAACGACCTTGGGAGTCACGGCCTTCAGCGCGTTCTTGACCTTGTCCAGGACCTCGAAGATCTTGTCGATGACCTTGGACAGGCTGCGCATCGTCTTGATGATCTTGTCGAGCCAGTCGGAGACCTTCTTGGCCCACTTCATGATCAGCCGGATGCCGTCGGCGATGATGCCCGGCGTCGCGAGCCCGACCGTCAGCAGCGCGGCCGCCGCCCACCTGATCAAAGCCTGCACGAGCTCGCTCATCGCCATGGAGATCAGGTCACGCACGATCGTGCGCACCGTCGCGACGGCGACACCCGCACCGGTCAGCGCGGCGCCGACGCCTTCCGCGGCGATGCCGGCGGCTTTGACGCCCTGCGCTTCCAGCTTCGCCACCGGCGTGTAGGCGGCGACAGCGGCGCCCTGCCACTGAGCGGTGTCGGCGTCGACGACACGCGCCATCTCCTCGCCGGCCTTCTTCAGATGATCGGCGACGTTGCCCCAGGTGGCCGCGTTCTGGTTGATCACGCCGGGGTTGCCGGCGAGCGAGTCGAGCATCGACTTCAACGGCTCGACGTGCTCGATGAACCAGGAGAACGCGGACGACAGCAGCGTCCCGAACGGGTCCGTGAGGAAGCCCAGCGCGTCGATGCCGGCGCCGAGGACGTTGATGCCCGCCTCCGCCCAGTCACCGCGCTGGACCGCGGACACCGCGTCCGCCGCGGGCTCGATCAGGTTGATGCCGGCCAGCTTGCCCGGAGCGTCCGGGGCCTTGGCCACCAGCGGGTTCGGTGCCGTCATGACGTCAGCTCCCCGAGCTTCTCGATGATCTTCTTGAGGTGGCCGTCGATGGCCTCGTCGGTGGCGTCGTACACGTCGGCCATGCCGTTGACGCCGTCCACCGTCGCGTCGAGGACGGCCTTGGAGGTGGCGATGGCGGCCTGGCCGGCGGCCTCGACCGTGCCCATGATCGGCTCCAGCAGCGGGCTGCAGAGGATGCCGTACGCGTTGGCGCCGTTGATCTGCGCCTGTCCGACGGCCTGCTGCGCCGTCTCGATCTGCTTCACGATGCCGTCCAGCCGGCGCGCGTGGTCGCGCATCGCCTGGGTGTGGACGTTGAACCCGGTCATCGAGATCACCAGCCCTTGTCGTCGCGGGCGAAGTTGTGCCCGCCGAAGTCGTCGTCATCGGAAGGACCGGAAGGCCTGCGAGGAGCGGGATCCTCCGGCTCGGGCTCCGGGAAGCGCTCGTGGTAGCCGCCCATCAGCGCGTCCATGGTCGCGGAGTCGCCGCCGAGGATCGGCGTCATGACCTCCTGCATCTTGGCCGCGATCTGCGCCTGGGCGGTGCGCATCGCGCCGAGGATCTCGGCGGACAGCTGCGCGGGCTGCTTGCGCAACGCCGCGTCGGTCAGGTCCAGTGCCGAGACGACACCGTTCTGGTCGACCGTGACGGACACCGAGCCGTCAGAAGAACGCTGGGTCACCTTGACCGCGTTCGCGACCTGCTTCATCTCGTCGGCCTGCTTGAGCTTGGCCTGGATCTGCTCGTTCCACTGACGCATCATCGCGTCGGGATCAGCCGCTGCCGGATTCATCTACTCCCTCTCCTGTGCTTTCTTGCGACGGGAAGCCACGGTGCCGAGAACGGCCAGCGCCCCGATTCCACCGATTCCCACGCCCCCGAGCAGCGAGCCGAGGCCCAGTACCACGCTCGGTTCGAAATCGGCTCGATACACCGGCGGGTTGCCAGAACCGTTGCGGACCTTGCTCTCGCCCCGTTGCACCACCGGCACTTCCTTGTCGGCCGGGGTGAGCTGGCCCGGTTCGGCCGTCACTCGCGTCCGCGTCCCGCTCTCCCACTCCACGTCGGCCTGGCAGATCCACCAGGTGCCGAAGCCGTGCCTGCTGACAGGTCCCCTGCTCGTGCAGCCGGCGACGCGCGCGACGCCCCGGTCCGCGACGGCCGTGGTCGCCGCCGTCGGCTCGTACGCCGAGAAACCGGTCATCCCCAGCAACGCGCCACATCCCAAGATCGCCAGAGCGAACAGACCCGCGACCCACTTCATGCGTCTTGCCCCCTCTTCGCCCCTGTTCGACTTCGTCCCGTCCCGTCCGGTTCCACCGAATTCAGCAGGCGCCTGGAGGCCATCCGGGCACATCGGCGGGGCGGTTCGGGCGTGCCCAGTCTGGTCGACCTGCGTGAAAGGTGCGTCACACACGGCGAGCCGGGCAAAAATCGGGCAGGATTTCACTCAGTTGTGGCACCGGCCACAATGTTTCGAGGGTGTTTCATCTATGCACAGCCCGAACGGGCAACCCAAGAGCCGAATGGGCAGGTGTCATGCGAGCCGAGGAACGCAAACGGCGCATCCTGGCCAGGGCCCGCGCCGACGGCCGCGTCGACGTGGTGGAGATGGCGCAGGAACTGCGCGTCGCACCCGAAACGGTCAGGCGCGACCTGCGCGTGCTCGACGAGCACGGCCTGGTGCGCCGCACGCACGGCGGCGGGGTCCCGGTGGAGAGCGCCGGCTTCGAGACCGGGCTCCGGTTCCGCGCCGGGTCGCACGTGCCGGAGAAACGGCGCATCGCGAAGGCCGCCGCCGAACGGATCGACGACGCCGAGACCGTGTTCATCGACGAGGGCTACACCCCGCAGCTCGTCGCCGAGGCGTTGCCCACGTCCAACCCGCTCACGATCATCACCGCGTCGCTGCCGACCGCGGCGGCGATGTCCGAGCACCCGTCGTGCACCGTCCTGCTGCTGGGCGGCCGGGTGCGCGGGCACACACTGGCCACAGTGGACCACTGGACCACCAGGATGCTCGGCGAGATGGTCATCGACCTCGCCTACATCGGTGCCAACGGCATTTCCCGCGAGCACGGCCTGACCACACCCGACCCCGCGGTCGGCGCGGTGAAGGCCAAGGCGCTCAGCGCGTCCCGGCGGAAGATCTTCGTCGGGGTGCACACGAAGTTCGGCGTGTCCAGCTTCCACCGGTTCGCCGAGGTCGCCGACCTTGAAGCGATCGTCACCGACTCCGGCTTGTCCGCACACGAGGCCCACCGCTACACCCTCCTCGGTCCCAAGGTCATCCGAGCCTGATCTCCCCCACTTTCGGACGCGGTACGTCACCTGTCTTCAGCGCGCCCGAAAATCCCCCGGAAAGGAAACGACGATGTCGTCGATCCGCACACTCGGTGCCGCCACCGCTGTGTTGCTCCTGGCCTCCGCCTGCTCCGGCGCTGGAGGTGGCGGGGGTGGCTCCGACTCGGTGAACGTGCTGATGGTGAACAACCCGCAGATGCAGGACCTCCAGAAGCTCACCGCCGACAACTTCACCAAGGACACCGGCATCAAGGTGAACTTCACCGTGCTGCCCGAGAACGACGTCCGCGACAAGATCAGCCAGGACTTCTCCAGCCAGGCAGGGCAGTACGACGTCGCGACGATCTCCAACTACGAGACGCCGATGTACGCCAAGAACGGCTGGCTCGCACCGATGGACGACTTCGTGTCCAAGGACAGCGCGTTCGACCAGGCCGACATCCTCCCGCCGATCAAGCAGTCGCTGACCGCGGCGGACGGCAAGGTGTACGCGCAGCCGTTCTACGGCGAGTCGTCGTTCCTCATGTACCGCAAGGACCTCTTCGAGGCCAAGGGCATCACGATGCCGGAGAAGCCGACGTGGCAGCAGGTCGCGGAGGCTGCGCAGAAGGTCGCCACGCCGGAGGTCCGCGGCATCTGCCTGCGCGGCCAGCCCGGCTGGGGCCAGGTGATGGCGCCGCTGACGACGGTCGTGAACACCTTCGGCGGCACGTGGTTCACCAAGGACTGGCAGGCGCAGCTCAACGCGCCGGAGTTCAAGGAGGCCACCAAGTTCTACGTCGACCTCGTCCGCAACTACGGCGAGGCGGGCGCCCCGCAGGCCGGGTTCGCCGAGTGCCTCAACAACATGACGCAGGGCAAGGTCGCGATGTGGTACGACGCCACGGTCGCCGCCGGTCTGCTGGAGGCCGACGACTCGCCGATCAAGGGCAAGCTCGGCTTCGCGCAGGCACCGGTCGTGAAGACCGACACCTCCGGCTGGCTCTACACCTGGGCGTTCGGCATCCAGAAGGCGTCGAAGAAGCAGGAACAGGCCTGGAAGTTCATCTCGTGGGCGTCCGGCAAGGGTTACGAGGAACTGGTCGGCAAGAACCTCGGCTGGTCGAAGGTGCCGGACGGCAAGCGTTCGTCGACCTACCAGCGCGCCGAGTACAAGCAGTCCTCCGGCTCGTTCTCCGCGCAGGCGGAGGCCGCGATCAAGGGCGCGAAGCCGCTCGACCCCGGCGTGCAGCCGCGGCCGGCGCCGGGCATCCAGTTCGTCGGCATCCCCGAGTTCACCGACCTCGGAACCCAGGTGTCGCAGCAGATCAGCTCGGCCATCGCGGGCGCCACCTCGGTGGACGACGCGCTGAACAACTCGCAGCAACTGGCCGAGAAGGTCGCAGCGAAGTACAAGGGGCAGTGAGATGGCGGTCCTGACGCGGGAGCGGTCGGTCGTGGACCGGCCGCCTCCCGCCCCCCGCAACAAATACCCGAAGTGGGCGAGGCGGGCGCCGTTGCTGCCCGCGCTCATCTTCCTGATCATCGTGACGCAGCTGCCGTTCGTGGCGACGCTGGTCATCTCGTTCATGAAGTGGAACTCGCTCGACCCGGCAGGTCGCGGGTTCGCCGGGTTCGACAACTACGTCAACGTGTTCACCGACCCCGACCTGCGGTCCTCTGTCGTCAACACGATCGTGCTGACGGCGTCGGTGGTGCTGATCAGTCTTGTGCTCGGACTCGGTCTGGCTCTGTTGCTGGACAAGAAGTTCAAGGGTCGCGGTTTCGTCAGGACGATGCTGATCGCGCCGTTCCTGGTCGTGCCCGTCGCGGCGGCGCTGATCTGGAAGCACGTGCTCTACAACCCGGAGTACGGCCTGTTCAACGGCATCCTGAACTGGCTGGGCTTCGACGCCCAGCCGGACTGGATCAGCACCATGCCGATGACCGCCGTGGTGGCGTCGCTGGTGTGGCAGTGGACGCCGTTCATGATGCTGATCCTGCTGGCGGGGTTGCAGAGCAAGCCGATCGAACCCGTTGAGGCCGCCAGGATCGACGGGGCCTCGCCGTTCCAGATCTTCCGGTACCTGACGTTCCCGCACCTGCGGCAGTACCTGGAGCTCGGCGGGCTGCTCGGCTCCATCTACATCGTGCAGAACTTCGACGCGGTCTTCACGATCACGTCCGGTGGTCTGGGCACGGCGAACCTGCCGTACATGATCTACCAGACCTTCTACCAGGCCCACGAGTACGGCGAGGCGTCCGCGGCCGGTGTGATCGTGGTCGCCGGGTCGATCCTCATCGCGACCTTCGCGCTGCGCGTGGTGTCCTCGCTGTTCAAGGAGGAGGCACGATGAGCCGGATTTGGGGTGTGCTCGCCTGGTTCGCCGGCATCGTGTTCTTCGCGCCGGTGGCCTGGATGTTCCTGACCTCGCTGCACAGCGAGTCGGACGCGGCCACGAACCCGCCGTCCCTCGCGGCGCCGCTGACCTTGGACGGCTACACGGAGTTCTTCAACAGCGGTGCGTGGCCACCATTGATCAACTCGTTCTCCGCCTCGATCGGATCGACGATCATCGTGCTGCTGCTGGCGATTCCCGCCGCGTACGCGTTGTCGATCAAGCCGGTGGAGAAGTGGACCGATGTCCTGTTCTTCTTCCTGTCCACCAAGATGATGCCGGTCGTCGCGGCGCTTCTGCCGATCTACCTGATCGCGCAGTTCGCCGGGATGCTCGACAACATCTCGTTCCTGACGTTGCTGTACTGCTCGATGAACCTGCCGATCGCGGTGTGGCTCATGCGGTCGTTCCTGTCCGAGGTGCCGCGCGAGATCCTCGAGGCCGCTGCGATCGACGGTGCCGGGCTGATCACGATCCTGCGCAGGGTGGTGGCACCCATCGCGATGCCCGGTATCGCCGCGACCGCGTTGATCTGCTTCATCTTCAGCTGGAACGAGCTGCTGTTCGCGCGGGTGCTGACCGGCGTCGTCGCCGGCACGGCTCCCGTGTACCTGACCGGGTTCGTCACGTCGCAGGGCCTGTTCCTGGCCAAGGTCTGCGCCGCGGCGGTCGTGGTCTCTCTGCCGGTGCTGATCGCCGGGTTCGCCGCCCAGGACAAGCTGGTCCAGGGCCTGTCGTTGGGAGCAGTCAAGTGAAAGCAGCAGTGATCACCGGCG
The DNA here is from genome assembly GCF_012184385.1 of Lentzea indica. Lineage (GTDB taxonomy): Bacteria > Actinomycetota > Actinomycetes > Mycobacteriales > Pseudonocardiaceae > Lentzea > Lentzea indica. Next base: position 26,828 of record NZ_VSRL01000013.1, read on the forward strand.
TCGGGTCCGTCGAAGTGACCACTGTGGACGATCCGTCCTGTGGACCGCGTGAGGTCGTCGTGGACGTGGCGGCCTGCGGGTTGTGCGGAACGGATCTGCACATCCTGCAGGGCGAGTTCGCTCCGACCCTGCCGGTCGTGCCTGGCCACGAGTTCGCCGGCACGATCGTGGAGATCGGTTCCCAGGTCAACGAGTTGCGCGTCGGTGACCGGGTGGCGGTGGACCCGTCGTTGTACTGCCACGAGTGCCGGTACTGCCGGGCCGGCCGGAACAACCTGTGCGAGCGCTGGGCCGCCATCGGCGTCACGACCTCCGGCGGCGCTGCCGAGTTCGCGGTGGCTCCCGTGGCCAACTGCGTCCGGTTGCCCGACCACGTGCGGACCGAGGACGCGGCGTTGATCGAACCGCTGTCGTGCGCGGTGCGCGGCTACGACGTGCTGCGCTCCCAGATGGCGTCACGGGTGCTGATCTACGGCTCGGGCACCATGGGCCTGATGATGTTGCAGCTCGGCAAGCTCACCGGCGCGTCGTCGATCGAGGTCGTCGACCTGAACGCGGACAGGCTGGAAACAGCGGTGAAGCTCGGCGTCACGGCGGTGGCGGGATCGGCGGACGAGCTGGACCGGCCGGAGGGCTGGGACGTCGTCATCGACGCCACCGGCAACGAGAAGGCCATCCAGGACGGCCTCGGCCGGGTCGCCAAGGGCGGCACGTTCCTCCAGTTCGGTGTCTCCGACTACTCGGCACGGGTGAGCATCGAGCCGTACAGGATCTACAACCAGGAGATCACCATCACCGGCTCGATGGCGGTGCTGCACTCGTTCGAACGGGCGGCGGACCTCTTCGCGACCGGAGTGCTCGACCCCGAGATCTTCATCAGTGACCGGGTGCCATTGGACAACTACGCGGGGGCGTTGGACCAGTTCAAAGCCGGTAAGGGCCGCAAGATCCAGGTCCTGCCGTGAAATGAGCGGAACGATCGTGAGCACTCGTGTATCCAGACGAGTGCTCACGACTCCTTCCAGACATGTCGAAGTCCGGGCAGAAAGTAGTACCGCCGTACTTTTCGCACATGTCCGACGAAGAGCTCCTCGCGTGGTACGCGGAGCTTCAGGCGCGCGCGATGAACGCGCCGCCTGGGGACGTCGATTTCGACCACTCCCACAAGCCCGCCAAGCCGATGACCGTGGAGCAGTTGCGGCACCGGCTCATGACGTTCCAGGGCTGGCCGGGAGGCGTCTCCACGCTCGACGCCGGTTCGCCGTTTCACAACCTGTGGCACTGGCTGAACGACTGACCCGGGCAGAGGTCGTCCTCGCTCGGGTCATTGGCGCGCTGGTGGCCGCGTGTGTGCTCTTCGCCGTCGCGCACACAGCGGCCACCGGCGCGGTTTCGCATCCGCGGAACTGGCTGGTCGCGTTCGCCTGCACCCTGCTCGGGGTGCGGGTGATCGGCCACGTCCGCAGGTCGGCCGTCGGGTGGCTGCTGCTGGCCATGGGCGTGTTCGGGGGTGTCGCCGTCGCGGTCGCCGGCCAGCCCGCCGATCATCCCGCCCGTTGGGTCGAGGCGTGGGTCTGGTGGCCCACGTACGCGTTGTTGCCTGCCGTGGCACTGGTTTTCCCGAACGGCAAACCGTTGAGCAACCGATGGTGGATCGCCATCGGCGCGTCGCTGTTCAGCGCTGTGGTGGGAACGATCGGGATCGCCTGGGCGTCCTGGGGAAATCCAGCCGACTTCTGGCAGACCCGCGGTGCCGGGCTCGCCAAGACCATCACGCTGATCGCCGTGCTCGCGGCAGGGGTCGCGGTGGTCGCGGCCGTGGTGTCGTTGTTCCTGAGGTGGCGGCGGGCTGAAGGGGACGAACGCCGGCTGCTCGTGTGGGCCGTCGCGCTGTTGGCGTTGGCCGTCGTGGCGACCGTTGTGGAGACGACGGACGGACACGTCGCGTGGGTCGTTGGTGTGCTTGCGTTTCCGGCTGCCGCTGTCATCGCGATCGTGCGATACGGGCTGTACGACATCAGCCTGCTGATTCACCGGTCGTTGCTCTACGGCTCTTTGACCGTGGTGCTGCTGCTGGTCTACATGGGCGTGATGCTCGCCGGTGGCCAGGTGTTCACGGGCGAGGCCGAGGTCATCGGGGTGGTCGCCGCGGGACTGGTGTTCGCGCCGATTCGCAGCTGGCTGCAGCGCAAGCTCGACCGGTGGCTGTTCGGGGTGCGGGCGGATCCCTACGCGGCCTTGTCGACGTTGAGCGAGAAGCTCGAACGGTCGCAGGACGTGCTGCCGACCGTGGCCCAGACCGTCGCGGAGTCGTTGAAGCTGCCGTACGTGGCGATCCGCGGTGGCTCGGTGCTGGCCGAGCACGGACGCAGCCGCGGGTGGCCGCAGCTGCGCTTTCCCATGACGTACCGCGGTTCTCTGGTGGGCGATCTCGTCGTCGAGCCGCGTGCTCCCGACGAACGGTTGAGCGATCGCGAGCTGAGCCTGCTCGTGGACCTGGCCCGCTCCACCGCGCCGGCCGCGCAGTCGATCAAGCTGACCGCCGACCTGCAGCTCGCGCGCGAACGGCTGGTGCGTGCGCGTGAAGAAGAACGGCTGCGGCTCCGGCGCGATCTGCACGACGGCGTTGGACCGGCGTTGGTCGGCATTCGGTTGCAGCTCAGGGCTTTGCGGCGGACTCTGGGCGACGTCCTGGACCCGGTGCTCGGTGACGTCGACTCGACGGGCGGCGAGGTGCGCCGGCTGGTGGACGGGCTGCGGCCGCCGATCCTCGACCAGGGGCTGGCGCTCGCCGTGCGCGACGAGGCCGCGCGGTTCAACGGCGACCTGCGGGTTCAGGTGGAGGCAGAGGAGATCGAAGGGCTGTCCGCGGCCGTGGAGGTCGCGGCCTATCGGATCGTCGCGGAGGCATTGACCAACACCGCGCGCCACTCCGGAGCGTCGACGTGCGTGATCACCGTCAGGCAGGACGGCGACCTCGTCGTGGAGATCGTGGACGACGGACGAGGCGTCGCCGCCGACGCCAAGCCCGGTGTCGGGCTCGACTCGATGCGGGAACGCTGCGCGGAGCTGGGTGGATCGTGCACAGTGGGACCCGCGCAACCACACGGGACACGGGTGGTGGCGCGGATCCCGTTGGAGGTGCAGTGACGCGGGTTGTGATCGCGGACGACCACCCGGTGTTCCGGCGCGGGCTCAAGGCGTTGCTGGACGGCGAGGACGGGCTCGAGGTCGTCGGCGAGGCGGCCGATGGGCTAACGGCTGTGTCGGTCGTGCTGGACCTCGTCCCCGACGTCGTGGTGCTCGACCTGCACATGCCGGTCATGGGTGGTGTCGAGGCCGCCAAGCAGATCCTGGACGCGTTGCCGTCGCTGGGCGTCCTCGTGCTGACGATGCACGAGGACGACGAGCTGGTGTTCGCGGCGATGAAGGCCGGGGCCAGGGGTTATCTGGTCAAGACGACCGATGACGACGAGATCGTGCGTGCGGTGCAGGCGATCGGAGCCGGTGAGGCGATCTTCAGCGCCACCATCGCGCAACGGATGATGGGCTACTTCACCGCGATCTCGTCGAAGGCGGTGGTGTTCCCGCAGCTCACCGACCGGGAACGGGACGTGCTGGAGCTGATGGCGTCCGGCCTCGACAACACCTCGATCGCGCACAGGCTCTCGCTGTCGGGCAAAACCGTGCGCAACCGGGTGTCCGCGATCTTCACCAAGCTGCAGGTCGCCGACCGCGCGCAGGCCATCGTGCGCGCCCGCGAGGCGGGACTCGGAAGTCCCTCCCAAGACGGGACAACGGTCACCTGACGGCGGGACTCCTCCCCCGCTTCGATCGGCGTCATCCGCCGAAGGGGGCCATACCGCATGGACATCACCTGGGACGTCGCACACGCGCGGCTCAGCCACGACCGCATGCTGCACATCGCTCAAGCGCTCATCTCGATGCGACCGGAGACCATCACGCTGGGCGGTGGGGAGCCCCTCTCCGTGCCCGGCCTGTTCGAGATCGTCGAACTGTTCCGCGCCGCCGGAATCGACGTCGTGCTGCGCACATCCGGCAAGTCGCTGCACCCGTCGATGGTGCGGACGTTGCTCGTTTCGTGCGCACGCATCGAGGTGTGCGCGATGGCGTTCACGCACGCGATGCACGCGTTGCACCTGTTCGACATCGGTGCCGCCAAGTGCGACCGGCACGCCGTGTTCGGCCTCGACGCCACCGGCATCCGGCGCGGGTTCGACCGGCTGGAGGAGTTCTGCGCCACCACCGCGTTCGAGCTGCCTCATCTGGCCTTCATCGCGTTCAGCGACACGCTCGGGTCGGACCACGCGCAGTACCTGCAGTCGCTGGCTCCTCAGTCCGTGCGGGTGACCGTGGAGACCGCTAACACGTCGGTCGTCAGGACCAGTTGATCTAGGCGCGTCGGGTGGAGAACGCGAGAATGTCACCGCTCGCGTTCTTCGTGTCTCGCACCACGAGGCAACCACCACCGACCTGTCAGAAGACTCCGCCACGAGTCGCGAACACGTCCTCTACCGGGCTTTGCGAACCGAGGGCGAGCCTCAGCAGCACACGCGCCTTGCGCGGGCACAGCCACCCAGCCATGACCGCGCCGCGCTTGATCAGATCCGACTCGGATCCGGTGAAGCCGTAGGTGTTTCGGAACGTGGTGCCCGCACCGGTCCGCGTCGCCACGACGACAGGGAATCTGGCCCGCGAGATCGCCTCGGCCATGCCCACCGACACGTGACCGACACCCGTTGCGGCGACGACGGCACCCTTGACGTTGAGCCAGTCGAGGATCGAGCCGTCATCGTCCAAAGTGGCCTCGATGAGCGGAACCGCCGGCGCGTCGAGAGGGCGTGGCAACGCCGGCAGCTTGTGCGCGGGGTGGAAGTACTGCGGTGCGCCCTCGATCTGGAGTCCGATCGGGCCGGGGAACGACTCGAAGGCGTTCATGAGGCTGCTGTGCGCCTTGCGGACCCAGCGCGCGGCGTGGATCTCGTCGTTGAGGACGAGCAGGGCTCCGCGGCCACGGGAGTTCGCAGCCGCGGCGACGGAGACGGCGGCGGCGAGGTTGGCCGGGCCGTCGGCGCCGGGCAGTCCTGGGTGTCGCATCGCGCCGGTGACGACGAGCGGTTCCTCGTGCTGCCACAGGCAGTCGAAGAAGTACGCGGTCTCTTCGAGGGTGTCGGTGCCCTGGATGATCACCACGCCGTGAGCGCCGCGCGAGACCTGTTTGTCTGCCCAGTCGAAGGCTTCCAGCAGCGTGGCGAACGTCAGCGAGGCGCCGGGGGTCGTGGCCAGGGTGGCGATCTCGCCCACCTCGAGACCCTGCACCAGGTCCTTCGCGCCGAGTGTCGGTGACACCGCTCCGGAACCGGTCATCGTGATCGTGCCGCCGAGCGATGCCACCGCCACCTGTGAGCTCATGCACTCACCTTAAGGTCGGTGCAGCCGCCAGGTGGGCGGCGGTGATCGGTGACTCGACCGTCCACCCGAGCTTCTCGTACAACGCGAGCCCTGCTTCGGTGGCGACCAGCACGGCGCGCACCGCACAGCGCACCGAGGCGACGTGGGTCAGCTCGGACATGACGACGCTGCCGAGACCGCGCCTGCGGTGCGCGGGGTCGGTTTCCACCATGTCGATGACAGCGGCGCCACCGCGGACCGCGACCCGCCCCTTCGCCGCGCACTCGCCGCCGGCGGTGCGGACGACCGCGTCGTGCACGTCGCCGGTGCTGCGCAGCTCCAAGGTGTAGGGATCCGGCGGGATGGTGGGCGGGTGCGTCCCCAGCTCGGTGCTCATCAGGTACTCCGGCGCACCGATCGTCCACCTGGAGCTCAGTCCGGCCCGCACCTGCTCGGGCGAACCGCAGACCTTCAGCCAGGTGCCGGGTTCGGTGAGCTCGGCGGCACGCGGGCCGACCGAGCTCGGGTCCGGCAGGACGTAGCGCACCCGGTGTTCTGGCAACCCGACGTCGATGCGGTAGCCGTCGGGCTCCGTGACGGGATCTGGGGCGCCGCGGGACAACGCCCAGCCCCACACCCAGTCGGCGACGACCTCGCCGGCTCGTGACCCGGATACCGGAGTCCAGAAGTCGATCACGCCAACTACTCTGCCATGATCACTGACGCCAGTAGGTGATGTTGCGGAACCTGGCCTCCGCGCGGCCGCTGCCGTGGTGGTAGACGCCGTTCTTGAAGTGCCTTGTGGCCCTGCCGCGATCGTTGACGGTCGCCTTGAGCACCCCGTTGGCGTAGACCTTGATCTTGCCGGTGCCGCCGGCGACGGCGCTGTGCTCGACTCGGATGCGGACCCAGGTGTTGTAGATGTTCTGGGCGATGACGGTGCTTGTGTAGTACCGGAGCGTGCCGCCGTTGGCGTTGGTGGCGTTGAGCATGAAGTCGGTCGCCGGCGTGCCGGGGGCGCCGCCGCGCACGCGCAGGATTTGCATGACCGTGGGGCCGTTGACGCCGCTCGGGACGAAGATCTCGCCCTCCCAGGCGTGCTGGCCGCCGGAGTACTCCTGCAGCCAGCGCATTTCGGTGCGCGGATCCGTGTTGCTGCCTTCGCTGTGCGGCTTGTCGGTGTCGTAGACCCACATCGAGTGAACACCGCCCTCGAACTTGTACCGAGCGCTCTCCGGCAGGTTCCACGGTTTCTGGATCTTGTAGGTGAACGGCGTCTGGGTCCAGGCGGGAGCCGCTTGTGCGGGCGTCGCGAGCAGGGCGACGGCGGGCAGGGCGAACAGGGAACGACGGGGCAGGGTCACGGAAGCCTCCGGCCTCGGTTAGTGGTCTGGACCAGAATGTCCACACCGAGGCCGGGCTCCGCAATGGCCGGGCCGCACCGGAATTCCGGTCACTGGCGCCAGTACGTGATGTTGCGGAAACGGGCCTCCGCGCGGCCGCTGCCGTGGTGGTAGACGCCGTTCTTGAAGTACCGCGTCGCCGGGCCCTCGTCGGGATGGGTCAGCTTCAGGGTGCCGTTGTAATAGGTCTTGACGGTGCCCCGGCCGCCCGCGACCGCGGTGTGTTCGACCCGGATCTTGAACCACTTGTTGTAGATGCCGGTGGCGATGACCTGGTTGCTGTCCTTGCGCAGGGTGCCGCCGTTGATGTTCGCGACGTTGAGCATCACGTCGGTGGCGCGCGTGCCGGACGGACGGCTGCCGCGCAGGATCTGCACGACCGTCGGGCCGCTCACGCCGGCCGGGACGTAGATCTCGCCCTCCCAGGCGCGCTGCCCGCTGGAGTACTCCTGGTGGAAGCGCATCTCGGTGCGCGGATCCGTTGGGCTGCCAGGGGTGTGCGGCTGGTCGTAGTCGTAGACCCACATCGTGTGGACGCCGCCTTCGAACTTGTACCGCGAGCTCAGGGCCAGGTTGTGCGGCTTCTGCACGGTGTAGGTGTACGGCGCCGACGTCCACTGAGCTGACGGAGGCTGGGCGAGGGCCTCTCCAGCCGGTGCCACGATCAGCGGTGTCGCCAGCGCCAGTGCTAGCACGGAGCGGCGAGTGTGGAGTGCAGGGGTTTCCACGATGAATCCCTCCGACCTTCGATAAGTGGTCTGTACCACTTTGGGGGCACGAAGGTGGAGGGATCAATACTTCGTTCAGTTTCCGGAACAGGATTCAGGTGGCTGAACTTTTCACATTCCTGAACGCAGCTCGTCGAAGGTCGGGAACTTCGTCGCGATGTCGCTGCCGGTGAAGTTTCCGATCCAGCCGTCGTCGTCGTGGAAGAACCGGATCGACACGTAGTCCGGCGTGGTGCCCATGTCGAACCAGTGCGTGGTGTTCGCCGGAACGCTCAGCAGGTCGCCGGCCTCGCAGAACACCGCGTACACCCTGTCGCCGATGTGCAGGTAGAAAACGCCTGCGCCACGGGCGAAGTAGCGGTCCTCGTCGTCGTCGTGGGTGTGCTCGGCGAGGAACTTGTTGCGGAACTCGACGGCCTTCGCGCGGTACTCGTCGGTGTCCGCCGGGGTCATCTCCATCGCGTCGACGTAGGTGTAGCCCTCCGTCTCGCTGACGCGGGCGACGTCCTTGGAGTAGATCTGCAAGGCGTTCTCGGCGGTCACACCGTCCACAACAGACCAACGGTGGAAGCGCACGCCGTGCTCCTTGAGCGCGGTGGCGATCTCCTCGGGGTCGGTCGTGCGGACGAGGGTCTCCTCGGGGCCGGAGTCCGGCCACACCGTCAGCAGCGTCATGAGTGCCTCCCCGTAAAGATGTCTCGCGTCTCCACTTTGAAGCGCAGCAACCACTCCAGGCATTCCAGGCGGTGCCGGGCCTGCATCAGGTCGTCGCCCCACACGTACACGCCGTGCCGTGCGACGAGCAACGCCGGCACCTTCGGGTCGAAGCCCTTCTCGAAGGCGTCGCCCAGTTCCAGCATGTCCTGTGAGTTCTTGACGACCGGGATCACCACTTCTTCGTGGTCGTAGCGGCCAAATCCCTTGAGCATTTCCAAATCTTTGAGCACGACACCGTCCGGCCAGTGCTCCGCTGCGACGACCGAGGCCAGCGCGTGGACGTGCACGACCGCGCCCGCTTCGGCGACCTTCGCGATCCTGGCGTGCAGAGCGGCTTCGGCGGACGGGATCTTCGGCGAGTCGACCGCGTTGCCGTCGACGTCGATGACCACGCTGTCCTCAGCGGTGATCTCGCCCTTGTCGACGCCGCTGACCGTGACCGCGAGCCTCAGCGGATCACGTTGCAGGACCACGGAAAGGTTGCCGGACGTGCCGCGCATCCAGCCCATCGCGGCGTACCGCGCGCACTCGCGAGCGAGCTCTGCCGTCACGAGAGTTCCCAGACCGTCGGGTGCGGCGTGAAGTCGGCGTTGCCGTACGGCTCACCGGCGCGCGCAACGCCGACCGTCTTCCAGCCCGCCTCCTGCGCGGCGTGCAGCTCGGCAGGAACGTCGCTGTAGAAGGTGATGTCGTCGGACCGCAGCGTTTCCGCGATCTTGTGATACGACGCGGCCTCGCGCTTCGGACCAGCGTTGACCGTGTCGAAGTGGTGCTCCAGCAACGGGGTCAGGTCGCCGTCGGTGGTGTGCCGGAAGAACGCGATCTGGCCCGCGACCGAGCCGGAGCTGAAGATCGCGAGCTTCACGCCGTCGTCGTGCCACTTGCGCAGCGCGGGGACGACGTCCGGGAAGAACTCCGCGGTCAGATCACCCTGGGCGTAACCCTGCTGCCAGATGAGTCCCTGCAACGTCTTGAGAGGCGTGACCTTCTGGTCGGCGTCCATCCAGTCGTGCAACGCCTTGACAACGTCGTCGCGGCCCGCGAGTTCCTTGATCTGCTTGACCGCGTCGGCGACCACGGGGTCGTCACCGTGCTGCTCGATCCACGGCCCGAGCCTGGGCCTGGCGTAGTCGTACAGGACGACCAGCACCTGGTCCGTCGCGCTCAGCGTGCCCTCGATGTCGAGCACGACCCACTTGCTCACCGCTGTTCTCCCTCGTAGTACTTGTCCAGCTCCCCGGCGTCGAACACCCCTCTGTCCGTCACCACGTCCGTGACGAACCGCGGTGGCGTCACATCGAACGCCGGGTACAGCCCTTTCACCCTCGGCGTGGCACTCGGCCTGCCGAGCACCTGCAGCACCTCGGCGCCGTCGCGATACTCGATCTCCACGTGCTGAGTCGTCGGCGCGTGCAGATCCGGTGCCTGCACCTGGGCGTGGAACGGTACGCCGAACGCGTGCGCGGCCACGGCCAGCCCCAGTGTGCCGACCTTGTTGACGACGTGCCCGTCCATGGTGACCCGATCGGCCGCCGTGACCAATGCGTCGACCTCTCCGCTTTGGAGGACGGCGGCGCCCATGCCGTCCGTGATGAGCGTGGTGTCCACGCCCATCTCGATCAACGTTTCGGCGGTGAGCCTGGCTCCCTGCAGGTACGGCCTGGTCTCGGTGCAGAAGAACCTGAGCCGCTTGCCCTGGTTCTGGGCTGCCCTGACGGTTTCCGTGAGGTAGAGGTCGGCCCAGCAGTGGGTCATCACCGTGGCTTCCCAGGGCAGCAGGTTCGCCGTGTGCTCGCCGAGTGCCTGGCTCTTGGCCCGATAGGCCTGGTCGCCGGTTCTGGCACCTTCCAGTGCCTTGGTGACGTCCTGGGCTTCGTCGACCGCTTTGAGGACGGCCGCGGTCGCCTTGCGCAATGCGTTGTTGGTGCGCCTCGTGTTCTCGAGATGCTTCGCGGTCTTCGCGAGCTCTTCGCGGGCGTGGACGAACGGCTCGTTTTCGAGGGTCCTGGCCTTGAGCACCATGCCGTACAGCGCCGCGAAGTACGGGCCGGAGGACTGGGTGACCATGTCCTCGATGGCCTGCGCGACGTCCTCTGCCGTCCGGCACAGCACCCAGTCGCGCTCGAACGGGAACCGGCGGCGGTCGAGGATCAGCACGCCGTCGTCGGTGAGCTTCACCGAGTCGGCGAGCACCGGCTGCATCAGCTGTACCCGGTGTAGGCGGGACGCGCGCCGGTCAGGAAGTGCTCGCCGACCTCGCGGGCCTTGTAGACCACCGGGTCGTGCAGCGTCAGCGTGCGGGCGTTGCGCCAGAAGCGGTCCACGCCGTACTTGGCGGCCGTTCCGCGTGCCCCGACCTGCTCGAAGATCCGGCTCGTGACCTCGTTGACGAGCTTGGTGCTGACGACCTTGGACTCGGAGATGGTGACGGCGACCTCTCCGCGCTTGGCCGGCGTGAGGTGCCTGCCGAGCTCGCTCGCCTCCCAGAGCTGACGGCCCGCCTCGTCCGCGAGCAGACCGGCGGCCCTGGTCTGCGCGACCATCTCGCCGTACGCCGCGACGATGTACGGGTCGTCGGTGGCCTGATCGACCCCGCTGACGAACCACGGACGGGTCTTCGTGCGGGTGTAGTCGGCGGCCTCCTGCAGCGCGCCTTCCGCGATCGCCACGTAGAGCTGGGCGAGCACGAGCTGGAAACCGATCGCGGCGAGGCTGATGCGCGGGTCCTCGTTCGCCGGCTGCACGCCGAGGATTTCGGTCACCTCGACGTTCTCGAAACCGACACCACCGGACGCGGTGAGGCGCTGGCCGATGTTGTCCCAGTCGTCCAGGTAGGTGATTCCGTCGGCCTTGCCGTTGAGCAGGAAGGTGAGCTTCTCACCGTTGTCCGTGCGCGTGGCGCTGACCACGAGCCGGTCGGCCTGCGAGGCGCCGGTGGCGAACGTCTTGCGGCCGTTGAGGAGGAAGCCCGTTGCGGTGGGCGTGAGTTCGAGAGCCGCGTCGAGAGGGTTGCTGACGCCGGCCCAGAACTGGTCCTCGGCCTTGCTGAACGGGACGTCGAACAGCCCGCTGCGCCAGATCTGCAGGTAGTGGTACCCGAGGAGGTGTCCGGCGTTGGCGTCGGCCGCCCCGACGATCCTGTTGATCTTCTGCTGCAGGGCCCATTCCTCGACGTTCAGCAGGCCGCTCTGCCGGAGAAGTTCCACCTCTTTGGCAGGTGGCTGGTTGGCCCGGTCCCTGTCCGCCGCGTCGGACCTGAGCGTCGCCGCCACGTCGTGCGCGACGTCCAGCCAGTTCGTCATCCCTGCTCCTCTCGGTGGTACCCGGTCCAACTTACTTCTTCACACCACCGGGCTAACCACGATGTGAGAGAGACCGTCCACTGGCAGACTGCCCGCGCACCCCGCTGGGCGGGGGCATGAACTCTAGGGAGCAACAGGTATGGCGCAGGGCACCGTTAAGTGGTTCAACGGCGAGAAGGGCTTCGGATTCATCGCGCAGGACGGCGGTGGTCCGGACGTGTTCGTGCACTACTCGCAGATCGAGGGCAACGGCTTCAAGTCGCTGGAGGAGAAGCAGCGCGTGGAGTTCGAGATCGGCCAGGGTCAGAAGGGACCGCAGGCACAGGCCGTCCGCGCCGTCTGATGTTTCCGGAGCCCGCTCGGCGCCACCGCCGGGCGGGCTTCTTCGTACCGGAAAACGAGTGGCAACCGAGGGAGTCGAACCCTGCGCGGCTTGTGAAGGCGGCGCCCCAAGACCGGCCCTAACCTTTCGGCTGGGCGACGGCTGCCGTGGAGTTGTACTACCCGTGTAGTGGACTTGACGGAGCGTGGGATACCCACAGTGTTAAACGTCCAAACGCTTGAGGACGTTTCATGTTTCACTCAAGTGGGTGACCCTGGTCACCGTGCGATACCTCCCTGCCGTCGCAGCTCTGCTGCTGCTTCCCCTGGTGCCCACCACCGCGAACGCGGCTCCCACGGGCACGTACTACGTCACCAGTGTCAGGACCGGCCTCAACGTCGCCCAGAGCGGCAGTGGACTGGCGCTGCACCGGCCCAAAGGCAACGAAGACCACCAACAGTGGCGACTGAACGACGGGAGGTTCGAGAACACCGACTCGCCCGGCCAGTGCATCACCCGCCAGCTCACCATGGGTTCGTGCTCACAGGGGGATACGGTTCACGAGCCGCGACAGTTCGGTGATCAATGGGAGTTCTTCAGCCTCAGCGGTGAGTCCCGCTGGTACCTGACTCCCGTCCAGAGCAGGACAGAGCCGATGCCGCAGGACCCGCGGCTCGACCAGATGACGTTCCTGACCGCCCACAACGCTTACGCGAACGGGGTGGACGGCGGGTTCGCACCGCCGTTCGTCAACCTCGCCAAGAACCAGACGCGCGGCATCGTGCAGCAGCTCAACGACGGCGTGCGCGGCTTCATGCTCGACATCCACCAGACCCCGGACGGCGCGATCCTCTGCCACAACAGCTGCACGCTCGTCAGCAAGCCCGTGGCGCTCAACGTCGACGTCCAGCGCATCGTGGACTTCCTGCGCGCCAACCGCAGCGAGATCATCACGGTGTTCCTGGAGGACTACGTGTCGGCGGACGTCCTGCGCGCCGAGCTCCGCAAGGTCCAGGGCCTGGCCGACGTCCTGTACCGGGCTGAAGGCGTGCGGCAGAACGGGTGGCCGACGCGAAGCCAGCTCCAGAACGCGAACAAGCGGCTGATCATCTTCACCGACCACGGCAAGGACGGCCGTGAGGACAGCGGCGTGCTGTACCAAAAGGACTGGACGGTCGAGAACCATTGGTCGATGGGGTCAGGCCTCGGCAGCTCCGACTGGTCCTGTTTCAGCCGATGGGATGAAAAACCGCTCACGGCGACCGGCAACTTCCAGCCGTTGTTCGTCATGAACCACTTCCGGGACGTTCCGTTCACCGGCACGGCCACGACGGACAACGGCAAGCTCGCGAACCGGGCACAGCAGTTCTGCCAGCCGGCGGCCAGGAAGAAGCCGAACTACCTGTCGGTCGATCTTTATCACCTGGGCAACGCGGCTCAGGCAGTCGGCCTGCTGAACTCATACGTATATGGGCCGTAGCCCAAATAGTGGGAGTTGTACGCTCCGCGCATGGCCTCGATCCTGTTCACGCGCGGAGCGCCCTCTCTCGACATCATTGACCAGGAGGGCCTGCGCGACGCGGCGCAACAGGCCTTCACGACCGACCCCGGCGGGACGTTCGCGTACGGCACGAGCGTCGGCTACGTGCCGCTGCGCGCGTGGATCGCGGAGCAGCACGGTGTCGAGCCGGAGCACGTGCTCGTCACCAACGGCTCGATGCAGGCCGACGCGTTCCTGTTCGAACTGCTCGTCCAGCCGGGCGACGACGTGGTGGTCGAGGCGCCGACCTACGACCGCACGCTGCTGAACCTCCGTCAGCGCGGCGCGAAGATCCACGCCATCGAGCTGGAGACCGACGGCATCAACGTCGACGCACTGGAGAAGCTGCTCGAAAGCGGCGTGCGCCCGTCGCTCGCGCACATCATCCCGAACTTCCACAACCCGGCCGGCTACACGCTGTCCGAGGCGAAGCGCGCGCGTCTGCTGGAGCTCGCGGCCAAGTACGACTTCGTGCTGTTCGAGGACGACCCGTACATCAAGGTCCGCTTCGAGGGCGAGCCGCTGCCGACGATGCTGTCGCAGGACAAGAACGACAAGGTCGTCTACGCGTCGTCGTTCTCGAAGACCATGGCGCCCGGCATCCGCTGCGGCTACCTGGTCGGCCCGAAGGCGATCATCAAGAAGATCCAGGACATCGCCACCACCACGTACATCTCGCCGAACATGGTGGCGCAGTCGATCGTGAACTCGTACTGCCGCTCCGGCCGCCTCGACGAGTCGGTGGTCAACGTCCGCACCGCGCTGCGCGCCCGCAAGGACGCCCTCGTCGCGGCACTCCAGCGCGAGCTGCCGGAGGCCGTCTTCACCGCGCCGCAGGGCGGCTACTTCATGTGGGTCGAGCTGCCGGGCGTGTCGATCGAGAAGCTGTTCGGTGTCGCCAAGGAGCACGGCGTCGAGTTCGTGAAGGGCTCGGACTTCCTGCTGGAGGGCGGCGACAACGCCATGCGCCTCGCGTTCTCGGGCGTCACCCCGGAGCAGATCGACGAGGGCATCACCCGGCTCGCGACGGCCGTTCGCTCACTTTCCTGATCTGCGCCTCCAGGTGCCCCGGCAGCGCACGCCGCTGCCGGAGCGCCTGACGCAGCCGGGGCACGGCGGCCCTGAACGCCCGCGGGTCCTTCAGCGACACCGCCAGCGCTCGGTGCACCGGCCGTCGCATCCACGAGGCCAGCACCGCGTTGCGCCGCTCGACGAGATCACCGTCCGGTGCCCGCTCCGTTGCCGGATGGTGGTGCGCCACCACGTCCTCGACGTAGCAGAGCGACCACCCCTGCGCCGCGAGATCCCACGACAGCAATGTTTCCTCGCCACGGAAGAACAACACCGGGCTGAACCCGCCCACCTTCAGGAACGCCTGCCGCCGCACGATCGCCGAGCAGGCCATGAACCCGAGCACCGCGGGCCCCGCGACACCGTCGCCCAACGGGCTGTCGCGGAGCAGCGGCGTGATCGGATCCGGCTTCTCCCCCGGCCCGACGAGGGTGCGCGCGGCGATCAGCGCCAGAGCCGGGTGGTCGTCGAAGATCGGCTCGGCCCGTTCGAACGCGTCGGGTGCCCACCACGAGTCGTCGTCCGCGAAGGCCACGAACGGTGTCCGTGCCGCCCGCACGCCGAGGTTCCTGGCGACGGCGCCCAGGTTCAACGGCGACTCCAGCACCTTGACGTGCGGAAAGTCACGCCGCACGCGGAAGACGGTGTCGTCGGTGGAGGCGTTGTCCACCAGGATCACCGGAACCGCGAGCTCACTGAGATGCGTGAGCGTTCTCAGCAGGCTGCTCGAACGGTTCCGCGAAGCGATGACGACGGTCGTGCGGGCCATGCCAGTCGTCTACCCCAGAACGCACCGCCAACACTCCGGCGGCCCATGAGTTACTGTGTACACAAATGATTAGTACACCAAGTATCCCGGAGAACCCGCTCGAGCTGGAGCGGCAGGTCTGCTTCGCCCTCGCCGTGGCCAGCAGGACGGTGATCGCGGTCTACCGGCCGATCCTGGAGCCGCTGAACCTCACCCACCCCCAGTACCTGGTGATGCTGGCCCTCTGGGAACGGTCCCCGCGCACCGTCAAGGACCTGAGCACCGTCCTGCAGCTCGACCCCGGCACCCTCAGCCCGCTGCTGAAGCGGCTGGAGGCGATCGGTTACATCGAGCGGCAAAGGGACAAGGCCGACGAACGCGCGCTCGCTCTCACCCTGACCAGGACCGGCCAGGAACTCCGAACCGAAGCGCTGAAGATCCCTTTCAAGGTCGTGGAGCAGCTGGACATGACGTTCGAGGAGCTCGCGCAGCTGAACGAGGTGCTGCACAAGGTGATCGCCAAGGCGACGAGATGAACCCGGCGCTGAAGGTCTGGTACTACGCGGGCGGGCGGCTGCCGCTGAAGTACCGGGAGTACGTCCACAACGACGTGACCGGTCCGAAGTGGTTGATGCGCTTCACGATCCGCAGCCTCGTGCAGGTCACGCCGCTGGTCACGGTCATCGCCGTCGCACTCGTGCACGGGCTGGGCTCGCCGTGGCCGTTGGCAATCGCGTGCGGTGGGCTCGGTTTCGTTGTAGGACTGTACTTCGCGTTGTCCTACGCACAGGAAAGTGTGGATTATCGGCTCACCAAGTACGGGTACCCACGAGGGTCGGCGACTCAGGGACGCCGGGAGCGAAACGCCACGCAGGACCGCGAACGACAAGCGAAGTACGACGCGGTCTGGCGGCGATCCGAAGGGTAGGACGGAACATGGCCTTGTTGAGCGACGAACTCGAGTTCACAAGGCCGCAGATTCTCACCCTGACAGCGGGGCTGGCGCAGCTCGCGTTCGGATGGTTCGACGTGTTCGGACTGGACCCCGACTACCACGTGATCCAGATCGGGGTCGGGGCGCTGGGCGTCGCGATGGCATGGCGGCACGACCTGGCGCGCATGTACGGGATCCTCTTGTTGCTTTCGTTTGGGACGTTGGCTTTCTCGCTCAACGACGTGACCACCGAAAGCTTTCTCGAGGTCCGCACTGCGCTGATCGGACTGGTGATCACGCTGGCCAGGCCGGCAAAGGACGCTCGGCGCTAGTGTCGCGTCCCACGGAGTGCAACGCCGTGAGAGTCGCGTAACCGGAAGCCAGCAACGACGCGTCCGTGCCCGGCACGAGCGTCTCTTCCGAGTACACGGTCACGAGCTCGATCTCGTTGTCGTCCACCTCGTCCACACGGCTCTGCACGGAGCCGAACCGCGCCAACTCGGCCCAGCGAAGTCCTTGCACGTCACCGATGTTCGGCACGTTCAGGGACAGCACCGATGCAGGTGGCGCCTCCAGCAACAGTGGCAGCACGACGCGCACGACCTCGCCGGCCTTGTCCCACAACGGTTCGGGCCCGTCCAATCCGGCGTCGAGCGACACCGCCATCGACGAGACGTCGTTCAGGTGCCCGGTCAGCGCCGCGCCGACGGTGCCGGAATGCAGGATCGCGCGGCCAACGTTCGCGCCGAGGTTCACGCCGGACAGCACCAGGTCGGGCTTGCCGCCGAAGCCGCCCCGGCACGCGATCAGCGAGATCAGGCCCGGATGCGCCGCGACCGCGTAGGCCTCCGCGTCGAGACCGGGCAGTGAGCGGCGTTCGCTGAGCACTCGGTTGTTCTCACCGACAGCCGCGACCGAAGCGCTCGTACCGCTCGACTGCGTCATAGGAGCAGCGACGATGACATCGAGCCCGCACTCCACCGCGGCAAGAGCCAGGGTCGCCAGACCAGGAGAGTCGATTCCGTCGTCATTGGTGATCAGCGCCCGCATCAGCTCATTCCTCGGTCGGCTCCAGTTCCACGCGTTTGCTCAGCTCGCGCACCGCTTCTCCCCCGCCGCTGCCGAGGCCGTGCCGCGTCACGTTGACCGCGCCGGCCGCCGCGCCGAGCTTCACCGCGTCCTCCAACGACATACCCAGTGCGAGTCCCGCTGAAATCCCCGCGGTCATGGAGTCGCCGGCGCCACGCGTGTCGACGGGTTGCAACTGAGGCATCCGCACGAAGTACAACTGGTCGTCGAGCAGCGCCAACGCCGGCTCGTCCGCACGCGACACCACCACACCGTGCGTGCCGGAAGAAGCAATCTTGCGGCACGCCTGCACGAGCCGCGGCAGCTCTTCCTCGCCGAGTTCCTCGTGACTGACCTTGACGACGTACGGACCACCGCGCACCGCTTCGGTGAGCCGTTCGCCGGCCAGGTCGACGATCACGCGGCAGTCGTTGCCTCCCAGGTCGGCGGTCAGGCGGAAGTACGTGTCGTGTGGCAACACGCGGTCATCGGACGGCCCGCTCAACACGGCCGTGCCCGCACGGATGCCTTCCACCAGCGTCGACTCGTACAGATCGTCGAGCTCGTGCCGGGGCAACGCGTCCGGCGGCATCTCGACCATCTCGGAACGGTGGCCGTCGCGGCGATCGTGCACGTAGGCACCGTTGCGCGCAGTGACGTCCCGTGCGCACAGGCTGACGTGCTCACCCTCCAGCAACGTGCGCAGCACACGACCCGTCTCGCCGCCGAACGTCGCGCACACCACGGCTTCGACGCCCAGGGCGGCGATCATCCTGGACTGCCAGAAACCCTGTCCACCCGCGTGCAGGTGCACGTCGGGCTCACTGTCGAGGTCCTCGACCGTGACGGTCAGCTGAGGAGACGGGGCAAAAACGGCAACTCGGGCATCCACGCCCCCTGGATTACCCGGTGCGGGCGAACGGTACTCGCCCGCACCGGGATCAAGCGCCGGAGCTCAGCAAACGCCGTCGTCGCGCCAGACGCCCCACTGGCCGGTGGTGCCGGGCTCCTCGCCCTGCGTCCACCACTTCGCGGTCCACTTGTGACCGTTGTGCGAGACCACGTTGCCGCCGGTGTAGACCTTCGAGCGCTCCCACGCCGGCTGCGAGCACGGACCGGGCGGCGGACCGCCGGTGTCCCACGGCACCTGCGCGGACCTGTAGAAGTTGATGCCCATGGTCGTCCAGCGCGGTGCCTGGTTGCCCAGGCGCACCTTGAACTGGTCCCAGTTGTGCGTCGACCACGGCGACCAGCCGAGCTCGGAGTGCGCGGCGAGGCGCGGGAACGCCATGAACTCGATGTCGCGCGACGTCACGATCGTCTCCGTCCACAGTGGAGACTCGACGCCGCGGACCGCGGACTCGGGGACACCGCTCAGGTGCGTGCCCGGGTTCCAGTTGTAGGCGTCCTGGACCTCGATGAAGCCGGCCCACGACAGGCCCAGCGGCGTGCTGGAGTTGTACTTCATGTCCAGGTACGCCTTGTTCGCGGGCGACATGATGACCTTGTTGCCGCGCGCCGCCGCTGCCTGCACCGTGGCGTTGGACGTCGTGGTGCCCCAGTACTGCGGGATGGCGGTGGTGTCGGTCGTGGTCTTAACGAACTCGTGCCAGCCGAGCACGGTCTTGCCGTACTTCTTCACGATCGGCAGTGCGCGGTTCATGAACGCCTGGTAGTCGGCGTCGGAGGTCGCGTGCGCCTCGTCACCGCCGATGTGGAAGTACGGGCCGGGTGTGAGCGCCGCGATCTCTCGGACCACGTCGTCGATGAACCGATAGGTGATGTCCTTGTTCACGCACAGCGAGGAGTAACCGACCTCGATGTCCGTGCGCAGCGGCGGAGCCTGGTTGTTGCAGTTGAGCTCCGCGTACGAGGCCAGCGCCGCGTTGGTGTGGCCTGGCATGTCGATCTCGGGAATCACCGTGATCTTGCGCGCGGCCGCGTACTGCACGATCTCGCTGTACTGCGCCTTGGTGTAGTAGCCGCCTGGACCGCCGCCGACCTGCGTGCTGCCGCCGTACGTCGCGAGCCGCGGCCAGCTGTCGATCACGATCCGCCAGCCCTGGTCGTCACTCAGGTGCAGGTGGAAGTAGTTGATCTTGTAGAGCGCCAGCTGGTCGATGTAACGCTTGACCGCCGCGACCGGGTGGAAGTGACGGGCCACGTCGAGCATCGCGCCGCGGTAGGAGAACCGCGGATGGTCGACGATCAGCGCGCCCGGCACGGTCCACGGACCTGGCTGGGCAGTCGCGCTCTCCACAGCGGCTGGCAGCAGCTGCCGGAGCGTCTGCACGCCCGCGAACAAGCCCTCCGACGTGTTGGCGCGCAACACGACCGCGTTCGCGGCGACGTCGAGCTGGTAGCCCTGCTGGCCGACCGTGCCCGGCGCACCGGAGAGCAGCAACGAGATGCCGTCCGAGGGAGTGCCTGCCGCGTCCGAGACCGGCAGCGCGTAGCCGGTGGAGGGACGCAGGACACCCGCGAGGAAGTTGCCGACGTCTCTCGCGGCAGGCGTGGTGTAGATCTTCGTGGCAGCCGTCAGCATGTGCGTGACACCGCTTCTGGCCTGCACCGACACTGGGACCGGTACCAGGCTCTGCAGTGGTTCCGCGGCTTGCGACTGCGCACTCACGGAGAGTGCCCCGGTCACAGCGATGACCGCGGCGAGAACGCGAGTTCTCACGACTCCTCCTCACGAGGCGGGGGGCGGCGACCCGAGCACCAGCGTGACGATGTCTCCTATTTGTCGTCAATGGTCTGAGCCAATTCACCGTAGGTGGGCAGCTGGAGGCTGTTCACCACGTCGCCGAACTCCTCCGTGGGCCCGCCGTTCGCCTGGTTCTTCAGCGCCATCTCCTGGTTGGCCGTCACGTACGGCCGCAGGATCTCCTCGTAGCGCTGGAAGGCGCCATCAGGGTTCGACGCCAGCTCGCCGGCCAGCACGTACGCGCCGACCAGCGCCATGCTGGTCCCCTGGCCCGACAACGGCGAACCGCAGTAGCCGGCGTCTCCGAGCAGCACCACGTTGCCGCGGGACCAGGTCTCCATCCGGATCTGGCTCATCGAGTCGAAGTGGAAGTCCGGCGCCTCCCACATGTGCTTCAGCGCGGTCGGCCACACCCAGCCGGCGTCGGCGAACATCTCGGCGAGCAGCCGCCGCTGCCCGTCCACATCGCGGTAGTCGAAATCAACGGAACCGTTGAAGCCCATGTAGACACGGCATTCCGCGTTCGAGCGGGCGCTCATGATGCCGCCACCGACGACATCGCCCTGCTGGAAGATCTGCCAGTGGTCCAGCCCGAGGAAGTTCGGCGCGGTGAAGACGGCGAGGTTCGTGCCGAGGTGGCTGATGAACTGCTCCTCCGGCCCGAAGACGAGCCGGCGGACGTTGGAGTGCAGGCCGTCCGCGCCGACGATGACGTCGAAGTCGCGCGGCGCGGCCTTCTCGAACGTGACGCGGGTGCCGTCGATCGCGGTGATCGTGTCGTCGAACAGGTACTCCACGCCGTCCACGGCGTCGAAGAGCAGCCGGGCGAGGTCGTCGCGCAGCAGCTCGACGTCAGGGCTGGAGAGGTCACCGCCGCTGAGGGTGTGCGTGGTGGAGCTGAACAGTTCGTTGCCCTCGGGGTCGACCATGCTCATGCCGCGCATGTTGGTGCTCAGCGACCGCAGCTGGTCGCCGAGGCCCATGCGCTCGACGACCTCCAAGGCGGGACCGCGCACGTCGATGGCCTGGCCGCCAGGCCGCATTCCGCGGGCACGCTCGACGACGGTGACGCTGAAGCCGTAGCGGCGCAACCAGTACGCCAGTGCGGGTCCGCCGATGCTGGCGCCGGAGATCAGGACGTTCTTCATGGTGTTGCCCCCTGTGAGTCGGTGTTGCCCACAAGGTGCCGACCGGCACTGACCGTCCACTGACCGAACGTCGTCAGCGAAGATCAGGGTTTGACAGCGACTCCCGCGACGCGACCCGCGCGTGGCTCAGCTCGAAGTTCGGGATGTGACCCTGGCCGCCGAGGTACCGATCCCCGACGGACGCCGGTTGAACGCCCCCGCGAGCAGGTGGGCGTTCACCGGGGTCTTCAGCTCTTCCTCGCCGTAGCGCGAGGTTTCCTTGTGCCAGTTGACGATCGCGACGATCCAGTCCTTCAGCTCGTCGGCGTAACGGGTCAGCGCGGCGCGGGTGGCCTGGTTCAGGGACAGGTCCTCGAAGAGCTTCGGCATGTCGGTGTCGACGGACTTGACGAACTGCGCGAGCCGGGCGTCCATGAGCTTGTAGGTGATCTCGAACGCGCGGGACTGCGACACCCCGAGGAAGTTCTCGATCACCCGCACCATGTTGTGCACCTCGCCCTCGTACTGGATTTCCTTGAGATACGAGGTGACGTCGTTGAGCATGCAGCTGTAATCCATGGCCGAACGCTCCATGGTCTGAATGACCCGTGTTCCCCAGATCTCGGGTGGGACCGTCGTCGAATGCGAAAAACGGCTCAGCGAGGTCGTCAGCTCGGAGCCGAACGTGGACCGCCGCATCTCCAGGTAGTCGACGGGGTCAGGAATGCGGTTCTGCTGAATGTTGATCACTTCCCACACCCACGCGTCGACCATCGCGTCGAGAGTTTCCCGGAACGTCGCCCGGAACTCCGCCGACATCGGGGCCGCGGTCCTCAGCCACAGATCGGCCAGTGCGCGCTCGGTCGCGTTGACCGGCACGACGATCGGTACGAGGTCGAGCGGCATGCACTGCTTGAGCCTCACGGTCTGTGCTTTCAGCCCGGCGAGGTCGCGGAGCCGCCCGTAGACCCACGGGTAGACGTCGTCGGCGTAGGTGCCCCATGTCAGCCAGGCGGCCGAGATGAACAGCTCGGACGGCGTCGCGTCCGGATCGAGGCCCGCCGAGCAGAGCGGCAGGTCGAAGCCGCGGTGCTTGGCCTCGTCCCAGATCCCCTCGCTGTGGATGCCCATCTCCCCGCCCCAGGTGATGATCTCCTCGCGAACCTGGTCGAGGTGCGGGGACAGGGTCAGCGGGAACGGGAAGTGGAACGGCACCTCGTACGGCTCGACGATCTTCGGGACGTTCGAGAACTGCTTGAGCCGCTGCGGCATCGTCCTGGCGTACGAGCTGAGGACGTTCGCCGCGGACATGCCCAGCGGCGCCTCGGTCACCAGCCCCTTGTTCATGTACCGGGACGAGCGCAGGTGCCACTCGTGGCCACCGGCCTGCCAGTCCTGCAGGCCCTTCACATAGCCCAGGACGGCCGCGCGGCCCGCCGGGTCGATGGCGTGCTCGTCGAGCAGCAGAGGGACCTCTGTGAGGGCCGTGTGCTCGAACTGGTGCAGCCGGGACGTCAGGAGGTCGTTGACAGCCTCTGCGGCGTCCTGGGTGCCGATGTCGAGGAACTTCTCGAACACCAGCACGCTGTTGGAGAGCTCGCCCTCGTCGAGGACCTCGCGTTCGTAGGAGAACAGGTCGTTGCGCAGGTGTACGGCGTCGCTGAACGTGTCGCGGAGGACGCCGATGGGGCGGGACAGGGCGATCCGGGCCGGCACCTCGAGGCCGACGGCGTGCTCGACCAGGTTCGCCGACCAGGGCGCCCCACCGACCTTGCGGCGCATCTCGATGTACTCGATCGGGTTGCTGAGCCGGTGTGCGCTGATGTTGTGCAGCTCCCACATCGACTCGTCGAGCAGGTGTTTGGTGTTGGAGGCGAACCGCGCGCGCCAGTCCGCGGAGTGCGATCCGACCGTGCGGCGCCAGAGATCCGCGAGGCCCTTCTCGACGGGGTTCGCCGGCTTCTCCGTGATGACGCCGTTGACCGGCATGAACAGCGGCAGCCGGTTCAGGTGGGCCTGCGCGCCTTTGACGTCCGGGTTGCGTTTGTAGAGCTCGACGAAGTGGTCGTCGAAGTAGAACACCCACACGTACCAGTCGGTGATGAGGTCGAGCGTCTCACCGTCGCAGTCGGGGTGGGTGTACGCGCAGAGCAACGCGTAGTCGTGCGACTCGAGGTCGTCGCCGGTCCAGATCACCGTGCCGTGCTGCGGCACGTCGATCATGTCCATCTCGTGCGCCCAGGCCCTGGTGTGGACGCGGGCGCGCTCGAGGTTCGGATTCAGCCGAGCCGGGTGGGGCGTGTAGAACTCCGGCAGCTGGAACGGCTGCATGTGCGTTGGACCTCCGCGCGTTGAACGTAACGCGGTGCACGCAACCAGCCCGACGCGCGGGCACGCCAGATGGTGAAACCATGATCTACACGTTTGTAGCGCGGTGTCGCCCGTTCAGCCCAGCCGGTCTCAGCCGGCACGCACTCAGCGCACCAGCGACTGAGCGCTCAGCTTCACCGCGAACGGGAACTGCAGCTCGATGATCTCTTCGCCGTCCGACCGCGCCTGCTCGACGTAGACGCCGTTCTCGAGGTGCAGGCACCGCAGCCAGGGACTGTCGTAGTCGATCATCCAGTAGTTCTCGCAGCCGACTTCCTGGAACTTCGCCCGCTTGAGCTCCAGGTCCACGTGTCGCGTCCGCGGCGACAGGACCTCGACCGCCAGCACGGGAGGTCCCATGAGCGCCTGCCTCGTGAACTGCTCGCGCCTGCCCACCACCAGGTCCGGGATGAAGACCGTGTCGTCGGCGAGCACCACGTCGACCGGAGCCGGG
This sequence comes from Lentzea indica, assembly GCF_012184385.1. Taxonomy (GTDB): domain Bacteria; phylum Actinomycetota; class Actinomycetes; order Mycobacteriales; family Pseudonocardiaceae; genus Lentzea; species Lentzea indica. The sequence continues at coordinate 50,731 of NZ_VSRL01000013.1, forward strand.
AGGACTTCCAGCTCCGGAGGGCAGACAGCCGTCAGCGCCACCAGCAGCCGGGCGACGACGCGCTGGTGCACGGGGCGGGGTGAGGGGCTCATCACCAGCACCCCGTCGACGAGTTCGAAACGGTGCCCGTCATCAGGCATCGCCTCCAGGTCCGCCCACGTCAATGGCCTGCCGTGGGGAAACGTCGGGACACCACCCATGGTGCGTTCCACCCCCTGGTCGAGGCCACCGTCCGCCGGCCGGATCCCGGCGATGCCATTAGACAAGACTGGTCCGATTCTCACGACTCGTAAGCCCCTTTTGGCCGACCTCGCACCCCTGCACGCACACGTCTCCGTGACCACGGCCCCGGAGGGTGAGGGTCCACTGGTCCCGTAGTGGACGGCGACACCCCGATGGAGCAGCGTTTTGGTTGCAATCGAACAAGTGGCTAATTTTTGATCAATTTTCGGGCGATTTTCGGTAACGCCATCGACCCTGCCAATTGCTCGCGAATGCGACCCTAACGGAATCTTACGAGTCAGCCAAGCAGTCGGTTGGAGCAATACCTCACGAGCGCCTCACATCTGGAAGATCAAATCGCCCTGGACCGGTTTCAGCCCGAATTCCGAGTAAACCGCACGGGCGGCTGCTTCCATCTCGGAGGCGAGTCGGGTTTCGCCACACGCGTGGTGCACGCGGGACAGTTCCAACCAGGCCCGAGCGGCACCCACGACGTCGAAGTTGGCCTCGCAGATGGCGGCCGCCTCGTGCAGCAACGTGCGGGCGGAACCGAGCCGGCCGCGCGCGAACTCGTTGCCTCCCAACGCATACAGCACAAAGCTCTCGCCACGACGGTCGCGCCCATCGCGTGCCAGGTCCAGCGCGGCGGTCAGCACGTCGAATGCCTGGTCGTGCCGCTGCTGGGACGCCAACAGCTTGCCCAGCCGGTAGTTGATCTGTGCCAGCACGCGAGCTGGCCCGATCCCGTCGCACACGTCCACTGCGGCACTGAGCCGATCCAGCGCCCCGGCGGTGTCACCGTCGTACAGGTCGATCTGGGCGAGGTTCTGCAGCACGGACGCCTGGCCCACCGGGTCTTCCAGCCGTTCGTACACGGCCAGCCCCCGCTGGTACCACTGCCGCGCCTCGGCCAGCTCACCCGACGACCGCGACACGATGCCGAGGTTGCGGTAGACCAGCCCGAGCCCGGCGAGATCGTCCAGTGCCTCGAAGGTGTCCTTGGCCGGCACAGTCATCTCGCGCGCGAGGTCGTAGCGGCTCTGGCTGATGTGCAACGACGCCAGCGAGCACCGCAGCACGGCCGAACCCCGCCGGTTGCCCGCCGCTTCACAGGCCGCCAGTGCGACATCGTGCGTGCGCTGCCAGCCGTCGTAGTCCGTGCGGCTCTCGAACAGCGTCACCAGCCGGTGCGCCAGCTCCCAGGCCAGCTCGTCCAGACCGGACTCGGCGGCCAGCGAGACCGCCTCGCACAGGGTGGCGCGTTCGGACTCCAGCCACGCCACCGGATCGGACCGCAGCAACGGATCTGGCCGCACCACCTCACGTACGGCCGAGCCGCGCACGACGGAGAAGTCGCCGCCGTACACAGCGATGCGGGCACGGTCCAGCAGGTACAGCCAGCCGCCGAGCAGGCGCCGCAAGGCATCAGCGGTGTCGGCTTTCCCTGCCGCGAACTCCCGCACGAGCTCGGGCACGACGTAGCGGTCGCCGTCGACCGAGACGAGGTGCGCCGACACCAGTTCGTCCACAGCGGACTGACCGCGCACGTCACCGAATGCCGCTACGGGCGCCCACGAAGGCAACCGCCGCGCACCCGCGGCCGCGAGCAACCACAGCAGCCGGCGCGCGTGCACGCCCAGGTCGCCCGTCGTCTCCTCCAAGCGTGCCCGAAGGGACAAACCGCCGTGGGACAACACCTCCAGGCGTCCACGCGGATCCTTCAGCTGCTCGACCAGCAACGAGATCGGCCAGTGCGGACGGGCGGCGAGCCTGGCCCCGGCGATCCGCAGCGTCAACGGCAAACAGTCCGATACCGCTACCAGAGCGTCAGCTCCCGCAACTTCACCGGCCACGCGCCGCGAGCCGATCTGGTTGCCCAGCAACGTCATCGCCTGCGCGGGTTCCAACGCGCCGACGTCGATGACGTGAGGCAACCGCAGTCGGTGCCGTGAAGTCACGAGCACCGCGCAACCCGGCGCGTGCGGCAGCAACGGGGTCACCTGCTCCACGCTCGTCGCGTCGTCCAAAACCAGCAAAAGTGACTGGCGCGCAACAGCGTCTCGATAGGCGCTCAGACGGGCGCCGAAATCCCCTGGAACGGACAACCCGAACGATGTGAGAAAACGGCCGAGCACCGTGTACGGGGTCGTGCCGCGCAGCCGCACGAACAGCTGACCGTCAGGGAAGCAGCCGTTCGCCACCCGATGGGCGGCGTGCACGGCGAGCGTCGTCTTGCCCGTCCCCACAGGGCCGGTCAGCAGGACCACCTGCGGAAACGGGGTGATCCCGTCCACGACGGACTGGACCAGCTCCTCCCGTCCCACGAAGTCGGCGACGGCGGCAGGCAGCTGGTGCGGGCGAGGGAACAGGTCGATCTGCACACCGCTCCCTCCGCCGGAGAACCGTCAATCGACGTCAGTTTCACACAGAACGCCTGCGGGATCACCGCCCTGGACTCCGGTCATCCGTGCGACGATCGCTCGCATTTCGTGCAGGTGCTGGGCTGCCTGAGGTGGGTCGGCGCGGCTCAACACGAGCAACGACTCCGCCTGTCCCCACGCGAACCCGGTCTCCCGTTGCACCGCCACCGCCTCGGTCGCGAGCCCGCGCGCCCGTTCCATTTCACCGGCTTTGAGGCTCAGCAACGCGAGCGTCGCCAACGCCCTGCCGCGCTGCATCAGGAACCCGAACCTGGTCGCCTGCACGAGCGCGCGTTCCGCCAGTTCGGAGGCGGACCCGTCACCGGCCGCGTGCAGGACGCGGGCCAGGTCGATCAGGTACTCGACCTGGTTCTCCACCCTCCCCAGTGCTTCAGCCAGCTTCAACCCGCGCCGCAGTGCCTCGACGGACTCGTCCAGCCGCCCCAGGCGGTGGCAGGCGGTTCCCACGATCACCAGTCCCAGCAACGGGTACAGCCCCGCCTCGTCCTCGTCCACCAGCGCGAGTGCGCGGACCAGAGCGCGCTGCGTTCGTCCGGCGTCGCGATCGATCTTCGCCTCGGTCAGCGCGTGTGCGCTGGACCCGTCAGCGCCGCGATCGACACACTCCCGAGCCGGCACCAGATCGCCGAGCAGCGCGTGGATCTCCGCCAGCGCGAACTCCACCCGAGCGTCCGGCAGTTCCCGCGCTCGCTCGCAATGCTCCAACGACTCGCGGAGCCGGCCGGACTGCGCCGCGGCCACGCCGAGGTTGAGGTGCACGACGGCGGCCAGCCTCACGTTGTCGTCGACCAACGACATCGCCTGATGCAGCAACCCGATCGCGTCCTGGGTGCGGCCGAGGGCGAGGTGGAGGACGGCGAGGTTGTTGAGGCAATGGAACTTTCCGACCCGGTCGCCGGCCTCCGCGTAGAGCGCAAGCGCGGTTTCCAGGTGCCCGATGCCCTGCCTGCCGTCCAGCTCGCAGTGCAGCGTGCCGAGCGACAGGTGCATCGAAGCCTGACCACGCAAGTCGTTCTCCTGCTCGGCGGCGGCGAGACCGGCCGACGAGGTCTCGTGCCACCTGCCGAACTGCTGGCGCAAGTACCACATGCGGCGCAACGAGTCCGCCAGCTCCCAGCGGTAGTGCGCCGGTTCGGCCATCAAGGCGAGGGTCGCCACCGACTCCCATTCGGCGTCCAACCAGGACAGTGCTGCTTCCTTGCTGCCGAACGAAAGCCCTGAGTCGCCGGAACGGTCGAGCCGGTACATCTCCGGCGCCAGCACGTCCAGCGCCGCGTCCGTGGTGTGCAGGTAGTGGTCGAGCAGCCGCAGTGCGGCCTTCTCGGCGTCCTCGTCGGAGCTGACGAGGTCCCGCGCGTACAGGTGCAGCAGGTCGTGCACCCGGAACCGGCCGCGGGTGTGCGGCTCGACCAGGCTCGCGCCCTCCAGCAACGAGACGAGCCCTCGCGCGTCGTCGACACCCATCAGCACCGACGCGGTGTGCGCGGTGAAGTCCGTACGTGGCAGCAAACCCAGCAACCGGAACAACCGCACGGCCTCGTCCGGCAACGACTTCAGCGAAAGCTCGAACGCCGCCGTCACCGCTGCCCGCCGGTCGCCGCGGATCGCGAGCTGCGCGAGCCGGTTGCCGTGCGCGAGATCCTCGACGGCGTCGGCGATCCTGTCGTGCGGGCGGCACGCGAGGTTCGCCGCGGCGATCCGGATGGCGAGCGGCAGGTACCCGCACAACGCGGCGAGGTCCGCGACCGCCTCCGGTTCAGCCTCGGCACGCCGGCCGCCGAGCACGCGGCTGATCAACGTGTGCGCCTCGTCCGCTGTCAGCAGGTCCAGCTCGACCCTGCGCGCGTCGTCCAACGCTGCCAGCCCGCGCAGGTCGTTGCGACTGGTGATGATCACCGTGCAACCGGGTGTGCCTGGCAGCAGCGGCCGGACCTGCTCCTCGCTCGCCGCGTTGTCCAGCAGGATCAGCACCCGCCGGTTCGACAGGATCGAGCGGTACAGGCTCGCCTGCTCGTCCACCTCGCGCGGGATCTGGTCCGGCTCCACGCCGAGGCCGCGCAGGAACTGGGTCAGCGCGTCGGCCGGTGTCGTGGCGGGCGCGTCGTCGTAGCCGCGCAGGTTCAGGTACAGCTGACCGTCCGGGAACTGGTCCCGCACCCGATGCGCCCAGTGCACGGCCAACGCGGTCTTGCCAACGCCCGCGGTGCCGGCGATGGACGTGATCACGACGCTGGACGACGACAGGCTCGCGTCCAGCTCGTCCAAACAGGACTCGCGGCCGGTGAACCGCGCCAGGTCGGCCGGCAGCTGCGCGGGGGCCTTGGGTGAGACGGGACCCGAATCGCTGTCCTGGTTGAGGATCGCCAGGTGCGCGGTCCGCAGGCTCCTGCCGGGATCGATGCCCAGCTCGTCGGCGAGCAAACGGCGTGTCCTGTCATAGAGCTCCAGCGCGTCCGCCTGCCGGTTGGACCGGTACAGCGCGATCATCAGCTGCTCGACCAGCTGCTCGCGGAACGGGTTCGCGGCCACGAGCGCCGACAGCTCGGTGATCACCTGCTCGTGCTGGCCGAGTTCCAATTGCAGCGCGAAGCATTGCTGTGCAACCGCGATCCGGCGTTCGTCGAGCCGTTCAGCCTCGATCCGCAACGCCTGACTGTTCAGGCCGGCCAGCGCGGGGCCGCGCCACAACGACAGCGCCGTGCGCAGCAACCGCACCGCCTCGGAGGGCTCCACGGTCTGCGCTGTCGCCACGTGCCGCTCGAACGTGACCACGTCGAGCGACGCGGAGCCGAGCACGAACCGGTAGCCGGGACCATCGGTGACGATCATGCCCGGCACGCCGAGCACGGCCCGCAGGTCGCCCACCGACTTCTGGATCTGGTGCTTGCCGGTCGACGGCGGCTCACCGTCCCACACCACGTCGACCAGGTGCGCGAGCGGCACCACCCGGTTCGGCGCGAGCAGCAACGCGGCGAGCACCTTCTGACCGCGCACACCGCCGAGCTCGAGCCGCACGCCCCCGTCACGAGCCTGGACAGGCCCCAGAATCCCCAACTCCACGGGCGTCACCGTAGGGGCATTTTCCCTGGTTGTGGCAATGGGAACGAGACGGTAACGAGACGGGACACCGCGCCGCGGCCCTCGGGTTCGTGAGGCCGATCGTCAACGCGGACGCTCCTGCGCGATCACGTGATCGTGCGCCGCACCAGCGCGTAAGCGCTCCCATCCACCGCCTCTCCTGCGGCGGCGAGCTTGGTCCGTTCCGAGGGATCCGCAGCCCGCCGTTCGGAGCAGCACCGGAATTTCGCTGCGGCTGACCTCGCCTTTCACGCCCGTGTGATCGCCGTGGGGGCGATGTGTGGGCGGGCTCCAACACCCTCGGTGGCACCACCACCGAGGGGAGCCGGGGATGCGCAGGACCAAGGACAGGGCACAGCAGTGGGTGGCGTTCGCCGTGCTGGCGGCAGCCGTGATCACGCTGGTGGTGCTGGGGCTGACGCTCTAGCCAGGTTCTGCTTGGCGAAGGCGATGGCCCGCGGCTGACGCGAGTGCTCGGCGGCCGCCACCGCCTCCTCGCCGTACCGGATGGCGGTCTCCCGGTCGCCGAGCGCCAGGTGCACGGCGCAGAGCTGCCCGAGCACGCGGTCCTCACTCCACCAACGGCGGTGCTGGACGATGGCCAGGCACCGCCGAAGGTGACCGAGCGCCTCGATCAGCCGGCCCTCCACCTGGGCGTCGAGCGACAGGGACACGAGCAACGCGACCTGACCGATGTGGTCGCGAACCTCCTCCATCGCCGCCAGCACCGCGTGGTCGTCCGGCAGGTTCATGTACGCCCGGCACAGCCTCGTCACCTCGCGCGCCACCTCACCTGCGGCGGCGAAGTGCCCCATCTCGTAGCGCCAGTAGGCGAAGTCGGCCAAGGCGAGTGCCTCACCGCGCCGGTCACCCGACTCGCGGTAGGCGGCCAGCGACCGCTCCGCACAGGACAGGCACTCATCGTCGTTGAACGAGTCGAAGTGCACATGGGCGATGTTGTGCAACGTCAACGCGGTCGACCGAACGTCGCCGTGTTCGGTCTGCAACGTGACCGCCTGTTGCATGTGCGCGAGGGCCTCCTCGGGCTGCCCCAGCTCCGCGTGGTTGATGCCGATGTTGTGCAGCGCGCTCGCTTCGCCGGTCGGGGCGCCCACCTGCCGCATCAGCACGACACCGCGTTGGAAGTACTCCATCGACTTGTCGAACTCGCGCCGTTCGCGCGCGACCATGCCGAGCAACCCCATCGTCGACGCCTCGCCGCGCACGTCACCGATCTGCCGCATCAGGCCGAGCGCCTCACGCAGGTACTCCTCTGCCCTCGGATCGCCGTCGTCCATGTACGCGGAGCCCAAGCCCCGCAACGCTTCCGCGCGAGCCTTCAGATCGCCGAGCTGGTGCGTGGCCGCGAGCGCGACGCTCTGCACCTCGACCCGTTCCCTGCCCAATCCGCGCAACAGCAGGAAGTGCGCGAAATGGTGCGGCAGCTGCCATGCGTGCCGGAAGTGCCCCTCGTACGCGGCCAGGTAGACGGCCGCCCTGAGATTCGACCGCTCCGCCTCCTGCCACGCCAGCGCCTCGACCGGAGTGGCGAACACGGGTGGGTCGACCAACTCGGACGTGACAGCGGAGACGATCTCCGGACGGCCAGGCACGATCCGCAGGGCGGAGGCTTCTGCGCCGTGCAGGTAGTGGTCGAGAATGCGGACGATCGCCTCGTTCCGCTCTGCCGGGGCGACCGCCGCTTTCGCGTGGTCCGCCAGGAGATCGTGGAAGCGGTAACGGCCGTTCTCCTTCTGTTGCACCAGATGTGCGTCCAGGAGTTCGCCGAGCAGGCGTTCCGCCTCCACGCGCGTCGTACCCACCACTGCTGCGGCGAGGTAGGCATCCCAGTCCTCGCCGGTGTGCAAGCCGAGTCGCCGGAAGAGCCGCTGCTGTTCGGGCGTGAGTTGCTGGTACGACAACGCGAACGCGCCCGCGACACTGCGTTCGCCCGCGGTCAGCTCCGTCAGCCGTTGCTCAGTCAAGCGACGCGTCACGTCCTGCGCCGACCACGCAGGCCTTGTGCGCCAACGGGCACCGACGATCCGCACGGCCAGGGGCAGGTAGCCGCAGAGCCGGACGATCTCGCGGGCGGAGTCCAGGTCCTGGTCGAGCTTTCGTTGCCCGGCAATGCTCGCGAGCAGGTTCAGCGAGTCCTCTTCGGACAGTACGTCCAGCGAGATCGTGTGTGCGGCGTCCAGGTCGACGAGCCTGCGCCTGCTGGTGACCAGCACCAGGCCGGTGCCGGGGAGCAGCGGACGGACCTGGGCGGCGCTGCCCGCGTTGTCGAGCACCACGAGTGCCTTGCGGTGGGCCATTTCCGCCCGCCATCGCGCGGCGCGGGCGTCCAGGCCGTCCGGGATGTCCTGTGCGGGCACGCCGAGCGCGGTCAGCAACGCCAGCAGCGCGTCCGACGGCGTCCGCGGCTCGACGCCCTCGGTGTAGGAGTGCAGGTCGACGAACAGCTGTGCGTCGGGGAACTTCCTGGCCAACCGGTGGGCGGCGCGGACCGCGAGCGTGGTTTTGCCGATGCCGGCCATGCCGTCGATGGCGGTGATCGCGACGCAGCCGGACGGGACGGCGGCGAGGATCTCCTCGAGGTCGTCGGCGCGGCCGGCGAAGTCGGGGATGTCGCCGGGAAGGTCGTTGCGGGCCCTGGGCCGGTTGTCGGCCGTGAGCACCTGCTGGTGGGCTTTCTGCAGGTCCTTGCCGGGATCGAGGCCGAGCTCGTCGGCGAGCCGGGTGCGGATGTCGTCGTAGGCCCGCAGCGCTTCGGTCTGCCGGTCGCAGCGGTGCAACGCCACGATCAGCTGGGCCCACATCCGTTCCCTGGTCGGGTTCTGCTGGGTGAGCGAGCGCAGTTCGGGGACGAGCCGCTCGTGCCTGCCCTGCTTCAGGTCGTTCTCGATGCGCGCTTCCAGCGTCGCGAGGTACTTCTCGGTCAGCGCGGGCACGTGGTCGCGTTCGAGCGCGTCGCTGCCGATGTCGGCGAACGGGCGGCCGCGCCAGAGCGTCAGCGCTTCCCGCGGTTCCAGCCGGCCGAACCGGTGGACGTCGACCTCGTCGGGCCGCACGTCCAGCAGGTAGCCACCCGGCCTGGTCTGCACGAGCTCCGCTCGGCCCAGGTCCTCGCGCAACCGGCCGACGGTGGTCTGCAGGGCGTTGCGCGAGCCACCGACCAGCTCGATCAGCTCGTCGACGCCGACCACCTGACCAGGCCGCAGCAGGAGCGCGGCGAGCACCACCCGCCGTTTGCCTGGCGGGATGTGGACGTGGTGCCCGTCGAGCACCACGTCCAACGGCCCGAGCAGGCCGAACGATCTCACTGCCACTGATCCCAGTGCACCATCTCGTCGAACGCCAAGCGCTTGCGCGTGCGCGGCGACGCACCCTCGGAGATGCCCTCCTCCGCGGGGTGGCCGATCGCGATGATGCCGATCGGCACGTAGATGTCCGGCACGCCGAACGCCTCGCGCAGCGCCGGCCACTCGTCCTTGTCCGTCCCGAAGAACACGGCGCCGAGGCCCTCGTCCACCGCGGTCTGCAGGATCAGCAACGCGGCCATGCCGGTGTCGATGTCCCAGTACGGCACCGGCCAGTGGTCCTCGCTGCGATCCGTCCAGCCCTTGTCGGCCTGCGCGTACCGGTCGAGGTAGACGTCCTTGGCCGAGAAGGGGATGACGGCGACGGGTGCGGTCTTCGCGTCCTCCCCGCCCCACCACTCGAACATCTCGGTGAGCCGCTTGAGCGACTCGCCCCGCAGCACGAGGAAACCCTGGCCCTGCGAGAACCCCGCGGACGGGCCGCGCACGGCGTTGCGCATGATCCGCTGGACGCTCTCTTCGCTGACCGGCTCGTCGCTGAACTTGCGCACCATGCGCCGGCGGCGGACGACGTCTTGGAACTCCACTCCGACCTCCCCAGGTAGACCTCGACCGTATCAGCGTCCGAGGCGTCCCACCTGGGCTGCCACACCGGCACGTGACCGCACGCCGAGCTTGGCGAAGATCCGTGACAGGTGGCCCTCGACGGTCTTCTCGGCCATCCGGAGCTGACGGGCGACCTGGCGGTTGGTGAGGCCTTCGCCGACGAGCTGGGCGACCTGGCGTTCGCGTGACGTCAACGCGTCGAGCCCGTCCTGGGCCGGCATCGGTGCCCCACAGGCGGCGAACAACCCTTGTGCGCGGCGAAGTTCGGCCTCGCCCTCCGCGCGTGAGCCGAGGGAGACGAGCGCGGCACCCCTGGTCAGCCGCGCTCGTGCCTCCTCCAGCCGCTGGCCGGCCGTGTCGAAACGGCGCACCGCCCGCGCTGCCCGTTCCTCTGCTTTCGCGAGCTCACCGCGTGCCTGATGGACCTGCGCCCACGCCAGGTCCGCGAACCCGAGGCAACCTGCCAGCCCAGCCTGGTCGGCCGCGGTGGACGCGTGCTCTGCCCACTCGGCGGAACCCGTTGCCTGCACGAGGAGTTCGTACATCTCGGCGCGGTAGACCAGCGGGACCTTCGGCAGCAGCGCACCGCCCGCTGCCGACAGCATCTCGGCCGCAGCCGCCTCCTTCTCCCCTGCCGCGAGCAGCGCGTGGCCGACCCGCAGGCGGGCGATCGTCGGGTGCCAGCCCTCGATCGCGCGGCCACGTCGACCGCCTGCGCGCCACCTTCCATCGGCCCCGTTGATGTAGTCGCTCTCAACAGTCAAACAGCCACGAGTGACACCGGGAGAGCGTGAGGGCATGCAGGTCCTTGCTGCCGCCGAGGAACGCCGCCTCCGCCGACTCCGCCGCGCCCTCGCACGCCTCTCGCAGGCACCCGAGCCAGCGCAACGCGTTCGCCGCGCCGAGCAGGAGGTTGCCGAGCATGTGGTGCTGGCCGGTGGCACGGGCGACCGCGAGGGCACGTTCGTAGTGCCGCAACGACTCGCGGTATTTGCCGAGCCGCAGTTCGCTCCACGCCAGCCACACCACGGACTCCAGCCTGCGAGCCACGTCCTGGTCCGTCGCACCGTCCACAGCGGACGCGGCGAACTCCAGCCGTGACGCGTCGCCGTCCGACAGCGAGGCCACCGCTGCCGCTCCGGCTTCGAGGACGACGTCGCCGTCCGCCCTGGCGATCGCCTTCACGTCGGCCAGCAGGGATGCGATCGTCTCGGCCGGCTCCATCACCTGCAGCAGGGACACGGACAGGACCAGCTTCAGGACCGCGTTGTCCTGCGCGGATTCCAGCTCGCGTGCCGCCAGCGCCCTGACCTCTGCGTGCAGGCCGAGCGCGCGTTCCACGTGGGCGCAGAACGCCACGACGTCGAGCCGTTGCGGGTGGTCTTTCGGCAGCACCGAGAGCAGGTCGTGCAGCGCGGCACGGCTGTCGGGCAGGCGTCCGGAGAGGCCGAGTGCTCTGGCGTGGCCCCAGCGCAGTTCCCATTCGTCGCCGGTGCCGAGGGACAACGCCGTCGCGTACCACTGGGCCGCGGTCGCAGGGGCCTTGTGCATCACGGAGTTCGCGGCGGCGGACAGGACGCTGACGGCGTGCCGATCTCCTGGTGTCGCAGCCAGTTCGACGTGGTGCGCGCGGGCTTCCGCCGGTGCGCCAAGACGTTCGAGCACCTTCGCGGCTCTGCAGTGGGCTCGGTGCCTGGTGGCCACGGGTGCCGAGTGGTAGGCCGCGTTGCGCACGGTCGGGTGCCTGAAGTGGTAGGCGCGCTGGTCGTGCCGCACGAGGTCGGCGGCGATGAGGTCGTCCAGGCCGGTCAGCGCGTCCTCGATGTCCAGGCTGGCGATCTCGGCCACGACCGCGGCCTCGAACTGGTCCCCGCACACAGCCGCGACCTGCAGCAGCGTGGCCGTTCGCGGTGCCAGGGCGGACATCTCCCCTCTGAGCGCGGACTGCAGCGCCTCCGACCCGCCCGCGAGCGTCTCCAGGTAGAACGGGTTGCCGCCGCTCTCGTCGTACAGCGCCTGCGAGACCGGCGTTCCGAGCAGTTCCTCTGCCTCGTCCCTGGTGAGCGGGCCGAGTTCGACGACGGGCATGGAGTCGACCCGCAGCTGGCGTGGCCGGAACCCGCAGGCGATCTTCGTGTGTTCCGGCCGGTGCCGGACCAGGTGGTGCAGGAGGTCGAGCGACGCCGCGTCGGCCCAGTGCAGGTCGTCGAGCACCAGCAGGACCTCGCCCAGTCCGTTCAGCAGCGACCTGATCTCGCGGTGCAGCGAGTGCCGTCCGGCAGCGGTGAGGTCGGCGCTCAGGTCGAGCGTCCAGTGCTCGCCGAGTGCGTCCACGAACACGCCGAACGGGATGCTGCGCTCGAACTCGCCCATCCGTCCGGACAGCACGCGGTGTCCCGGCGTGCTGTGGGTGAGGGCGGTGAGCAACGTCGACTTGCCCATGCCCGGATCACCGGCCAGCGCCACGGCTCCCCCCCGCCAGGTGCCGGGTGAGCTGCTGCCACTCGCGGTCGCGGCCGACCCGAGGGTTTTCCCCCGTTGTGGCCGCTGTCCTGTCGCTGACAATCTGAGCCGTCACGGCCCGCAGCCTGCCGCCGACGTGCACCGTTTCCGCACCGTCGGCGCATTTGCGCTGCTAGCGTGCCTTCTGTGCGATTTCGCGTGCTGGGTCCGCTCGAAGTCTCCGGGTGCACGCCGGACGGCCCGCGCAAGCGCAAGATCCTCGCCGCGCTGTTGCTCAACGCCGGTCGTGTGGTGAGCGTCGATCAGCTGACCGCCGTCGTGTGGGACTGCGACTCGCCCGCGACCGCCGCACGCCAGATCCGCAACACCACTACGTCGTTGCGCCGCGACCTGGTTTCCGCCGGTGCTCCTGAGGGGGTCATCTCGGCGAGCGGGCCTGGCTTCGTGCTCGACCTGACGGGGTGCTGGTTCGACCTGGCCGAGTTCGACCACCTGGTGGCGGACGACGTCGGCGGTGCGCTCGCGTTGTGGCGCGGTCCCGCACTCGACGGGCTGGGCAGCGCGGCACTGGCACCGGCCGCCACAGCTTTGGACGAGCGCCGGCTCTCGGCTCTGGAACGCCGCATCGGAGCGGATCTCGACCTCGGCGTGGACGTCCTGGAAGAGGTGCACGAGCTCGTTTCGCGCCACCCGTACCGCGAAACGCTGGTCGCGCACCTGATGCGCGCCCACTACCTGGCCGGGCGGCAGGCCGATGCGCTGGCCGCCTATCACCGCCTGCGCGGTTTGCTGGACTCCGAACTGGGTGTCACTCCCTCCCCGGCTGTTCGCTCGCTCTACGAGCAGATCCTGCGCCAGGACCTGAACGCTCCTGCCGCGGGTCCGCGTCAGCTGCCTCCCGCTTCCGACCTTTGTGGACGGTCGAGCTTGATCACCGAGGTGGTTTCCGCGCTGCCGGTCGTGGTGCTGACCGGGCAGGGCGGGGTCGGCAAGTCGGCGCTGGCGGTGCGGGTGGCGCACGACCTAACGGCCCGCTATCCCGGTGGCCAGCTGTACGCCAAGCTCCTCGGGACCTCCGCTTTCGAGGTGCTCGGCCGGTTCCTCCGCGCGCTCGGCGTTCCTCTCGCCGAAATGCCGGCTGATCAGGACGAACGTGCCGCCGTCTACCGCTCGCTGCTCGCCTCACGGCGGGTGCTGGTCGTGCTGGACGACGCGCAGGACGAACGCCAGGTCCGGCCTCTGCTGCCCGGCTATCCGGGCTCGGTCCTGCTGGTCACCTCACGCCGATCCTTGGCCGCTCTTCGCGAGGCGCGGCACATCGTCGTTCCGACCCTGGACCTCGACGACGCGACCACGATGCTGGCGTCCGGCGGTGATCTGTCTTCAGCCAGGTCGCTCGCGGTCCTTTGTGGATGTTTGCCGCTGGCGTTGAGCGTGATGGCGGCCAGGCTGACGGCCCGACCAGACCTGACACCGGCGTTGCTGCTGGCGCGACTGGCCGGGCAACGCGCCTTGCTCGACGAGCTGGCGGTCGGTGACCTCGACGTGCGCGGCAGCATCGGGCTGAGCTACCGCGCGCTGCCTCCCGCCGCCGCCGTGGCGTTCCGCAGACTGGGGTTGCTGGGCAGCGTGACGGTACCGGCGTGGGTGCTGGCCGCGTTCGCCGACCAGCCTTGGGAAGCCGGCGAACGCCTGCTCGACGACCTGCTGGCGTGCCACCTCGCCGAGCCAGCTGGCTTCGACGAGGCCGGCCAGTCCCGGTTCTTCCTGCACGACCTCGTGCGCGAGTTCGCCGCGGAACAGCTCGTCGCCGAGGACTCTCCGGCCGACCAGCGTGGTGCGGTGACGCGTTTGGTGCACGGACTTCTGGCGTTGGCGGCGACCGCCGACGACCGCCTCGGCCACGGGACCGTTCTCTCCCAAGCCCTCATCCCCGGCAACGCGCCTGGCACGGCTCTGGAGGTGGCGAGCACCCGCCCGTTCGACTGGTTCGAGGCGGAACGCGAGGTCCTCGTCTCCGTCATCCGCCGCGCCGCCTCGCTGGAGCTGGCCGACGAGGCCTCCGAACTTGCCGTACGCACCCGCTCGTTCTTCTCGGTGCGCCACTACTTCACCGAGGGCGAGACCGTCACCCGTGCCGTGATCGACTGCCTGCCGGGTCCTGACCCGCGCAAACTCGTGAACATCCGCGCCCTGTTCGCCCTGTACACCCAGCAGGACCGCAACGCGGAGCTCCCCGCCCTCGCCGCCGAGGTCCAGGCCATCGCGGGGCAGGTGGGCGACCCGCGCGGCATCGCGGAGGCCCGCTGGCAGGTCGCCGCCACCGCCGCCCGGTTCGGCAAGCTCTTCGAGGCGGTGTCGGAGTTCCGGGTGTGCGCCGCGGAGTTCGCTTCCTGCGGCACTCCGGTCCACAACGCCCTGACCCGGTGGGGGCTCGGCATCGCGTTGGCCGATCTGGGTTCCGCGGAGGCTTTCGCCGTTCTGAAGTCGTTCCTGGGAGATCCGCCGTCGCGGCTGACGTCGATGGGGCTCAAGGAGTACGCGGAGCTGTTGATCGACCACGGCCGGCCCTCTGAGGCCGTGGACACGCTGGAGATCGCTCGTGAGGCGATCCTGGAAATGGACGATCGGCCTGGCCTGGCCCACCTCGACCTGGTGCACGGGTACGCGGACTTCGTTGCCGGGCACGGTGATCTGGCGGTGTCACGGCTTCGCGCGGCCTTGGCGGTGTTGCGCGAGCACCGGGATCTGCAGGGCACGGCGGTCGCGTTGCGCCGGTTGGGCGATGTGACCGGTGATCGCGGGTGCTGGGAGGAGGCGGCGGCGATCTTCCGCCGGATCTCGCTGCCGTTGGAGCTCATGCGCACGCTGGTGCGGCTCGGCGACCCCGAAGGTGAACGGCTGCTCGCGGAGCTCGGACTGCCGAGGGCGAGCTTGCGCAGGGGTACCCCCGAGCTGCAGGGCCCCGGCAAAGTCGGTCGTCGGGAGCCGGGTCTGTGCTGATGGTGTCTGCAAGTACCACCAACTCAAGATCATCAGGCGTTTTGCTACTACCAACTGGCTGCGGTGGGGCGTGCTGTCGCTCCGGTCGCGTCAGGCGTCGTGGGCGAGTTGGGTGTAGTTGGCGGCGATGTGATCAAGAGTTGGTGGTACTTGCAGGCGCCAACCAGCACACACGACTTTGCCGGAACCCTGCCCCGGGCTGGGAACCCCTGCAACTCAACCTACTCAGAGCGTCTGGCACTCCGCTGCAGCCGCTCAGAGCCGCCGCAGCCCCGCCAGCACCCGTTCCAGCAACGCCCCGTCCGGCCTGTCGCCGCCGTACGACGACGCGGTGCGGTGCACGTCGATCAGGCCGTGCGCGGCCATGTCGCCGAGCAGCACCTTCGTGACACCCAGCGGCAGCCCGCGCAAGGCGGCTATCTCGGCCACCGAACGCGGCGCCTGACACAGGGCCAGCACGTCCTGGTGTTCCGGGCGCACGGCGGTGGCCGAGCGCTCGTTCACCGACACCAGGCTCTCGATCTCCAGATGCACGTCGGAAGTCGTGCGGCCGCCGGTCCACGCGTAGGCGCGCACGATCGACGACGACGCCTCGATGGACGGCAGCGGCGGGACCGGCTCGAAGGGCAGCGTGGCGTACGGGTCCGGCTCCGGCGGGGGTTCCGGCGCGCGCTGGGTCTTCTTCTTGCCGCGCTTGCGGATCCGTTCGCTGTCGAAGCTGAAACCGCTGATCAGGTCGCCGAAGTTGACCTGCTCGTCGGGCTCTCCGCTCATGCCAGCTCGGCCCGCAGTTCCGGCGTGAGCAGCTGTCCGACCTGCCGCACGACCACGGTCATCTCGTACGCCACCTGCGAGACGTCGCTCGAGGAGGACGCGAGCACGGCGAGGACCGAGCCGTCGCTGATCGACATCAGCAGCATCACTCCCCGGTCCATCTGCACCACCGTGCGCACGACCGACTCACCGGCGAAGCACTGCGACGCCGACTCCGCGAGTGAGACCACGCCGGCCACGATCGCCGCGAACTGCGGTGCGACGTGCGCGGGCAGCTTCGACGATGAGATCAACACCAAGCCGTCGGCCGAGATCACCACGGCGTGCTCGATGCCGGGTGTGCGTTCGGCGAAGTTGGTGACCAGCCATCCGAACTGGTCCACCTGCGTGCTCATCGACTCTCCTGCCGGTCGGGAAGGCCTCGCTGCACACCGCGCTGGAAGGCGTCGAGGAAGCCCCGAGCCGATTCCGGCGTCTGACGTGCGGGTGCGGGGGGCGGCGGCGAGGTGGCAGCGGGTGTCTGGAACCACGACGCCTGCTGCTGCTCGACCGCTTGCCCGCGGAAAGACTCCCAGGACTCCTCCCGTCGTGGTGCCAGTTCGGCAGGAACCAACACGATCGCGCGAGTCCCCTTGCCTTGTTGGGCATCGAGACGTACCACGATCTGGTGGCGCGCGGCGAGCCTGCCCACGACGAAAAGTCCCATTTCACGGAAAACCTGAACGTCCATGCCCTCGCCGGCGGCTTCGAGACGGTGGTTCACGGTCTCCAGCGCCTCGCGGTCGATGCCGATGCCGTGGTCGACCACGTCGATCTGCACGATGTCGCCCGCCTCGATCGACGCGCTGATCGAGACCTGGGTGTGCGGCGGCGAGAAAGCCGTTGCGTTGTCAAGAAGTTCGGCCAGCAGCCGGACCAGGTCGCTTGCCACATAACCGACTACTTCGGCATTCGGCGCCGTGTGCACCATCACCCGCTGGTATTGCTCGATCTCCGCGGCCGCCGCGCGCAGCACGTCGGTCAGCGGGATCGGCCGGGTGAACCGCCGCGCCACGTCGCCGCCGGAGAGCACCATCAGGTTCTCGTTGTTGCGGCGCATGCGGGTGGCGAGGTGGTCGAGCTTGAAGAGGTTCGCGAGCTGGTCCGGGTCCTCCTCGTACTTCTCCAGCTCCTCCATCAGCTTGAGCTGGCGTTCGACGAGGCTCTGACTGCGGCGCGAGAGGTTCACGAAGATGTTGCGCATGTTCGCGCGCATGCCGGCCTGCTCGATGACCGACTTCACGGCCTGCTGGTGCACCTCGTCGAACGCGCGCGCCACCTGACCGAACTCTTCGGTCGTGTGCACCGGCACCGCCTCGATCTCGGTGCTGCCGCGTCCGGTTGCCACCATTTCGGGAAGTTTCTGCCACGCCACGTCCAGCGCGGAGCGGCGCAACGCGTTCAGCGAACGCAGCAGGTAGCGGCCGACGACGAACCCGATGGTGACGGCGAGGACCAGGCTGGCGAACAGGGCGGCGGACGCCGTACCGGCCGCGTCGCTGGTCTCGTCGCGCAGGCGGTTCGACGTGTCGCGCAGGTCGTTCTGCAGACCCTGCACGACGCCGTCCAGCGACGTCGCGACCGCGCCGGACGCCTTGCTCCAGTCCGACGTCGCGATGGGCAACGGCTTGGGGCGCACGCTGTTGTTCGCGCTCGGGGCGTCCGAGGTCGGGTGCAACACCGCGGCGGCCAGCATCTTGCGGTGCGCCTCGATGTCCGGGCCGTTGAACTTCGTCCCGTACATGTTCAGCTGGTCAGGAGTCGCGAGCGCGGCGAACTCGCCCGCGATGTAGCCGAGCTTGACGTTCGACTCGACCAGCGACCGCACCTCCGCGGTGACCAGCTGGCCGCGGGTGAGCCCGGACAGCACGACCGCCTGCTGGTAGAGGACCTGCTCCCGCACGTGCAGCACGTGATCCAGGCCCATCGCCGTGCGGAAGAGCGCGGCGTCGCCGAACTCGCTGGCGAACACCTCGTCCACGTCGAGCATCGACTCGGTGAGCGCGGTGTACTCCCTGATCACACCGGGCACGTCGCCGGTCTGCTCGCGCAACGCGGGCAAGCCACCGATCTTGGCGCTGACGTCGTTCATCCGTGCGGTCATGACCTCGCTGAGCGAGGTCTTGCCGATGGCCTGGCGCAACGCCGTGCGGGACTCATCGGTGCGGCGCACCTGTTCGGCGAGGGCTTGCGGACCGACGCCCTCGGCGATGATCCGCCGTTCCGCCTGCACGCCCTCGATCACGGGGATCAGCGCGGAGCGGACCTTGACCAGCCGCTGGAGCGCCGCGTAGGACTCGGCGCGTTCCATGTGGGACTGGATCTGCAGTACGCCGGCGCCCACCGCGATGGTGACCGGAACGATCAACACCGCGGCGAGCTTCACCGGCAGGCGCCAGTTGCGCCAGTTGACGAGCGCGTTGAACATCAGACGAAGAGCTTGGCCGCGTTCAGGAAGAGCCGGTACAGGCCGTAGGCGAGCGGGAGGCCCACCCACAGCCACGCACCGATCAGCAACAAGCGCTGGGAGTTCACTTCCGCACCACGCCTTCCGACTCGTCCTGGTCTGCGGTCTCGGCGGCAACCGCGGTCTCAGCCGCCTCTGCCTCGTTCCACTTGGCGACCGTCGCCTCGTCGTCGTCCGGCTTCGGCGAGGGCTTGCCGGTCTCGTCATCGGCCTTGGGCTCGTGGAACTTCGGGTCGACCGGGCGGACCAACTCGTTCGCGACGAAACCAACGACCAGCAGCGAGATCATGATGTAGAACGACGTGGCGTACAAGTCCGGACCGACGTGTCCCGCCTTCTTGCCCGCGTCCGCGATGGCGTTGACGATCAGCGGCCCGAGCACGCCTGCCACCGACCACGCGGTCAGCAGGCGGCCGTGGATCGCGCCGACCTGGTAGGTGCCGAAGAGGTCGCGCAGGTAGGCCGGGATCGTGGCGAAACCGCCACCGTAGAACGACAGGATCACCATCGCCCCGATCACGAACAGCGGGGTGCTGGTCGGACCGAACGTCAGCAGCATCAGATAGAGCAGGGCGCCGACGCCGAGGTAGACGCGGTAGATGTTCTTGCGTCCCACGATGTCCGAAGTGGACGACCAGACGAACCGGCCCGCCATGTTGGCGGCACTCAGCAGCGCCACGAAACCGGTGGCTGCGGTCGCGGCGACCGGCGTCGAGGACTCCTTGAAGAAGTCGACCAGCATCGGCGCGGCCTTCTCCAGAATGCCGATGCCCGCGGTGACGTTGAAGCACAGCACGACCCAGAGCAGCCAGAACTGCGGCGTCTTGATCGCGTTGTTCGCCGAGACGTTGAACGCGACGGTCGACTTCGGCTTGTCCTTGAGCAGCGCCGCCTTCTCCTCCGTGAACTCCTTGGAGGGCAGGCGGATCAGCAGCACGCCGACGCTCATGAAGATCGCGTAGACGACACCGTGGATGAGGAAGGCCTTGCCGATGCCCGAGGTCGACGTGTTGCCGAACGCCGTCAGCATCGAGGTCGACCAGGGTGACGCGATCAACGCTCCGCCGCCGAAGCCCATGATCGCGATGCCGGTCGCCATGCCCGGCCGGTCGGGGAACCACTTGATCAGCGTGGACACCGGCGAGATGTAGCCGATGCCGAGACCGATGCCGCCGATCAGGCCGTAGCCGACGACGACGACCCAGTACTGACCCGCCCACACGCCGACGGCCGAGATCAGCAGACCGGAGCAGAAGCAGAGGAGCGACATGAGCATCGCCCACCGCGGTCCCCTGCGTTCCACGGTCGTGCCGAGCACCGCGGCCGAGAGCCCGAGCATCACGATGCCGAGCTGGAAAGGCAGAGCCGACTGCGTTCCCGTGATACCGAGAGATTTCTCCAGCGGCGTCTTGAAGACACTCCAGGCATAGGCCTGACCAATGGAGAGATGAATCGCCAGTGCTGCGGGCGGAACGAGCCAGCGGTTCCATCCGGGAGGCGCGACTTGGCGTTCGCGCGCTAAGAACCCCACTATATCCCCAACCGTCACCAAAAACGCGGACCGGTCGATCCTAGGCCACGCGTACACGTGCGACAACGGGCTGAACCTGTCCTAGTGCTGTTGCATAGGCCGCAACTTCGGTGCAACTGCACCGCAACACGACCGAGCTACCCTCGGGTTCGACCATTTGAGACGAATGCAGTGTCCGGTTTTGCCCGTTTCCCGGCACTAGGGGCACGTTGACTGCACACGTGAGAGCGCTACAGTGGTCGCCGCACGCAGAGGGGCGGGGGTACATGACCAAGGCGATGTGGTCGCCTGGAGAAACGCAGCACGAGGATCGGGAATACCGGGGTTTCGCGTCGTTCGACGACCCCGAGGCTTTGTCGTACGTCGATTCGAATGGCAACCCGAACTTCGCGCTGATTCAGCAGACCGATGAATTCCGCAGCCTCCGCCGGCGACTCACGATGTTCATCTTCCCGATGACCGTGTTGTTCCTCGCTTCCTACTTGACCTTCGTGCTGCTTTCCGCGTATGCGAGAGACATCGTCAGCATCAAGGTGATCGGCCTCATCAACCTCGGCATCCTGCTGGGACTCGGGCAGTTCGTGACTTCGATCATCATCACGCTCGGCTACGCCCGCTACGCAAAGCGACGGCTGGACCCGCAGCGCAAATTGCTCGCAGAGAAGACAGGCGTCGAGGAGTAAGGCATGCCCACCACCGGCAACCCGGTGCTGAACCTCAGCGTCTTCGCGGTGTTCGTCCTGATCACCCTCTACATCGTCTACCGGGCCAGCAGCCGCAACGTCACGGCGTCGGACTACTACGCCGCGGGCAGCTCGTTCACCGGCGCCCAGAACGGCGTGGCGCTGTCCGGTGACTTCCTGTCCGCCGCGTCGTTCCTCGGCATCTCCGGCGGTATCGCGGCGCACGGCTACGACGGCTTCCTCTACTCCGTCGGCTGGGTAGTCGCGTGGCTCGTCGGCCTGCTGCTGATCGCGGAGGGCCTGCGCAACACCGGCCGCTTCACCGTCGGCGACGTGCTGGCGTTCCGGATGAAGCAGCGCCCTGTCCGCGCGGCGGCCGCGAACGCCACCCTGGTGATCTCGTTCTTCTACATGATCGCCCAGATGGCCGGCGCCGGCGGCCTGATCGCCTTGCTGCTCAACGTGACCTCCAAGACCGGCCAGGCGTTGCTGATCGCCGTCGTGGGCATGGTCATGGTGTTCTACGTGCTGGTCGGCGGCATGAAGGGCACCACGTGGGTGCAGATCATCAAGGCCGTCCTGCTGCTGCTCTGCGTGACGCTGATGAGCATCTTCCTGCTGGGCAAGTTCGGCTTCAGCCTGTCCGCGATCATGCAGCAGGCCACCGAGAACAACAAGCTCGGCGAGGCCGTCCTCGACCCCGGCGCGAAGTACGGCTTCAGCACGATGTCCAAACTGGACTTCGTCTCGCTCGCCCTGTCGCTCGTTCTGGGCATCGCGTCGCTGCCGCACGTGCTGATGCGCTTCTACACCGTGCCGAACGCGTCCGAAGCCCGTCGTTCGGTCGTGTGGGCGACCTGGACGATGGTCATCTTCTACCTGTGCACGCTGGTGATCGGCTTCGGCGCGATGGCACTGGTCGGCACCGACACGATCGCCGCAGCACCGGGTGGTGAGAACTCCGCGGCGCCGTTGCTGGCGTTCCGCATCGGTGGCGCCGTCCTGCTGGGCATCGTGTCCGCCGTGGCGTTCGCGACGATCCTGGCGGTCGTGGCGGGTCTGACGCTGGCGGCTTCCGCCTCGTTCGCGCACGACGTCTACGCGAACGTGATCAAGCGCGGCAACGCCGAGCCCCGCAGGGAGATCCGGGTCGCGCGGTGGACGGCCGTCGTCGTCGGTGCACTGTCGATCATCGGCGGTATCGCGGCGAACGGGCAGAACGTCGCGTTCCTCGTGTCGCTGGCGCTGGCTCTGGCCGCCTCCGCGAACCTGTCGACGATCCTCTACACGATCTTCTGGCGGCGCTTCAACACCACCGGCACGCTGTGGAGCATCTACGGCGGTCTGGGTTCGTGTTTGACGCTGATCATCTTCTCGCCGGTGATGTCCGGCGCGAAGACGTCGATCTTCCCGGACGTGGACTTCGCGTGGTTCCCGCTCGGCAACCCCGGGCTGGTCTCGATCCCGTTCTCGTTCCTGTGCGGGTTCCTCGCCACGATCTTCTCGAAGCAGGAGCCCGAGAACGCGGGCAAGGCCGCGGAGATGGAAGTCCGGGCGATCTCGGGGATCGGCGCCAGGACCTGATCAGCCGGGGATGATCCCCGACTCGTGCGCGATGATCGCGGCTTGCACGCGGTTCCTGACGCCGAGCTGCCGGAGAATGGTGCTGACGTACACCTTCACCGTGCCCTCGACGACGTGGATGCGGGCCGCGATCTCCGCGTTCGACAGTCCTGCCCCGACGAGCCCGAGCACCTCCCGTTCCCGCGCGGTGAGCACCTCGATCCGTTGCGTCGCAAGCGGTCGCGGGTGTGCGCGGGAGAGCTGATCGACGACTCTCCTCGCCACCACAGGCGACAGGAACGCACCGCCGGTCGCGACCGCGCGGACCCCGGAGATGATCTCCTGCGGGTCGCCGGTCTTCAGCACGAACCCCGCAGCGCCCTCCCCCAGCGCCCGGCTGATGTACGCGTCGTCGGCGAACGTCGTCAGCACCAACGTCTTCGTGTCCGGGTGGAGCTCACGGATCCGGGCGGCCGCGTCGAGGCCGTCGAGCACGGGCATGCGGATGTCGAGCACGGCGACGTCGGGCCGGTGCCTCGCGACCAGGTCGACCGCCTCGCGCCCGTTCTCCGCCTCCGCGACCACCTCGATGTCCCGTGCGGTGGCGAGGACCGCCTTGACGCCGAACCGGACCACCGGCTCGTCGTCCGCGAGCACGACCCTGATCAACCGCTCCTCCTGGCGAGCCACTTCTTGAACACGAGCCGATCATCCCGGAAGCACAGCTGGTGGAGGTCGTGCCGGTTGCCGTCGAACGGGTTGGCGTGCGTGCTGTAGTAACGGCACTCGGTGCCGGCCGGCGCGGTGACCCCGAGCGGGTTGTCGACGCGGGTGCGCAGCGGCAGGTCCAGGTCGTCCTCGTGCTGCCCGAGCCGGGCCTGTGCGAACTGCTGCGGCGTGAGCACCGACGTCACCGCGTCGAACACCATGTAGCCCGGCACACCGATCGCGATCCCCGCGCACACGACGGACGTGATCAGCACAGTGCGTCTGGCGCTCTTGCGGATCTCCTCCTCCGTGCGCTCGCGGCGCACGTGCGTGGGTGTGGTGCGCGGCAACGGACGTTCCGGAAGCTTGGCCCTCACCTCGAATCCGCCATCATCGGTCGGCGCGGCTTCGAACCAGCCGCCGACGAGCGCGACGCGTTCGGCGAGGCCGACCAGTCCCTTCCCGCTCCCCACGGCGTGGGCCTTCGGCGCCGGCCCGTTGGTGATCCGCAACTCGAGGTTCGCGGTGAGGGTGACGGCGACCTTCGCGCCGGGAGCGTGCTTGTGCACGTTCGTCAGCGCTTCGGCGGTCACCCGGTGCACGGTCCGCGCGATGATCCCGTCGATCGCCGTTCTGCGCCCGTTGGTGAGCTCGACGTCGAGGCCGCTTCTGGCAACGACTTCTTCGATCGTCGTGACGGGTTCGTCCTCGTCCGCCCTGAGCACCTGCATCACGTCGGCAAGTCGTTCCGCCGCCGCCGTGACGCTGGCTCGCGCGGTTTTGGCCGCCTCACGTTGTTGCGCGGTCAGGGCCGGTTCCAGCTCCAACGCACCCACCAGCAGCGCGGCCCTCGCGAGCTCGTGGCCCACGAGATCGTGCATCTCGCCCGCGAGCCGGGCCCGTTCGGAGGTGCGGGCGTTTTCGGCGTCCTGCTCGAGCAGCGCCGCGTGCTCCCAGCCGACCTCCCGCAGCTCCGCGAACCGCCGCCGGAACCGGCCGAAGGTCCACGGCACCACGCCGAGCACCCCGACGCCGAACGTGACGGCGAGCGCCGTGTCCGATCCCCCGCGCTCGGTCAGTGCGACGACGACGCCGGCGACTTCCGCGACGGCCAAGGCGATCGCGGTCGCCCGCGGGTCCTCGGCGTGCCGTCCGGAGAGGAAGCTGACCAGCGCCAGCGCGGGAGCGAGCGCGACCACCCGCACGTCGAAGTCGACGTTCACGAGGTAGCAGACGAGCCAGGCGCCCAGCGCCATGCCCAGGGCGACCGCGGGCCGGTTCCGAACGACGGCGAAGGCCGCCGCGAACAGGACCAGGTAGAGCAGGGCCTCCCACACGAGGCCCATCATCCCAGCCGCTGCAGCACCACTGTCGGTGCGTCAGCGTCGTTGCGCTGCCTCTTCTTCAGCAGAACCGCGATTCCCCAGGACACCAGCGCACCGAGCAACAAGCCGGCCAGCACGTCGTGCACGTAGTGGACACCGACGATCACCCGTGACGAGGCCGCCGCGAGCGCGCAGACCGCCGCCACCCAGCCGAACGTCCGGTGCAGCGCCCAGATCGCCATCGCGGACGCACCCGCGGTCACCGAGTGGTTGCTGGGGAACGACCAGTCGCCCGGCTCCGGGCATTCCGCCAGCGAAGGCGCTGTGCGACAGGGCCGTTCCTCCTGCACGAGAAGCTTGATGACCTCACTGATCGCGTAGGCGACCACCACTCCCGCCCCGGCAAGGAAGGCCCTCAGCCGGAACTTGAACCACAACGCCAAGAACATCAACGCGAACACACCCAGCACCGCGTCGGTGCCGATCACAAGCCAAGTCACCCGGCCGAAACTACGAACGCGACGGCTCGCGCACCTCTGCCGATCGGAACCGATCAGACCTTGCTTTCGACAAGGTCGGGAAGCGGCGGCGCCCGGAGCGTGGCAGATTCACGGCACCGTGGCGCACGGTTCCTGCTGCCGTGCTGGGAGGAGTGCTCATGGGCGTCGGAGCCAGGCCTCTTCCGGCTCGCGAACCCGAGACCGGGCCACCCAGAGTGCTGATCCAGCGCGCGGCCATCGCCGGAGTCCAGGTCCTCGGCCTGGCCGTGTGGTTCTCGATGTCCGCGGTCGTCCCCTCGTTGCGGCACGAGTGGGGCATCAGCGCGGGCGCGGCGGTGTGGCTGACGGCGTCCGTGCAGCTCGGGTTCGTCACGGGCGCGGTCGGGGCCACGGTGCTCAACCTGGCCGACCGCGTCCGCCCGCACCTGCTGCTCGCGTCGTCCGCGGCGGCCGGTGCGGTGATCACGTTGGTGCTCGGGTTGTTCGTGAACGGGCTGGGGGCCGCGATCCCGTTGCGGTTCCTCACCGGCGTGGCGCTGGCCGGCGTCTATCCCGTGGGCATGAAGCTGATGGCCTCCTGGTCGGAAGCACGCAACCGCGGCCGGGCGCTGGGCGTGTTGATCGGGGCGTTGACACTCGGGTCGGCGCTGCCCCACGTGTTCGGGCGGCTGCCGTGGCGCGAGGTGCTCGTCAGCGCCGCCGCGATCGCGTTCCTCGGCGCGGTGGTGGCGCTCCTGTTCGTCCGGCCGGGGCCGTTCGTGACCGCGACGACCACGCAGCTCAACCCCCGGTACGCCGTGCAGATGTACCGCGAGCGCATGCCGCGACTGGTGAACCTCGGCTACTTCGGGCACATGTGGGAGCTGTACGCGCTGTGGACGTGGCTGCCGACGTTCCTGTTGAGCTCCAACACTTCCGCCGGGCTCACCTCTTCCTCGACGATGGGCGTGGCGGGGTTCGCGGGCTGTCTCGCCGGCGGCTGGGCGGCGGACC
>NZ_VSRL01000140.1 GCF_012184385.1 Lentzea indica
GCCACAGGCCGAGCCTGCCAGAAACGGCCGGCTCAGCACTCATTAGCCGAGCCCGCCCTTCACACACAACGCCGGTGGGGTGGTCCCGTCACGAGTCGTACCGACGCGTCCTGCCGCGCCCGAGGGGATAGGTCAAGTCGACACGCTTTTCGTCGACTTGACCTATCCCCTCGGGTGTGGCTGCCTCCGTGCGACTCGTGACGGGACCACCCCACACCAACAGCACCACCTACGCAGCCGCAAGCCGCCCAACGCAACAGGCGTGCCATCAACCCACGCGCGGCGCTGGACAGGTCTTTGATCAGATTGGCGGGGTCTGGGGCAGCGCCCCAGAAAACTCTCGCAACCGCCAGCTAAACAACGCAACGCGCCCACCTACGGACACGAAACCGGCAGCCGCCAACGAAACAGGGAGACGGCCTACGCAACGAACGCGCAAAGCCAACCCTCACCGAGACGGATCAAGCAACAACTTCCCAGCCGTCCGCCGAGACCGAAGATCCTCGTGTGCTTGCCGAATCTCCCCCATCCCGTACTCCCCACCAGGAACAGCCTTCAACTTCCCATCAACCACAAGCTGAAACAGCTCAGCCATGGCCCGATGCGCCAGCGTCCCGTGCTCGGCATCCCGAACCTTCAGGGCGTGGGGCAGCCACATACCCGCAACGGTCGTGGAGTGCACGAGCAACGATCCGAGATCGACCGGCTTCGGCCTTTCCCGCGAGGCCATGCCATAAAACGCAAGCCGCCCGAACGGAGCCAGCGCCACCAACGACTGATCAGTGGTAGCCCCTCCAGTCATGTCGAGCACGATGTCGACCCGACGTCCGCCGTTGGCTTCGATCAACGTCGCGGTCATGTCCTCGGAGCGCGAGTCGACAGCAACGTCCGCCCCGAGGTCGAGGGCCAGCTTCCGCTTGTCGTCAGAAGAAGCGGTAGCGATGACCCGTCCAGCACCCCACAACTTGGCCAGCTGCACCGCGATCGTGCCCACACCACCGGCAGCGGCGTGAACGACAACCGACTCCCCGGCCTCGAGGTGAGTCGACTTCCGCAGCAACAACCAGGCCGTGGCGCCCTGCACGACCAACGACAGCGCGGTCAGGTCGTCCACACCGTCCGGCACGTCGAACGTCGTCAAAGCGGGCGCGACGGCCTTCTCCGCGTACCCACCGGAGTTCTTGGTCAACGCAACGACCCGCCGGCCATCGACGGTCGTGCCGGCGACTTCGCCACCCGGCACCAACGGCAGGGTCATGCGAGCCAGGTAGGAGTTCTCCGCCTGGTGCGTGTCGGCGTAGTTCAGGCCGGCGCGCGAAACGTTGATCAGCACCTCGCCCTCTGCCGGCACCGGGTCGGGCAGGTCCACCTGCTGGAGCACCTCTGGTCCACCGAACTCGGTGATCTGAATGGCACGCACGTCAGCTCTCCTTGAGCGCGATAGAAACAGGATCCAAAGAAGCGGCGCCGACCCGCGAGCCGTCGGCGGCACGCGGCCCTGGCGGGTTGCGGAACCCGAACGGCTCCGACGCCCTGCCTGCCTGGACGAACCAGGCCTCGCCGGTTCCCGAACCCTCCACAATGGACATGAACGTGTCCACCACGGCCGACACCGGCAGGATCGGCATGCCGATGTCCTCCAGCGTCGAGCGCAGCGGCGTGATGATGTTGGTGTCGGCGAACGCGGGACAAAGCGCGTTCACACGGACATCCGTGTACGCGCCGCCGAGCGCACGCACCAAGCCCACGACGGCGGCCTTGTTGGCGCCGTAGACAGGATCGCCGGGCATCGGCATGAGACCGGCCATCGACGCCGTGGCGATGATCTGGCCACCGGAGGCGCGCAACGCGGGCAGAGCCGCGTGCACGCCGTAGACGACACCGTCCAGGTTGATGGCCATCGCGCGCCGATAGAGCTCAACGTCGAAGTCGTCACCCAACGAGCACCCGGTGCCGATGCCGGCGTTCAAGAACGCGATGTCCAGGCCACCGAACTCCCGCACGGCCACCTCGACGGCCGAAGCGGAGTCCGCTGGATCGGTCACATCGCAGCGCACGAACACGCCGCCGACCTCATCGGCAACGACTTTGCCCTGGTCAGCGTCGATGTCGGCGATCACGAGACGCGCGCCGCGCTCAGCCAGACGCCGGGCGGACGCGGCACCGATGCCGTTCGATCCGCCGGTGATGAGCGCGACCTTGCCGGTGAGTTCCACGGGCACCTGCCTCCTCGCGGTGACAACTTCTAGGCGAACATTCCGACCAGTCGGTATGGTCGTCCGCGCAGCGCTGGACGTCAAGCGGACTGATAGGTACGTTACTAAGCGCTTGCTTAGCTCACCATCCCCCAACGAAGGAGGACCCGTGGCCGACAGGGTTGCCATCGTCACCGGCGCGGCTCGCGGCATCGGTGCCGCCGTCGCGCAGCGTCTCGCCGCGGACGGCCTGGCCGTCGCGTTGCTCGACCTCGACGAGCCTGGCGTGCTCGACGGCGCCGCGAAGATCGTCGCGGGCGGTGGGCGCGCCATCGGCCTGAAGGTCGACGTGTCCGACGAGGAGCAGGTCAACGCCGCGGTCGCGAAGGTCGCCGAGGAGCTCGGCGCACCCACCGTGCTGATCAACAACGCCGGCGTGCTGCGCGACAACCTGCTGTTCAAGATGACCGCGGGCGACTGGGACACGGTCATGAACGTGCACCTGCGCGGCGCGTTCCTGATGAGCAAGGCCGTTCAGGCCCACCAGACGAAGGAAGGCTTCGGCCGCATCGTCAACCTGTCGTCCACGAGCGCGCTCGGCAACCGCGGCCAGGCCAACTACTCCGCCGCCAAGGCCGGTCTGCAGGGCTTCACCAAGACCCTCGCGATCGAGCTCGGCAAGTTCGGCGTCACGGTCAACGCGATCGCGCCCGGCTTCATCGCCACCGAGATGACCAAGGCGACCGCCGAGCGCATGAAGATCTCGTTCGAGGACCTGATCAACGGTGCCGCGCAGACGATCCCGGTCGCGCGCGTCGGACAGCCCGAGGACATCGCGCACACCGCGTCGTTCCTCGTCAGCGAGGGTGCCGGGTTCGTGTCCGGCCAGGTCATCTACGTCGCCGGCGGACCGAAGGACTGACACATGCGCGTCTTCGAGAACATCGACGAGCTGGTCGCCGCCAAGGGCGAGCACCTCGGTTTCGGCGAGTGGCACGAGGTCACGCAGGAGCAGGTCAACCTCTTCGCCGACGCGACGCTGGACCACCAGTGGATCCACATCGACGTCGAGAAGGCGAAGAAGGGCCCGTTCGGCGGACCGGTGGCGCACGGCTACCTGACGCTGTCGCTGGTGCCGTACCTGGTGCGTGACATCTACACCGTCAAGAACATCAAGATGGGCGTGAACTACGGCAGCAACAAGGTCCGCTTCCCGCAGCCGGTGCTCGTGGGCGCCAGGGTGCGCGGCGGGGTCGAGCTGCTGGACGTCTCGGACATCTCGCTGGGCAAGCAGCTCGTGACCAAGGTCGTCATCGAGATCGAGGGCAGCGACAAGCCCGCCTGCGTGGCCGAGATCGTCAGCGTGATTGTTCCCTAATGATCAAACACTGAGGCTGTGGATCAGCAGATCCGCGTAGTGCTCCGCCAGCCGCCCGGCCGGGATCTCCCCGTCCGGGCGGTACCACGTACCCAGGTGGTGCAGCGAGCCGAAGAAGTAGTGCGTGGCGAGGTCGGCGGGCACGTCGGCGCGGAAGGTCCCTTCCCGCTGCCCTTCCTCGACCAGACCGCGGAACTTCTCGTGGTAGCGCCGCCGTTCCGCCCGCACCTCTTTTTGCTTCTCGGCGGAGAGATGATCGATCGACCGGAAGAACACCTTGGCGGCGTCGAAGTTGTCGACGCTCGTGATGATCACGTCGATGGCGGCCTCGCGCAGCCGGTCGGCGATCGGCGCGTCACCCGAGGCGATCTTCTCCAGCCGTTCGGTCTGCATCCGCAGCAACCGCCCGTAGATCTCGTGCAGCAGGTCGTCCTTCGACCCGAAGTAGTGGTACATCGCGCCCTTGGTGACACCGGCGCGCTCCACGATCTCCTGCACGGCGACGCGCTCGTACCCCTTGTCCGCGAACAGGCGGGTGGCGGCGTCGATCAGTCTTTCAGGCACGGTCACGACCGGAGCGTACCTCCCGACCTAGGAGAATTCTGGCAATGATCAGTCGCTGGACCGTTGTCGTCGCCCGCGACGACCTCACCAAAACCGAAGTGCTGCACGACGAACTGCCCGCGCTGACTGACGGCGAGGCGCTGCTGCGCGTCGACAGGGTCGGCCTCACCGCCAACAACGTCACCTACGGCGTGATCGCTGACGTCATCGGCTACTGGCGCTTCTTCCCCACCACTGCGGAAGGCCGCGGCGTCATCCCGGTGTGGGGCTTCGCCGACGTGGTCGAATCCACAGTGGACGGCCTCCCGGCCGGCACCCGCGTCTACGGCTACCTGCCGATGGCCAGCCACCTCGTGGTGCGGCCCAAGCTGACCTCGTCCGGTTTCGTCGACGTCAGCGAGCACCGCGCGGACCTGCCGGCCGTCTACAACAGCTACCTCGTCACCACCAGCGACCCTGCCTACGACCCGCGGCTGGAAGACCTCCAGGTGCTGTACCGGCCGCTGTTCCTCACGTCGTTCCTGCTCGCCGACCGGCTGGCGGACAACGGCTTCTACGGCGCCCGCACCGTCGTGATCTCTTCCGCCTCCAGCAAGACCGCGTTCGGCACCGCGCAATGCCTTCACAACCAAGGCGTGCGGCTCGTGGGCCTGACATCGCCGCGCAACGTGGAGTTCACGAAGAGCCTGGGCCTCTACGACAGCGTGCTCCCCTACGACGCCGCCGTCGACGTCGAACCCGCGGTGTACCTGGACTTCAGCGGCTCGGCCGACCTGCGCGCGACGCTGCACGACCGCCTCGGCTCCGAGCTGGTCAAGGACATCTCGATCGGCCTCACCCACCAGGCGGCCTCCGCGGACCCGCGCTCCGAGTTCTTCTTCGCTCCCGAACAGCTGCGCAAGCGCACCGCCGACTGGGGCTCTGACGGCCTGGCTCAGCGCTTCGGCGAGGCGTGGCGCGGCTTCACCGCGCGGGCAGGCGACTGGGTCGGCGTCGTCGGGCACAGCGGCCCGGACGAGCTGATCGAGGTGTGGCAGGCCGTGCTCCAGGGCAAGACGAACCCGAACACGGCCGACGTGATCACTTTCTGAGCAGTTCGGCCAGCAGGCCGGCGATGTTGTAGGCGTCGTCGTGGCCGCGGTGGTGCGTTCCGTCGAGCTTCTGCCCGGCGATGCGCATCGCCTCGGCCATGCCGACCTCGCGCGGCAACGCGTGAACCAGAGCGAAGAGCGTCTTGACGTTGACGTGCCGTGGCCCGAACGGATACTTCACGCCGAGGTCCTTGCACTGCCGCGAGAACATGTTGCGGTCGTAGTCACCGTAGGAAGCCCAGACCCGGTTGTCCGAACGGAACTCCTTGCGCAGCAACGCGCACGCCTCAGCGAACGAGACGCCCGAGGAGACCTGCTCCTGCGTCAACGTGGTCAGCTGAGTGCAAAAGGGACTGACGGACGACCGCGTGGGCCGCACCAGAACACTTCGCCGCTCGCCACGGACCCCGGAGCCCACCTCGACCGGGCAGATCCCGATCTCGATGATCTCCGAGACCTCACCGGGAGGCGGCGATCCTTCCCAGCACGTCGACTCCACGTCGACGACCAGCACCTGATCCAGCGATATCACGTGCTGATCGTCCCTGACGTGTCCAGCGGAGATCAGACGATGACCGCGCCACCGTCGACAACGAGCGTCTCGCCCGTCACGTACCCACCGGCAGGTGAAGCCAGGAAGACAACGGCCGCAGCCAGTTCCTCCGGGTCGCCGATGCGTCCGGCCGGCAGCACCGCCTGCATCTTCTCCATGTAGCCGGGCGGGTACTGGTCGGTCATCTCCGAGGTGAAGAAGCCGGGACAGATCGCGTTGACCCTGATGCCCTTGCGCCCGGTCCACTGCTGCGCCAGATCGCGCGTCAGACCCAGCAGCCCGGCCTTCGAAGCCGAGTAGGCGGCCTGCGGGATGCCGCCGGTCACCAGCCCCAGCACGCTGGAGATGTTGATGATCGACCCACCGGACTTCATGACGGAAGCTGCCGCCTGAGCCATCCAATAGGCGCCGTTGAGGTTCACGTCCATGACGCCGAGGAACTCCTCCGGCGTCTCCCGCGAAGCCGGCACCGCGGACGCCACACCAGCGTTGTTCACCAGCACAGCAACAGTGCCGAACTCGGCGGCCGCACGCGCGACCTCACGGCAGTCGTCGGGCTGCGAGACGTCGCACTGCACGACGAGCGCGCGGCGGCCGACCGACTCGACCAGGGCGGCCGTGTCCTTCAGCTTGTCCGCACGACGGGCCGCCAGCACGACGTCAGCGCCAGCCTCCGCGAGCCCCTTCGCGAACGCCACGCCAAGACCAGAGGACGCGCCCGTGACGATCGCGACCTTCCCGTCCAAACGGAACTTGTCCAGGATTCCCACTTCGCCAGAACCTTTCAGCTCAGTCGTTCCAGGATGATCGCCATGCCCTGACCGCCGCCGACGCACATCGTCTCCAGCCCGAACTGGGCGTCGCGGGCCTGCATGCCGTTGATCAGCGTCGTCATGATCCGCGCGCCGGTCGAGCCGAACGGGTGGCCCAAAGCGATCGCGCCGCCGTGCACGTTCAGCTTGTCGATGTCGATGCCCAGGGCACGCTGGCTGCCGAGCACCTGCACCGCGAACGCCTCGTTGATCTCGACCAGGTCGATGTCCGAAATGGACAGACCGGCGTGTCCCAGCGCCTGACGGGTCGCCTCCACCGGGCCAAGACCCATGATCTCCGGCGAAAGCCCGGAAACACCGGTGGAAACGATGCGCGCCAACGGCGTCAGCCCCAGCTCCTTCGCCCGCGTGGAACTCATGATCACCACAGCGGCCGCGCCGTCGTTCAGCGGGCAGCAGTTGCCGGGCGTGACCGTGCCATCGGCCGGAACGACGGCTTCAAAGAAGCAACAGCCTCATAGGTCACGCCGGCACGCGGACCGTCGTCAGCAGAGACGACAGTGCCGTCGGGCAGCACGACGGGCGTGATCTCGCGGGCGAAGAACCCGTCCGCGATCGCCTTCTCCGCGAGGTTCTGCGACCGCACGCCGAACTCGTCCTGGTCGTGCCGCGAGATGCCCATCTGCGTGGCGACGTTCTCCGCGGTCTGGCCCATCGAGATGTAGTAGTCGGGCAGCTTGCCGTCCAACCGCGGATCGGTCCACAAAACGTTGGAGGCGGCCGTGTCCAGAGTCCGCTGCTGAGCCTCGTCGAACAACGGGTTGAACGACGGCGCGCCGGAGTGCATGTACCGGGAAACGCACTCGACACCGGCGGAAATGAACGCGTGCCCCTCCCCCGCCTTGATGGCGTGGAAGGCCATCCGCGCGGTCTGCACCGAGGAGGCGCAGAACCGGTTCACGGTCGTGCCGGGCACGTTGTCGTACCCGAGCTGCACGGCCACGCGGCGCGCGATGTTCTGGCCGTGCTCGTCCTGCGGCTCGGCGCATCCGAGGTGCAGGTCGGTGATCTCGGTGGCCGGAACGTCCTTCAGCGCGGCGGAGATCACCTGCGCGGCCAGGTCGTCCGGCCTCAACGAGACCAGGGATCCCTTGCGGGCACGCCCGATCGGCGACCGGGCGGTGGAGACGACGACTGCTTCAGCCACAAAACACCCCTTACAGGCCCAGGTCGCGGCCGATGAGTTCCTTCATGATCTCGTTGGAGCCCGCCCAGATCTTCGTGACGCGGGCGTCCATCCAGGCACGGGCGACGCGGTACTCGGTCATGTAGCCGTAGCCGCCGTGCAGCTGCACGCAGGCGTCGATGACCTCGTTCTCGATGTCGGCGCTCCAGTACTTCGCCTGCGCCGCCTCGACCGCGGTCAGCTCGCCCTTGACGTGCTGCATGGTGAGGGTGTCGATGAACGCCTGCGAGACGTCCAGCTTCGTGCGCAGCTCGGCGAGCAGGAACTTGTTGTGCTGGAACTTGCCGATCGCCTGGCCGAACGCCTTGCGCTCCTTGACGTACTCGAGCGTCTCGTCGAAGACGCCCTGGGCGTGCGCCAGGTTCGAGATGGCGCCGCCGATCCGCTCCTGCGGCAGGCGTTCCATCATGTAGATGAAGCCCTGGCCCTCCTCACCGATGACGTGTTCCTGCGAGAGGCGCACGTCGGAGAAGAACAGCTCCGCGGTGTCGGACGGGTGCTGGCCGACCTTGTCGAGCTTGCGGCCGCGCTCGAAGCCGGGCATGCCGGTCTCGACGGCGAACAGCGTGATGCCGCGAGCACCCTTCGACGGGTCGGTGCGCGCCGCCACGACGATCATGTCGGCGGTGTAGCCGTTGGTGATGAACGTCTTGGAGCCGTTGAGGATCCAGTCGGAGCCGTCGCGGACCGCGTTGGTCTTCAGCGCCGCCAGGTCCGACCCACCGGAAGGCTCGGTCATCGCGATGCCGGTCTTGATCTCGCCGGTGCACATGCCGGGCAGCCAGCGCTGCTTCTGCTCCTCGGTGCACAGGTCGACGAGGTAAGGGGCCACGACGTCGCCGTGGATGCCCAGCGACGACGCGACAGCCGCGTTGACCCGGCACAGCTCTTCGGCGAACACCGTGTTGAACCGGTAGTCGTTCGCGCCGCTGCCGCCGTACTCCTCGGGGATCTCGAGGCCCAGCAGACCCTGGCGACCGGCCTCCAGCCACACGTCGCGGTCGATCACGCGCTGCTCGATGAACTTCTCGACGTTCGGCGTGACCGTGCGCTCGACGAACGCCTTCGCCGACTCCCGGAACGCGGCGTGATCCTCGTTGAACAGCGTCCGCTGCACGACTACCTCCATACTAAGCGGTTGCTTAGCGCTAAGCGCCCGCTTAGCGTGCAGTACGATTCATCACCTGTCAACACGCGAGGAGCGGCCTGATGACGACGACCGGCCCCAAACTCACGGCTGGACCGGACGAGTTCGCGCTGCTCGACGAGATCTGGCGAGCCGTGACCCCGGACGCCGCCCGCCGCATGCTCATCGCAGCAGTCCACGCGTTCGCAGGCAAGGGGTATCACGCCACCACGACCCGTGACATCGCTTCTCTCGCGGGCATGTCACCCGCGGCCGTGTACATCCACTACCGGTCCAAAGAAGAGCTGCTCTTCAACATCTCGCTCGTCGGCCACCAGACGTCGCTCACCCTGCTGTCGAGCATCCAGGGCGGCGACGCGGTGGAACGACTGAAGAACGCCGTGGCTGCGTTCGCGGGCTGGCACGCGGAGTACCACACGACGGCACGGGTGGTGCAGTACGAGCTCGGCGCGCTCTCTCGTGAACACCACGCGGAGGTGGCGGAGCTGCGCCGGCAGATCGAGCAGCAGATGCGTGCGTACATCTCCGACGGCGTCGCGGAGGGCGTGTTCGACGTGCCGGACCTCAAGGGCGCGACCCTGGCCGTGCTGTCGCTGTGCATCGACGTCGCGCGCTGGTACCAGCCGAGCGGGAAGCGGACCCCCGACGAGATCGGCGCCTTGTACGCCGACCTCGTCCTCAGGATGGTCCGTCCGACGAGCTGACTAACGAATCGCCTTGCGGCCGTACACGCCGGCCACGACCGAGACACCGACTGCGGCGACGATGATCTGCACGATCACCTCGATCCAGTCGATGCCCGCCGTGTCCGCCACGCCGAGCAGCCGGGCGATCCACGTCCCGACGAACGCGGCCGCGATGCCGACCAGCAGGGTCAGCCAGATCGGGATGGCCTGCTTGCCCGGTGCGAACAGCTTGCCCAGCAAGCCCAGGATCAGACCGATGATGAGCGCGCCGAGAATGCTCTCGATGGTCACGGACGCCTCCTCCGCTACTCCCCGATGCGCTCGGGGATCTCGGAGAAAATCATCCCGTCCCTCGGCATGATCCGCAGCTTGAGAGCTACCAGCGGCTGCCGGAGACCTGGCTCATCCACTGGTTGATCGTCGCGGTCCAGTCCGTGCCGACCGCCTGCTGGTGCGAAACAGCGAAACGGCCGTACGCGTCACCACCCGCACGGAGCAGCCCGGCGCGCTTGTCGGCCTCCAGGATCACGTGCAGCTCGGTGGGCGTCGTGACGAACGTCAGCTCGACCTGCTTGACGCGGCCAGCGAACTGCGGCGGCGGGTAGAACTCGATCTCCTGGTAGAACGGCAGCGTCTGCGGCACGCCGTGGATGCGGCCACGCTCGTTGTCCGCCTTCGTGAAGCGGAAACCCATCTGCCCGAACGCCTGCAGCACCGCGTCCTGCGACGGCAGCGGGTGCACCCAGATCGGGTCGAGGTCACCGGGGTCGACGGCGCCGCGGACCTCGAGCTCGGTGCGCAGGCCGAGCTGCATGCCGGCGAGCTGCATGCCGCCCACGACGTTGAGCGGGCACTCGACCGGCACCGGGACCTGGAACGGCAGCGACAGGTTCTGGTGCGGCTGGGCCATGATCCGCTGTCCCACGGAGAACTTGTGGAACTCCATGTTGGTGTTGTACTCGTTGTCGCCGCTCTCGACCTCGACGCGGGTGAGCAGCGCCAGCGTGACGTGGTCGATCTCGGCCGGGTGGTCGCCGCCGGCGATCCGCACCTCACCGCTCAGCATCTCGCCAGGCCGAACGTTCGGGTTGGTCAGCACCGTGTCGACAGTCGGCCCGCCCACGCCGAACGCGCGCAACATCCTCTTGAACACCACTGCGGCCTCCTGAAGCCCTTCGCAACTTTGCGGGGAAGTCTGCCAACTGAATCGTCGGTTTCCTCTGAAGCGTTCCGTTGACGCCTCAACACCCAGATCGGTTCCGTATGGACTTCCGTTGACTTCAGATGGCAGCATGCGACCGCCGTCACATACTAAGCGGTCGCTCAGGAGGATTGCCGTGCTGCTCGTCGCCAACCGGGGTGAGGTCGCCGTCCGCGTGCTGCGCGCGGCCGCCGACCTGGGAATCCGCACCGTGGCGGTGTACGCGGAGGACGACGCTTCTTCCCTGCACGTGACGCTCGCGGATCGTGCCGTCGCACTGCGTGGGGATTCGCCGTACCTGGACGTCGATCAGATCCTGGACGCCGCCGACGGATGTCAGGCCGTGCATCCGGGGTGGGGCTTCCTGTCCGAGAACGCTTCTTTCGCACGGGCATGTGCCGAGCGCGGGCTGGCGTTCGTCGGGCCGTCGCCCGAGGTGCTGGAGCTGCTGGGCGACAAGGTGCGGGCCCGGTCCTTGGCGGCGTCCTTGGGGATCCCGGTGCTGGACGCGGCGCCGGGCGAGTTCCCCGTGATGGTCAAGGCCGTCGCCGGCGGTGGCGGCAAGGGCATGCGGGCCGTGCACCGGCCGGAGGACCTCGACAGTGCCGTCGAGGCGTGCCGGGCGGAGGCGCTGGCGGCGTTCGGGGTCGGGGACGTCTACTTCGAACGGTTGCTGCCCTCCGCCCGGCACATCGAGGTGCAGCTGGTGGGCACGTCCGTGATCGGTGACCGCGACTGCTCGTTGCAGCTGCGGCACCAGAAGGTCGTGGAGATCGCGCCCGCTCCCCTGCTGGATCCTTTGGTGCGCAAGGCACTTCACGACGCAGCCGCGGCCATCGCCTCCGCTGCCGGGTACACCGGTGTCGGCACGGTGGAGTTCCTGGTGTCCGGGGACTCGTTCGCGTTCCTGGAGGTCAACCCGCGGCTTCAGGTCGAGCACACCGTCACCGAAATGGTGTCCGGTGTGGACCTCGTGCGCACCCAGCTGTTGCTCGCCTGGGGTGGCGAGGTGGACTTCACGCCTTCCGACCGTGGTGCGGCGGTGCAGGTCCGGGTGAACCAGACCTCCGGCGGAACCCTGTCCGCTTTCGGACTGCCTTCCGGTCCCGGCGTTCGCATCGACACGCACGGGTACGTCGGTTATCGGGTCGGGACGCGGTACGACGGGCTGCTCGCGAAGCTCGTCGTGCACGGCGAGGACCTGGACGTCGCCCTGAACCGGGCGCGGCGGGCGTTGCGCGAGTTCCGCATCGAGGGTGTCGGCACGAACCTGGAGTTCCTGAACTCGTTGCTGGCTCGCGACATCGTGGGTGCGACGACTGACTTCATCGTCGAGGAGCCGGCGGCCGGGATGCGAGCGCCGCTGGCGGGCACCGTCGTCGCCGTCTCGCCGGATTCCGTGGTGCTGGAAGCGATGAAGATGCAGCACGTCGTGCAGGTGTCCGGCGACGTGCTGGTGTCGGTCGGTGACACGGTGTCCGAGGGGCAGCTGCTCGCTTCCGGCGGCGGCGAGTCCACTGAGGACTCGGTTGCCGTCGACCTCGATCACGTCCGGCCGGACCTGGCCGAGGTGCTCGAACGTCACCGGTTCGACCGCCCGGAGGCTGCCGCGCGGCGACACGCGTCCGGCGGACGGACGGCACGGGAGAACATCGAGGACCTTTGCTCCTCGTTCGTCGAGTACGGCGGACTGGCGATCGCCGCCCAACGGCAGCGCCGTTCGTTGGAAGAGCTGATCGAACGCACGCCCGCCGACGGCATGGTGGCCGGCATCGGTGTCGTGAACGGCCAACGGATCGTGGCGATGTCCTACGACTACGCCGTGCTCGCCGGCACACAGGGCATGCGCAACCACCAGAAGAAGGACCGCCTCTTCGCCCTGGCACAGCAGGAGAACCTGCCGGTGGTGCTGTTCGCGGAGGGCGGCGGCGGACGTCCCGGCGACACCGACCACAGCATGGTCAGCGGCCTCGACTGCGGCTCGTTCCACGCGTTCGCCCAGCTGAGCGGGCAAGTGCCGCTGGTGGGCGTCGTCGCGGGCCGCTGCTTCGCCGGCAACGCGGTGCTGCTCGGCACGTGCGACGTGATCATCGCGGTCGAGGGCGCGAACATCGGCATGGGCGGTCCGGCGATGATCGAGGGCGGCGGCCTCGGCGTGTTCCGCCCCGAGGACATCGGCCCGTTGGACGTCCAGGTGCCCAACGGCGTCGTGGACATCGCGGTGTCTACCGAAGAAGAGGCTGTTGCCGTCGCGAAGAAGTACCTCTCCTACTTCCAGGCTCCCGCAGGCGTCCCCTCGACGAGTGCGCAGCCTTCGTCCGCGCCCTCGGGGGAACCCCTAAAAACAATTCTCCCAGACAGCACCGACAATTTCGGATCGTGGAAGTGCGCGGACCAGCGCCGGCTCCGCCACACCATCCCCGAGAACCGCCTCCGCGCCTACGACATCCGCACGGTCATCGACACCCTCGCCGACACCGACTCGGTCCTGGAACTCCGCAAGGGCTTCGGCAAGGCCATCGTGACCGCCCTGGTCCGCGTCGAAGGCCGCCCCCTCGGCCTGATCGCCAACGACCCCGGCGTCCTGGGCGGCGCGATCGACGCCGACGCGGCCGACAAGTGCGCCCGCTTCCTGCAGCTGTGCGACGCGTTCGACCTCCCGGTCGTCTCCCTCTGCGACACCCCGGGCTTCATGGTCGGCCCCGACGCCGAACGCACGGCCACCGTCCGCCACCTCACCCGCATGATCGTGACGGGCGCCAACATCACCGTCCCCTTTGGACTCGTCGTTCTCCGCAAGGCCTACGGCCTGGGAGCCCAGGCGATGGCGGCGGGATCACTCAAGGTCCCGCAGTTCGCCATCTCCTGGCCCACCGGCGAGTTCGGCCCGATGGGCCTCGAAGGCGCCGTGAAACTCGGGTTCAGGCGAGAGCTCGACGCCATCGAGGACCCGGAAGAACGCAAGCAGCGCTTCGACCAGATGGTCGCCATGGCCTACGAGCACGGCAAAGCGCTGAACGTCGCCTCGGTCTTCGAGATCGACGACGTGATCGACCCGGCCGACACCCGCCGCTGGATCACCACGGCGCTGGCCCCCGCAACTTCCCGCCCCCAAGGGAAGAAACGCCCGTTCGTCGATACCTGGTAAGGAGAAGCCGTGGTCAGTGTCGCCCCGACTGAACAGAAGACCTTGCGCAGGCTGATGGCAGCCGGACTCGTTGGTTCGTCCCTCGAGTGGTACGACTTCTTCATCTACGCGACCGCCGCGGCTCTTGTGTTTCCCAAATTGTTCTTCCCCGAGGCAACGCCGATCGTGGCGCTGCTCCTGTCGTTCAGCACGTTCTGGGCGGGCTTCATCGCTCGCCCGATCGGCGGCCTGGTCTTCGGCCACGTCGGCGACAAGTTCGGCCGCAAGCCGGCCCTGGTGATCTGCCTGGCACTGATGGCCGCCGCGACGTTCCTCATCGGCGTGCTCCCCACCACGGCGGCCATCGGCGTCGGCGCACCTCTGCTCCTGGTGCTGCTCCGCTTCCTGCAGGGCATCGCGGTCGGCGGCCAGTGGGGCGGCGTGGTCCTGCTGCTCACCGAAACGGCGGGCCCCGGGAAGCGCGGCTTCGCGGGCACGTTCGGCCAGGCCGGCGTCCCGATCGGCGTGCTGCTCGGCAACGTTGCCTTCATCAGCGCCACCACGTCGCTCTCGCCGGCAGCGTTCGCCTCGTGGGGCTGGCGGATCCCGTTCCTGGCGTCGGCAGTTCTGTTCCCCGTCGTGCTCTTCATCCAGATGAAGGTCGAGGACAGCCCGGTCTTCCGTGAACTGAAGGAACGCCGCGCCTCCGGACCGGCCGTCGTCCAAGCCCCGCTGAAGGAGGCCCTGCGCACCCACCGCAAGCCGATCCTGCTCGGCGCGGGCCTGATGTTCGCCTCGAACGCGATCTTCTACGTCTCGATCGCGGGCCTGCTCTCCTACGCCACCACGACACTGGGCCTCTCCCGCGAGTCCGTGCTGATCGTGAGCCTGCTGTCGTCGATCGTGAGCATCCCGGTGATCCTCTACTCCGGGCACCTCTCCGACCGCCTCGGCAGGCGGCCGCTGATCATCGCGGGCGCCGTGGGACTCACGCTCTGGGCGTTCCCGTACTTCCTGCTGGTCGACACCGGCTCGCTCGTGTGGATGTTCGTCGCGGCCACGGTCGGCGGCATCGCGTCGTCGCTGGTCTACGGGCCCATCGCGGCCTACCTGGGTGAGCTGTTCGAGCCGCACGTGCGGTACTCGGGCGCCTCGCTCGCCTACCAGCTGGCGTCGATCCTGGTCAGCGGCGGCACGCCGTTCATCATGACGGCGCTGCTCGGGGCGACCGGGACGTCGATGTCCGTGTCCGCGTTCCTGTGCCTGATGGGTCTGGCGACGCTGTTCTCGGCACTCAAGCTCCCCGAGACCAACCGAGTGAGCTGACCTGCGAGTTCTATGATTCGGGGCGAGGTGAACCGGACATTTCCGGCTTCACTGTCAAGACCTCTGCGGAACCTGCGGCCGATGCCGTACGTTGCTGCGTCGTGACCACTCTCATGGCGCGCTTCAAGCAGCGGATGCGCCGGTTCGCGCAGAAACCGGCGTCGGTTGACCTCGCCCCGTTCCAGGCACTGCTCAAGGACGTGCAGAAACACGCTGACACGTTCAAAGCGTTCAGCGACGAGGAGCTGACGGCACACGCCGCGAAGCTGCGCGAGGAGAGCGACGACACCGAGCTGGTGGCCCTCACGCGTGAGGCCGCCGAGCGCGCCATCGGGCAGCGTCCGTTCGACGTGCAGGTGCTCGGCGCCCTGGGCATGCTCAGCGGGCTCGTCGTCGAGATGGCGACCGGTGAGGGCAAGACGCTCGCGGGCGCCATGGCCGCGGCCGGGTTCGCGATCAAGGGCAAGCGCGTCCACGTGGTCAGCGTCAACGACTACCTCGCCCAGCGCGACGCGGAGTGGATGGGACCGCTGTACCGGCTGCTCGGCGTCTCGGTGGGCTGGATCAACGGCAGCTCGAAGGCCGACGAGCGCCGCGAGGCCTACCGGTGCGAGGTCACGTACGCGCCCGTCAGCGAGATCGGGTTCGACATCCTGCGCGACCGGATCGTCACTCGCGAGGAAGACGTGATCGTGCCCGAGCAGGAGGTCGCGCTGATCGACGAGGCCGACTCGGTGCTCGTCGACGAGGCGCGCGTGCCGCTCGTGCTCGCCGGCTCGACCAGCGCGGAGGCCGCCGACCCCGTCATCGCGGACCTCGTGAAGCGGCTCAGGCAGAACCTGCACTACGAGATCGACGACGAGGAGCGCAACGTCTTCCTCACCGGCGCGGGTTCGGAGGCCGTCGAGCGCGCGCTCGGCGAGATCGACCTCTACTCGCAGGAGCACGTCACCTCCACTCTGTCGAAGGTGAACGTCGCCCTGCACGCGCAGGTGCTGCTGCACCGCGACGTCGACTACATCGTGCGCGACGGCAAGGTGCACCTGATCAACGACACCCGCGGCCGCGTCGCGAAGCTGCAGCGGTGGCCGGACGGCCTGCAGGCCGCGGTCGAAGCCAAGGAGAGCGTGCAGACGACCGAGTCGGGCGAGATCCTCGACTCGATGACGGTGCAGGCGCTGCTGGGGCGGTACCCGACGCGGTGCGGCATGACCGGTACCGCTGTCGCCGTCGCGGAGACGCTGCGCGAGTTCTACGAGCTCGAGGTGCTCGTGATCCCGCCGAACAAGGAGAACATCCGCGAGGACGAGCACTTCCGCCTCTACGCGACGCTGGAGCAGAAGGAAGAGGCGATCGTCGAGGAGATCAAGACCGTCCACGAGACCGGGCGGCCGATCCTCGTCGGCACGCTGGACGTCGCTGAGTCCGAGCGGATCTCCTCCAAGCTGCGCGACGCCGGGCTCGAGTGCGTGGTGCTGAACGCGAAGAACGACGCCGAGGAAGCGGCGATCATCGCCGACGCCGGCTCGTACGGGCGCGTCACCGTCTCCACGCAGATGGCCGGTCGCGGTACGGACATCCGTCTCGGTGGCCACGAGGGCGAGGACCACGACCGGATCGCCGAGCTGGGCGGCCTGTACGTGATCGGCACCGGACGCCACTCGTCCTCACGCCTGGACGACCAGCTGCGCGGCCGTGCGGGACGTCAGGGCGACCCCGGTGGCTCGGTGTTCTTCTCGTCGATGCAGGACGAGCTGGTCACCCAGTACGCGCCGGACGCGGAGGATCCGTCCGATGTGGACGACGACGGCCGCGTCAACGACAAGGGCCTCATCCACACCTTCGAGCACGCGCAGCGCGTCGCCGAGGGCGTGAACCTGGAGATCCACCGCAACACGTGGCGCTACAACAAGCTGATCGAGCACCAGCGCGACCTGCTGCTCCACCACCGCGACGTGGTGCTGCGCACGGACGCGGCGTTCGAGAAGCTCGGCAAGAAGGAAGGCGCGCCGGACGAGGTGGCCGCCGAGGCCGCCCGCAAGATCACGCTGTTCTTCCTCGACGACCTGTGGACGCACCACCTGACGTTCCTGTCAGACCTGCGTGAGGGCATCCACCTGCGCGCGCTGGCCCGGCAGAACCCGTTGGACGAGTTCCACCGCGAGGCCATCCCGGCGTTCAACAAGATCGTGCCGGAGTCGTGGGAGCTGGCCAGGGAGAAGTACGAGGCGGCCAAGATCACCGACGACGGCTACGACCTCGCCGACGCCGGTGTGAAGCGGCCGAGTTCGACGTGGACGTACCTGGTGCACGACAACCCGTTCGGCTCCGGACTGGAAGAGTCGATGAAGGGCCTCGTCAAGATGGTGCGCGGCCAGCGTCGCTGAGAGTCATCCGTTTGGGATCAAGTCATCCGCGGGTCTGGCGGGCCGGGGCAACGTCTCGGCCCGTCTGCCTGTTCCCGCTGTGGCCGTGGTCATCTCCTCGGAGAGCATTCTGATCTCCGCGAGGATGTCCAGGTGCTCTTGCGACGGCGGCGGGCCAACGAGGTTGGACCGGTTGTGCGCCGTCCGTTCCGCGCGCTCGGCCAGCTGCCGGATGCGGCGGAGGAGATCGTGCTCCCCGTCTGGGGGCAAGAAGTCCGTCTGCTCCATCACCCGTGCAAGCTTTCGCGTGCACGGGTGATGCGTCGATCCCCTAGTCGGCTGATTCCAGTTTCTGAACCAGCCACGTGTGGAAACCTCCGATGTGATGCTCTGACGGCACCAGCACTCCACCGCGTGCGTAGGCGCGTGAGGCCATCGCGGGCTGGCAACGCTCGCAGGCTTCGAAGTCCTGCTCGTTCACCCGGTGGAACAGCTCGACCGAGCGAGAGACGTCACGGCCGGTATCGACCACTTCCTTGGCGTAGAGCCAATCGCACTCGACGATCGTGCGATCCGCCGCCAGCGGGTACATGCGGTGCAGGATCACGTGGTCCGGCACCAGGTTGATGAACACCTGCGGCTTGATCGTGATCGCGTAATACTTCCGGTCCCGTTCCTCTTCCAGGGCCGAGAGTTTCCCGAAGCCCTCACTGCCGTCGACGGTGAAGCCCTTGATCTCGTCGCCGAACTCCGCGCCGTGCCCCACGTAGTACTGCGCCGCGTAGCCGTCGGCGAACTCGGGCAGCACCTCGGTGAGCTCGGGGTGGATCGTCGCGCAGTGGTAGCACT
The DNA here is from genome assembly GCF_012184385.1 of Lentzea indica. Lineage (GTDB taxonomy): Bacteria > Actinomycetota > Actinomycetes > Mycobacteriales > Pseudonocardiaceae > Lentzea > Lentzea indica. The sequence continues at coordinate 18,503 of NZ_VSRL01000140.1, forward strand.
CCATGAAGTTCTCGATGATCAGCTTCCAGTTGGCCTTGACGTCGTAGACGATTCGTTTGCCCACGGACAACTGGTCGATCTCGTACCCGTCGATGGCCTCCAGCGTGCCGAGACGTTCTGTCACGGCGCTGAGGACGTCGTCCTCGAAGCTCGGCGGTTCGTCGGCGAGGCTGACCCAGGCGTAGCCGAGCCACTCACGGAGATGCACTTTCGTCAGGCCGTATTCCACGCGGTCGACGTCCGGCATCGAGGTGAGGTTCGGCGCGGCGATCAGCTTGCCGTCCAACGCGTAGGTCCACGCGTGGTACGGGCACTGGAACGCCCGCTTGACGCTGCCTGCCTCGTCGACGCAGATGCGCGCGCCGCGATGTCTGCAGACGTTCAGGAACGCGTTCAGGGCGCCGTGACGGTCTCGTGCGATGAGGACGCTCTCGCGCCCGACCTGCACGGTGCGGAAGTCGCCGGGGTTGGCGAGGTCACCCGACTTGACCGCGCAGAACCACATCTTCTCGAAGATGTTCTCCTGCTCCCGGACGAAGATCGCCGGGTCGGTGTAGTAGCGGCCCTCGAGGGTCGAGATCAGGCTGCCGGTCATGCTCCGCCTCTCAAGCGAGCAGGGTCGAAAAATGCGTAGGACACGTCAGCCTCGGAGCCGCTTCATCTCGGGGTCGAACAACGGCTCCTGCGCCGCGTGCGCCTTGACCCTCTGCCCGAAGTACTCGATCTCCACCTCGTCGACGCCGGTCGGCAGCCACGCGTACGCGATGTTGAGCCCCGTCGTGTACCCGTACGCGGCGCTCGTGACGTAACCGACCGGTTCCCCTTGGTGGAACACGGGTTCGCTGCCCATGACCACGTTCTCCGGGTCGTCGATCGTCAGACAGGTGAGCTTCTTGGTGGAGGTGCGGCTCAGCAGTGCTTCCTTGCCCACGAAGTCCTTGTCCGTGCGGACCGCGAACCCGAGCCCCGCCTCGAACGGGTCGTGCTCGGTCGTCACGTCCGTGCCCCAGGACCGGTAGCCCTTCTCCAGCCTCAGGCTGTTGAACGCCCCGCGCCCGGCCGCGATGACACCGTGCCGCTGCCCCGCCTCCCACAGCGTGTCCCACAGCTTGGGTCCCATGTCCGCGGTGGTGTAGAGCTCCCAACCGAGTTCGCCCACATAGGACAGTCGCAGTGCCGTCACCGGAACGTTCTTGATGAACGCCTTCTGCGCCGTGAAGTAGCCCTTCCGCGTGTCCAGCGTGTGCGAGATCTCGTTGATGAGGTCGCGTGCTTTCGGCCCCCACAAACCGATGCAGCACGTGCCGGCCGTGATGTCCCTGACGTGGACGTCATCCGGCGCGTGCCTGGTGAGCCAGTCGAGGTCGAGGTTGCCGTTCGCGCCGACCTGGAAGGTGTTCTCGTCGAGGCGGGCGATCGTGAGGTCGCTGCGAACCCCACCCCGCTCGTCCAGCAGCAGCGTGTAGACGACCGCGCCGGGCTTGCGGTTGAGGTTGTTCGTCGTCATGCGCTGCAAGAACTCCAGCGCTCCCGCCCCGCTGACCTCCAGCCGCTTCAACGGCGTCATGTCGAACATCGCGACCCGCTTGCGCGTCACGAGCGCCTCGGCACCGCAGATCGGCGACCAGTACCGGCTCGCCCACTCGTTGCGCCGCGGCACTTCTGCGACCTCCGGCAGGTCCGCGTTGGCCTCGTACCAGTGCGGCCGCTCCCACCCGGACGCCTCCAGGAAGAACGCGCCGAGCTCCTGCTGCCGTCCGTGGAACGGACTCGTCCTGATCGGCCGCGGACTCTCCATGGGCTGCAACGGATGCAGCACGTCGTAGACCTCGACGAAGTTCTGGCAGCTCCGCTCCAGCACGTAGTCCGGCGCCAGCTGCACCTGCTCGAACCGGTTGAGGTCGCTGGAATGCAGGTCCAGCTCAGGCTGCCCGTCGACGATCCACTCGGCCATCGCCTTGGCGACACCGGCGGAGTGCGTGATCCACACGGCCTCCGCCACCCAGAACCCCCGCAGCCGCGGATGCTCGCCCAGCAACGGCATCCCGTCACTGGTGAACGAGAACAGCCCGTTGAACCCGTGATCGACCCCGGCCTCGGCCAGCGCCGGGATCAGCTCGACGGCCGCGTCCCACGACTCCTCGAAGTCCTCCTTGGTGAACGGCAGCTCCGAGGAGGTGATGTCCTTGGCCGCGATCGGCATGGGCCTGTGCCCGTACGCCCCGATCCCCAGCGCCTCGCCGTGGGCGCGGAAGTACAGGTCCGCTTCCTGGTGCCGCAGGATCGGCTGCCGGGCGAGGGCCTCGGAGCTGGCGTTCACGGTGCCGGTGAAGACGTACTGGTGCGCCATCGGCACCAGCGGAATGGTCAGTCCGACCATCTCCCCCAGCACCGGTCCCCACATCCCGGCACACGACACCACGATGTCGGCCGGGAAGACGTCCGTCTCGGTGCGCACGCCGGTGACGCGGTCACCGGCGGTCTCCACCGCGACGACCTTCTGCCCGAACGCGAACCGCGCGCCGCGCTCGACGGCGCGCGCGGCCTGCACCTCCGCCGCGGCAACGGGCCTCGCGAGGCCGTCACTCGGGATCAGGAACCCGCCGAGGAGCCGCTCCCGGTCCAGCAACGGGTGCAGGCGCGCGACCTCGTCAGCGTCGACGAGGCGGCTCTCCACGCCCCACGACGTGGCCCATCCGTGGCGACGGGTCAGGTCGGCGAGGCGTCCCGGCGAAGTGGCGATCTCCAGGCCACCGATCTGGTCGAAGCAACCCAGCGCGGTGTACTTCTCGACCGTGTAGCGGGCGAACGAGGTCATGCTGCGGCACGGGTTCGTCTGGAACACCAGGCCCGGCGCGTGGCTGCTCGAGCCGCCGGCGGCAAGACCCTGCGCCTGGTCCAGGACCGTGACGTCGGTGAAGCCCCGTTCGGTGAGCTCGTCGGCCAACGCACAACCGACGATCCCCGCCCCCACGAGCACCACGCGAGGCACATCTCCAGGCATCAGGACACCCTTCGCCGCAGTTGCGCGCAACAGAACCCGTTCCGCTATCTGCAACAAGTTGCGGCCAGTGCGTCCGGCTGTCAAGACCGCCGTTCGGGCGGCGGAGGTTCGAGAGCTTCCATTCGTACAAGCACGCGACCGGCGCGGCCGTCAGGATGGACGCATGCCAACCTGGGACGACGTGGTCGACACCGCGAAGCGGCTGCCCGAGGTGGAGGAGTCCACCTGGTTCAGGACTCCCTCGCTGAAGGTGGCCGGCAAGGGCTTCGCCAGGCTCCGGACGGAGGCCGAGGGCGGGCTCGTGCTCATGTGCGACCTGGACGAGAAGGCCGCTTTGCTCGCCTCCGGCGACCCGGCCTTCTACACGACACCGCACTACGACGGTCACGGGTCGATCCTGGTCGACCTCGAGAAGGTCGACCCCGGCCAGCTGGCCGAGATGATCGAGGAGGCGTGGCGGATCAAGGCCCCCGCCAAGCTCCGGAAGACGCGAACCCGTGAGTGACGCCCTCCGCGAAGCACAGCGGATCGCCGACGAGGTGCTGTTCCCGGCGGCGCTGGAGGTCGACGCGCAGGACCACGTCCCGCACCTGGACCTGCTGGCCGACGCGGGGTTCTACGGCCTCGCCTCGCCGGAGTCCATTCTCGACGTGCCCGACTACCCGACGGTGCAACGGATCGTGGAAACGCTCGCGAGCGGCTGTCTGGCCACCACGTTCGTCTGGGTCCAGCACCACGGCGCCGTCATCGCCGTGGCGGGCACCGACAACCACGATCTTCGCGACGAGTACCTGTCCCCGCTCGCCACCGGACAGTGCCGCGCCGGGCTCGCGGCGGGAGCAGCGGTGCGGCCGGGAGCGCCGCTGCTCACCGCCGAGGCCGTGCGAGGAGGCTGGCTGTTCGACGGCCAGGCGCCGTGGGTCACCGGGTGGGACATGATCGACGTGCTGTACGTCGCGGCACGGGACGAGCACGACGTCCTGGTGTGGGCGTTGGTGGACACCGCGGAACTCTCTGCGACAGAGCCGCTGAGGATGGTCGCGGCGCAGGCGAGCCGGACGGTGACGCTCCGGTTCGATCGGCTGTTCGTGCCGCACGAGCGGGTCACGTCCATGATCACGCGAACCGAGCACCTCAAGGGCGATCCCGAGTCGCTGCGGTTCACCGGGTCGCTCGCGCTCGGGGTCGCGAACCGGGCGATCAAGCTGATGGGGCACGACGAAGCCGAGCTCGACGCGGCGCGGGACCGGCTGCACGAGGTCGGCCACGACCTGATCCCCGACGCCAGGGCACAGGCGGCGGAGCTCGCGCTCAGGATGGCCGCGGCGCTCGTCGTGCACGACGGGAGCCGGGCCATCCTGCCGCACGAGCACGGTCAGCGACTGATCCGCGAAGCGACGTTCCTGCTCGTGTTCGGGACGCGGCCGGAAATCCGGGCCGCGCTGCTCGATCGGTTTCGCTAGTAGACCGTCGCGGCTAACTCTTGGGGTATAGGTGGCGGAGCCGGGTGCGGGCGTTGTCGGTGGTGAACTGCCAGTCGACTCCGCGCTGGTTGGCGTTGGTGGTGTGTTGCCAGGCGGTGAGTTCGGTGTTGAGGGTGTCGAGGTCGCTGATGCGGCGGTCG
>NZ_VSRL01000141.1 GCF_012184385.1 Lentzea indica
CGCTCGCGTTCGCCGCGCAGGGAGCACGGCTGGTGTCGCGGCCCGCGCGGCCGGACCTGCTGCGCCGAGGTGGAGAAGGAGGTTCGCGACCTGGGTGCGGAAGCGCTCGCGGTGCCGGCCGACGTGACGTCCCCGGACGCGGTGGCGGCACTGGTGGACGCCGCGGTCGGGAAGTTCGGGCGGATCGACGTGCTCGTGAACAACGCCGGCATCGGGAGAGTGGGCGGTGTCGAGTCGGCGACGTTCGCGGACGACCTCCGCGAGACGCAGAAGGCGAGCCTGTTCGGGATGATCAACGTGACGCAGCGCGCGCTCCCGGTCTTGCGTCGGCACAAGGGCACGATCGTGAACATGTCGTCCGTGATGGGCCGCAAGGCGTTCGCGCGGTTCGGCTCGTACGCGATCGTGATGCACGGAGTCTCCGCGTTCTCGGACAGCCTTCGTCAGGAGGTGCGGGGGAGTGGCGTCCGGGTCTCGGTGATCCATCCGGCGCTCACCGCCACCGACCTGTTGCGGGACGCCGACCAAGCCGAGATGCCGCCGCCGTTCCGGTACATGACGCCGCTGTCGGCGGACGAGGTCGGGCTGGCGGTGGTCAAAGCCGTCCGTCGAGGCACGCGACGGGTCGTGTTGCCGCGCAGGGCGAACACGCTGCTGCTTGGTGAGGCTCTTTCACCTCGTGTGGGTGACGCGATGGCCACGGCATTGGCGAAGCGGTCCGTCATGAGGGTGCTCAGGATGGGTCGCGGCAAGACCTACCACGATCTAGTCGCGAGCTGAGTCCTTCTGCACCAGGAACCCGCCCAGCGCCATCCCCAGCCCGGCGGGCGCCAGGATCAGCAACGCCGTGAAGGCGGCTCCGCCCGTCAACGCCACCCACAGGGCTTCCTGCCCGGTCTGGTCGACCAGCAACGCCGACCCGATCACCCCGAGAGCCCCGGCGAACGGCCCGGCGATCAGAGCGGCGATGAACCACTGCATGCCCCGCGACGGCAGTCCGCGCAGGCGATCGACCGCGCCCCAGATCACCGCCGCGGCGACCAGAAGGCCGATGGCGATGGGGCGGACCGAGCTCGCCTCGGGGCTTCGCACGCCCACGGCCGCCACGCCGGTCTGCACGGCTCCGTGCAGGAGCCCCATCCACAACGCACGGACGAACCAAGGACGCATGCGGACAGCTTAGGACTGGCCGTACGCTGCGAGACATGTCGTCGTACGCCGCACGCCGAACCGCACTGCGTCAGGAGCTCCAGGCCACGAACCTGGACGCCCTCCTCGTGACGAACCTGTTGAACGTCCGGTACCTCACCGGGTTCACCGGATCGAACGCCGCCGTCCTGATCGACGCGAACGGCGACGACACGTCGGTGTTCTGCACCGATGGCCGCTATCTCACGCAGTCGGCGAAACAGGTGCCGGACCTGGAGCGGCTGATCGACCGGCCGTGCGACGTCGCGCTGGCCCAGCGAGGCAAGGGACGGCTCGGGTTCGAGAGTCACCACGTCACGGTGGACGGGCTCGAAGCGCTGACCCAGGCTGCCGGGAAAGCGGAGCTCCAGAGGGCGGGCGGGCTGGTCGAGAAGCTGCGGCTGGTCAAGGACGAGGTCGAGATCGAAGCGCTGCGGATGGCGTGCGCCGCGGCGGACCGGGCGCTGGCGGCGTTGATCGGGCACGGCGGCCTCAGAGCAGGTACGACGGAACGCGAGGTCGCGCGCGAGCTCGAGAGCCGCATGCTCGACCACGGCGCGGAGGGGCCGTCGTTCTCCTCGATCGTGGCGTTCGGAGCGAACTCGGCGGTGCCGCACCACGCGCCGACCGACGCCGTCCTGCATCAGGGCGACTTCATCAAGCTCGACTTCGGCGCGCTGGTCGACGGCTACCACTCGGACATGACCCGCACGCTCGTCCTCGGCAAGCCCGCTGACTGGCAGCGCGACCTGTACGACCTGGTCGCGCGGTCGCAGGCGGCCGGGCGCGCCGCGTTGAAGCCGGGTGTGAAGGTGAGCGACGTCGACCACGCGTCGCGCGAGGTGATCGAGAAGGCGGGGCACGGCGAGGAGTTCCTGCACGGCCTCGGCCACGGCGTCGGGCTGGAGATCCACGAGGCACCGGCGTTGTCGAAGGTGGGTGACGGTACACTTTCGGCCGGTATGGCGGTCACCGTCGAGCCCGGCGTCTACTTGTCGGGGCGGGGCGGAGTCCGCATCGAGGACACCCTCGTGGTGCGCGAAAGCGGGCCGGAGCTCCTCACCCTGACCACGAAGGAACTCGTGGTCGTCTGACATCCCCGTCCTACACAGGAGAAATCCCACCGTGGCCACCACGAACGACCTGAAGAACGGCCTGGTGCTGAACCTCGACGGCCAGCTCTGGACCGTCACCGCGTTCCAGCACGTCAAGCCCGGCAAGGGTGGCGCCTTCGTGCGCACGACCCTCAAGCACGTGCTGACCGGGAAGGTCGTCGACAAGACCTTCAACGCGGGCACCAAGGTCGACACCGCCACCGTGGACAAGCGCGGCATGACGTTCCTCTACAAGGACGGCGCCGACTTCATCTTCATGGACGGCGACACCTACGACCAGATCCCGGTCCCCGGCGACACCGTTGGCGACGCCGCCAACTACATGCTGGAGAACCAGGAGGCCGTCGTCGCGATGCACGAGGGCGTGCCGCTGTTCATCGAGCTCCCGACGTCGGTCGAGCTCGTCATCGAGCACACCGACCCCGGCCTGCAGGGCGACCGCTCCACCGGCGGCACCAAGCCGGCCAGGCTCGAGACCGGCGCCGAGATCCAGGTCCCGCTGTTCGTCACGACCGGCGAGAAGATCAAGGTCGACACCCGCGACGGCCGCTACCTCGGCCGCATCAGCGACAAGTCCTGATGGGTGCTCGGAGCAAGGCCCGCAAGCGCGCGGTCGACTTCCTCTACGAAGCCGACCTGCTCGGCGGCGACGCCGTGACGCTGCTGGCCTCGCGCGTCGGGTCTCCTGACGTGCCGCCGGTGAACGACTACACGGTGACGCTCGTAGAGGGCGTCACCGCGAACCGCGCGCGCATCGACGACCTCATCTCGGAACACGCCGAGGGCTGGACCCTGCAGCGCATGCCTGCTGTCGACCGCGCGATCTTGCGCCTCGGCCTGTACGAGCTGCTGTGGGCGGCCGACGTGCCGGACGCGGTGGCCATCGACGAGGCCGTGGAGCTCGCGAAGGGCCTGTCCACGGACGACTCGCCGCGGTTCGTGAACGGCGTGCTCGGCCGGATCGCGGTGATCGCGGACCAGCTGCGCGCTGTTCTCTGACGTACGACACGCAACGGCCGCCATTCCTGACCGGGGTGGCGGCCGTTGCGCGTTATCGCCCGACCGCTCGGCTGAACGCGTCCAGGACAGCGGCGACGGCGGGCGGGTCGGGTGGCTCGCCGTAGGTGACGGCGTGGATCTCCCGGCGGAAGCCGGGGAGTTCGGTGGCGTGGACGCCTGGCCGGTGGTGCGCCTGGAGCGCGAGGCCCGGCTGGATCGCGACACCCGTGCCGGCGGCGACGAGGGCCTGCACGACGACGATGTCGTCGCTGTGCGAGGCGATGCGGGGCGTGAAGCCTTCGCGCCGGCACACCTCTTCCAACTCTCCCCGGCACGCGTCGCACCCTCCGATCCAGGCCGAGTCGCGGTGGTTCGCGAGGGTGTCGCCGGGGCGCCGGCTGAGCAGGTGGACCGAGTCGTCACCGATGTGGACGAGGCGGAAACCCTCGTCCTCGACCGGGTCGTCGGCGTGGCGGAAGACGAGGGCAACGTCGATCTCGCCGTGCCGCAACAGCTGCAACGCCTCGACGGGGTGCTGCTCGACCAGGTTCAGTTCGAGTCCGGGGTGTGCCTGGGCGAGCGCGGCGGCCGCCTTGGGCACGATCGTGCTCAGCGTGGACGCGTTGGCCGCGACCCGCACCCGTCCCGCCTGGAGGCCGGCCTGCGCCGCCAGTTCGGTGGTCGCGGCGTCGACACGTCCCACGATCTCGGCGGCCCGGTTGGCCAGCAACAGCCCTTCCGGCGTCAACCGGATCCCGCGGCCGATCCGCTGAACGAGCTTGACGCCCGTGGCCGCTTCCAGCCGGGACAGGTGATGACTCACCGACGGCTGCGAGTAGTGCAGTTGCTTCGCCGCTTCGGTCACCGAGCCGTGCCGGGCCACCGCGGCGAGGACCTTGAGGTGGACGAGGCTGAGCATTCATCAAGGTTATCAATGTGTTGTGGCGAAATTTGGCATTGGACGTCATACCGAGGCATGCTCCATGCTCGTCACATGACCAAGGTGACCTGCGATCTCTCGATCTCACTCGACGGCTACTCGGCGGGGCACGGCCAGACCGAGGACCGTCCGTTCGGCGACGACGGCGGCGACGGCTGGGGCAGCAAGCTCCACGCCTGGTTCGAGGACCCGGCTGAGCAGAAGATCCAGATGGACCGGCTGGCCGAGACCAAGGCGTTCATCATGGCCGCAACATGTTCGGCCCGATCCGCGGCGAATGGGACCGTCAGTGGAACGGCTGGTGGGGCGACAACCCGCCGTACCACGCCCCGGTCTTCGTGCTGACCCACCACCCGCGCGACCCGCAGCCGATGGAGGGCGGCACGACGTTCCACTTCGTCACCGACGGCATCGAGGCCGCGTTCAAGCTCGCCCGCGAGGCGGCAGGTGACGGCAACATCTCCATCCACGGCGGAGCGACCACGGTCAACCAGTACCTCGCCGCCGGCCTGATCGATGAGCTGCGGCTGCGCATCGTGCCGATCACGCTCGGCGCCGGCACGCGGCTGTTCGACGGCGTTCCCGGACTGAATCTCGAACAGGTCGAATCGCGCGCGGCCAGCACCTTCACGCACCTGACCTACCGCGTGGTGCGGTCATGACGATGCAGGCCTTGCTCGACGACGTGGCGTCCATCGTCGACACGACCGACGACCAGTACGAGATCACCAAGCTGGTCGCGGAGCGGTTGTCGGCCTTGCTGGACAGCGACTACCGGCTCCTGCCCGAGCTCACCCGTCCGTCGGCCGACCACCACGTCAATTACCCGCTCCACATCGCCCCGGACGGCAGCTGGTCGGTGGCCGTCGTCGTCTGGGCTCCAGGGCAACGCACGCCCGTGCACGGCCACGAAACGTGGGGCGTCGTCGGCATCTACTCGGGCTCCGAACGCGAGATCCGCTACGCCAAGCCCACCGGGCCCGGTCCCCTCACGCCGATGGGAGAACAGGTCTGGGAGCGCGGACAGGTCACCGTGTGCTGCACGACCGACGACGACGTCCACGCCGTCGTGGCCGCGGCCGATGAACCGACCATCGGGATCCACGTCTACGGCGCCGACATCGGCACCATCGAACGACGGCTGTACGACCCCGCGACCGGGGAGGTCCGCTGGTTCGTCGGTGGCTGGAACACCCCTTAGGTTCGTGCCCAGCCTCGGCGCTCGCCTTCGTCGATCAGGTGCTTGGCGGCTTCCCAGAGCGTCGTCGAGGCCTCGCCGATCACCGCCTTCCGGCCGCGCACGGCGTCCGCGGTGACGCCGGGGGTGCGCCAGGTTCCGCCCTTGGCCATCCAGTTGAGCAGCAAGGGTTGCAGCCGATCCATGGCCTTGGCGAACCGCGCCTCCGGCGTCGAGCGCGCCTCGAACTCGTCCCACAGCGCCCGCAGCTGCCTGCCCGAGTCCTCGGGCAGGATGCCGAACAACCGCTCCGCGGCGGCCTCTTCGCGTTCCTGCTGGCTCACGCCCGCCTCGGTGTCGTAGATCGGGGTGTCGCCCGCGTAGATCTCGACGAGGTCGTGCACGACCACGAGCTTGATCGTGTGGCCGGTGTCGATCGGTTCGTCGGCGTACTCCGCGAGGAGCATGACCATGAGCGCGAGGTGCCAGGAGTGCTCCGCGTCGTTCTCCCGCCGGTCCGCCGCCGCGAGCGGTGACTGGCGCAGAACGGTCTTCAGCCTGTCGACCTCGATCAGGAACGTGAGGTGGTCGCGCAGCCTGGAGTCCAAACCGGACGGCAGCGGGTTGAGGTCGGCGAGAAGCCCTGCGTCAGAGGTGGTCACCTCGTCAGGATGTCAGCCCGCAGCAAGGAACTCCTCCCACGTGCGGGTGCCGTGGTCGCCGTCCAAGGTCAGGTTCTGCCCGCCCCGGTAAGCCTTCCCGGCCTTGCCGGGCAACCGCACCGGCAGCGTGAGCCGCCGCTTGCCCGTGGTGTCGAGGTAGTCCCGCACGAGCTGCTGCATGTCGTAGACAGCAGGCCCGGCCAGGTCCGCCACCCGACCCGCAGGCTGCCCCAGGGCCAGCTCGACGATCCGCGTGGCGACATCGCGGGCGTCGACGGGCTGCAGACGCATGCCGGGCACCGGCACGATCGGCAGCTTCGCCATCGCGCGCACCATCGTGAGCGTCAGGTCGTGGAACTGGGCCGCGCGCAGGATCGTGAACGGGATGCCCGAGTCGGCGATCGCCTCTTCGCAGGCGAGCTTCGTCCGCAGCCACGCCAGCGGCACGGTGTCCGCGCCGATCACCGAGATGTACACGAAGTGGCGAACACCTGAGCAGGCCGCGAGCAGGTTGCGGGTCGCGATGTCGTCGCCCTTCTGGCCACCTGCCAGGTGCACCACGACGTCGGCGTCGATCTGCGGGACGTCGCCGGCCAGCAGGTCGCAGGTGACGTCGCCGTTGCTGCGGCTCAGCACGACCACGTCGGCGCCGTGAGCGCGCAGCAACGGGACGACGTGCTTGCCCAGGGTGCCGGTGCCGCCGGTGACGAGGATCTTCATGGTTACCCTCCAAGTGAGCTGTTGTCCGGTTGACCCGGCGGCGCCCGAGAATGTGACAGCGAACGTGCCAGGCCACAGGGGGAAGTTTGATCGCGCAGTTCGAGCAGGAGCGCACGCGGTTGCGCGCCGTCGCCCACCGGATGCTCGGGTCGTTCGCGGAGGCGGACGACGCGCTGCAGGAGGCGTGGCTGCGCGTGCAGAAGGCCGACACCAGCGAGGTCGAGAACCCGCAGGGCTGGCTCACGACCGTGGTCGCGCGGGTCTGCCTGAACATGTTGCGGGACAGGCGCGATCACGCGTTCGAGATGCCGGACCCCGTGATCGACATCAAGGAAGAGCCCGAGCACCAGGCCGTGGCCAACGACGAGGTCGGGCTGGCGATGCTGATCGTGCTGGACACGCTGAAGCCCGATGAGCGGCTCGCGTTCGTGCTGCACGACATGTTCGCGGTGCCGTTCGACGACATCGCGCCGTTGATCGACAAGACACCCGCGGCCACCCGCCAGCTCGCGTCCCGGGCGCGCAAACGTGTGCAGGCACGGCCGCAGCCGAACGTCGACCTGCCGAAGCAGCGGGAAGTGGTGAACGCGTTCCTCAAGGCGTCGAGGGAGGGCGACCTGGAGGGGCTCGTGTCGGTGTTGCACCCCGACGTCGTGCTGCGCGCGGGCGATCTGGAGGTCATCGGCGGACGGACCGTGGCCGGGCGGGCCAGCCTCTTCCGCCAGTACGCCGCGATGGCGGAGATCCAGTTCGCACTCATCGGTGGCGAGGTCGGCTTCGTCACGTGGGTCGACGGCGTGCTGTTCTCGGCGATGGCGTTCACCGTCCTCGATGGACAGATCGCCGCCATCCACGTCATTCAGGACAAAGAGCAGCTCGCCGCACTTGTTTCGTGAACAATACCACTGTTGTCGCAGGTCACGTCGAGCGCGCGCCGGGTGTCTGCCGGAGGTGGGCGCTCGGCAGCCGCCGGGGAGCTCGCCGCCCGCATCGTCGCCCTGCCGTCACGGACCGACACCGGGATTCGCGCCGCTGTCGAACAGGCCCTCGCCACGAACGGCGGTGCCCACCGGTGAGGAGGCACGGCCCCACGACCTGGGCGAACTGCTGCACGGCTCAGTCGCCGCCGGTGCTGTGCGGCCCGCGACGCTGGACCCCCTGAATGCAGCAATGGCCCCCTCGACGTCCTCGGGGCGACTAACAGGACGTCAAGGGAGCCACTGCTGAAGAAAGCGTGAGCTCAGTCTTCCTTCGCGGGACGGGCCTCGGGAGGCAGCACACCCCAGTCGATGAGCTGCTCGGTGAGCTCGCCCGGCGTCATGTCGTAGATGATCGCGAGCGAGCGCAGGTCCTCGGTGCGGATGGAGAGGACCTTGCCGTTGTAGTCACCGCGCTGCGACTGGATCGTCGCGGCGTAGCGGGCCAGCGGGCCGACCTTCTCGACAGGCAGCTGCTGCAGCCGTTCGAGGTTGATCACGATCTTGGTGGCCGGCTCGGCACCCGAAGGCACGCGGCCCTCAGGCAGGAGCTCGGCGACGGGAACCCCGTAGAAGTCGGCCAGCTCGGCCAGCTTCTGCACGGTCACCGCGCGGTCACCGCGCTCGTAGGAGCCGACGACCACGGCCTTCCAGCGACCGCCGGACTTCTGCTCGACGCCGTGCAGGGACAGGCCCTGCTGCTGGCGGATAGCGCGGAGCTTGGCCCCCAGCGCCTTGGCGTAGTCGCCCATGTGGCGGTTCTCCGTTCATTCGCCCCGACAGCTGTACCGGCGCGCTGCGGGGAGGCTTAGATCGATACGCAGAGTAATGATTACTCGCCGTGGTCGACAGGTCAAGCTGATCTCGTCGAGAGACGCGCGCCACGCCTGTGACACCACTCGGATGGTTGACCGTCCGTAGGTGATACGGTGCAGGTCAGCCTAGTTGTTACTAGGTGTCCGACGTCCTTTAAGGACCCGTCCAGTGAGGCGGGGAAGGAGGTCCAGCCGTGGCGTCACGTCAACGTGGCGCGACGGATCCGGCCGGGGATCGCGAGATCCTGTCGGCCGGTGACGTCGCGCGCACCGTCGCCCGAATGGCCCATCAGATCATCGAGAAGACCGCTCTCGATGCACCCAGTGCACCCGACGTCGTCTTGATGGGTATTCCCAGCCGGGGAGCTCCCCTCGCACGTCGCTTAGCCGCTAAGATCGCCGAATTTTCCGGCCGGACGGTGCACGAGGGCACGCTCGACATCACCCTCTACCGCGATGACCTGCGCAGAGGCCCGACGAGGCCGCTGGAGACGACGAAGCTGCCAGAGGGTGGCATCGACGACAAGCTCGTCGTGCTCGTGGACGACGTCCTGTTCTCCGGTCGCACCATCCGCGCCGCGCTCGACGCTCTCCGCGACCACGGCCGTCCGCGTGCGGTGCAGCTCGCCGTGCTGGTCGACCGCGGTCACCGCGAACTGCCGATCCGCGCGGACTACGTCGGCAAGAACCTGCCGACGTCCAAGACGGAGGACGTCGTGGTCATGCTGGAAGAGTTCGACGGCCGTGACGGAGTGGTGCTGAAGTGAAGCACCTGCTCTCCACCGACGGCCTCGATCGCGACCAGGCGACCGCGATCCTCGACACCGCGGACAGGCTGAAGCAGGCGCTGCTCGGCCGCGAGGTCCGCAAGCTGCCGACGCTGCGCGGCCGCACCGTGATCACGATGTTCTACGAGAACAGCACCCGGACGCGGGTGTCGTTCGAGATCGCCGGCAAGTGGATGTCCGCGGACGTGATCAACGTCAGCAGCTCCGGTTCCAGCGTCAGCAAGGGCGAGTCGCTCCGTGACACCGCGCTGACCCTGCAGGCCGCCGGCGCGGACTGCGTGATCGTGCGCCACCCCGCCTCCGGTGCCGCCCACCGGCTCGCGGGCTGGCTCAAGCACACCAACACGTCCGTGGTGAACGCGGGCGACGGCATGCACGAGCACCCCACGCAGGCGCTGCTCGACGCCGCCACGTTGCGCGACCGCCTCGGCAGCCTCGACGGCCGCCGCGTCGCGATCGTCGGCGACGTCCTGCACAGCCGGGTCGCGCGGTCGAACGTGCACCTGCTCACTGCGCTCGGAGCCGAGGTCACCCTGGTGGCCCCGCCCACGCTCCTGCCGACGGGCGTGGAGAAGTGGCCGGTCACGGTCTCGCACGAGATCGACGCCGAGCTCGCGTCGCAGGACGCGGTGATGTTGCTGCGCGTGCAGGCCGAACGGATGCACGGCGGGTTCTTCCCGAGCGCCCGCGAGTACTCGATCGCCTATGGCCTCAACGAGCGCCGCCTGAAGCTGCTGCCAGAGCACGCCGTCGTGCTGCACCCCGGCCCGATGCTGCGCGGCATGGAGATCGCCTCCGTGGTCGCCGACAGCCCGCAGGCCGCCATCACCGAGCAGGTCCGCAACGGTGTCCACGTGCGCATGGCCGTGCTGTACCACCTGCTTGCCCACGAGGAGGAAAACGCGTGAAGCCCTTGCTGCTCAAGGGAGTTAGGCCCTACGGCGAGGGGGAACCGATCGATCTGCTGATCCGCGACGGCGTGATCGCCAGCCAAAATGATCTGGCTCAGCACGGCGACAACGCCGAGATCATCGAAGGCAACGGGGCGATCGTTCTCCCCGGCTTCGTGGACCTGCACACCCACCTGCGTGAGCCGGGTCGCGAGGACACCGAGACCATCGAGACCGGCTCGCGCGCAGCCGCTCTTGGTGGCTACACAGCGGTTTTCGCGATGGCCAACACCGACCCGGTCGCCGACAACGCGGTGATCGTCGAGCACGTGGCCAGCCGCGGCAGGGAGGTCGGCCTGGTCGACGTCCACCCGGTCGGCGCCGTCACCGTCGGGCTCAAGGGCGAGAAGCTCGCCGAGCTCGGCACGATGGCCAAGTCCAAGGCCAACGTGCGCGTGTTCTCCGACGACGGCCTCTGCGTGCACGACCCGTTGATCATGCGCCGCGCCCTCGAGTACTCGAAGTCGCTGAACGCGGTGATCGCCCAGCACGCCGAGGAGCCGCGTCTCACCATCGGCGCCCAGGCCCACGAGGGCGAGAACGCGTCCCGGCTCGGCCTGCAGGGCTGGCCCGCCGCGGCCGAGGAGTCGATCGTCGCCCGCGACTGCATCCTCGCCAAGCAGGTCGACGCGAGGCTGCACGTCTGCCACGTCAGCACAACCGGCACCGCGGACGTGCTCAAGTGGGCGAAGGCGCGTGGCACCAAGGTGTCCGCTGAGGTCACCCCGCACCACCTGATCCTGACCGACGACCGGCTGAGCACGTACGACCCGGTCAACAAGGTCAACCCGCCGCTGCGCACGCAGCAGGACGTCGACGCGCTGCGCCAGGCACTCGCGGACGGCACCATCGACTGCGTCGCCACGGACCACGCCCCGCACGCGATCCAGGACAAGGACTGCGAGTGGTCGGCGGCCCGGCCGGGAATGCTCGGACTGCAGACCGCTCTCGGCATCGTCGTCGAGACGATGGTGAGGACCGGCCTGCTCGACTGGCGCGGCGTCGCGCGCGTGATGAGCGAGAGGCCCGCCGAGATCGCCGGCCTGACCGACCAGGGCCGCCCGATCGAGGTGGGCGAGCCGGCGAACCTGGTGCTGGTCGACCCGGACGCGACGTGGACGGTGAACGGCGCGGAGCTCGCGAGCGTCTCGGGCAACACCCCGTTCGAGGGCATGGAGCTGCCCGGCGCGGTGACGGCGACCATCTTGCGTGGCCGGGTCACCGCACTGCGCCAAATGATCGTGGACAGGAGGATTGCGGAATGACCCGCGTACTGCTCGTTCTGGCGGTCTTCGCCTTCTTCGCACTCTGCGTCTACGGCATGTACCACGGCTGGAAGCGACGCCAGGCCAAGCAAGCAGACCTGCCCGCGTTCCCCGCGAAGCCGGACACCCTGGGCGCGCCGAAGCTCGCGACCACGGGCGTCTACATCGGCACGACGAACGCCGGCAACTGGCAGGACCGCATCCAGGTCGGCGACATCGGCCACCGCGCGGAGGCCACGCTGAGCCTTGTGCCGGAAGGCATCGCGATCGACCGCACCGGCGCGACGCCGATCTTCATCCCCGCTGACTCCATCCGGGACGCCCGCACCGACCGCGGGCTCGCCGGGAAGGTCATGTTCAGCGAAGAGGGACTTCTGGTGGTCCAGTGGGAAAACCAGGGTCACCTGTTCGACACCGGGTTCCGCGGTGACGACAAAGACGTTTACGACGAATGGGTTGCAGCACTCAGCCAAAACCCGGTGAACACGGAGGGCAAGGCGTGACGAACGCGGCATTGGTGCTGGAAGACGGACGTGTCTTCCGCGGTGAGGCGTACGGAGCGACCGGCGTCTCGCTCGGCGAGGTCGTGTTCTCCACGGCCATGACCGGCTACCAGGAAACCCTGACCGACCCCTCCTACCACCGCCAGATCGTGGTGCAGACCGCGCCGCAGATCGGCAACACGGGCTGGAACGACGAGGACGACGAGTCCTCGAGGATCTGGGTCGCGGGCTACGTGGTCCGCGATCCCGCCCGCACACCGTCGAACTGGCGGTCCAAGCGCGGCCTGGACGAGGAACTGGTCAACCAGGGCGTCGTCGGCATCGCGGGCCTCGACACCCGCACGCTGACCCGCCACATCCGTGAGCAGGGCGCGATGCGCGCCGGTGTCTTCTCCGGCTCAGACCTGACCGACGACGCGTCGATGGTCGAGCAGGTCAAGGCTTCCGCGCAGATGGTCGGCGCGAACCTCGCGGTCGACGTCACCACGGACAAGCCGTACGTGGTCGAGGCCATCGGCGAGAAGAAGTTCACGGTCGCCGCGCTCGACCTGGGCATCAAGTCGAACACCCCGCGGATGATGGCGGCGCGCGGCATCGAGGTGCACGTGCTGCCGTTGACGAGCAGCTTCGAGGACATCCTGAAGGTCAGCCCGGACGGCCTGTTCCTCTCCAACGGTCCGGGTGACCCCGCGACGCAGGATCACGCGATCGCGCTGACTCGTGAGGCGCTGGGCCGCAAGCTCCCGTTGTTCGGCATCTGTTTCGGCAACCAGATCCTCGGTCGTGCGGTCGGTCGCGGGACGTACAAGATGCGCTACGGGCACCGCGGCATCAACATCCCGGTGATCGACGTGGCCACCGGCAAGGTCGCCATCACCTCGCAGAACCACGGGTTCGCGCTGGAAGGCACGCCGGGCGAGGAGTTCTCCTCCGAGTTCGGCCGGGCGATCCTGTCCCACTACTGCCCCAACGACGGCACCATCGAGGGCGTCCGGCTGCTCGACGCCCCGGCGTTCTCCGTGCAGTACCACCCCGAGGCCGCGGCGGGCCCGCACGACGCCGCGTCCTTGTTCGACGAGTTCGTGACGCTGATGAATGAGGCCCGCTGATGCCGAAGAGGACTGATCTCAAGCACATCCTGGTCATCGGCTCCGGCCCGATCGTGATCGGTCAGGCGTGCGAGTTCGACTACTCCGGCACCCAGGCGTGCCGGGTGCTGCGCGAGGAGGGCCTGCGCGTCAGCCTGGTCAACTCCAACCCGGCGACGATCATGACGGACCCGGAGTTCGCCGACGCCACCTACATCGAGCCGATCACGGCCGAGTTCGTGGAGAAGGTCATCGCACAGGAACGCCCGGACGCGATCCTGGCGACGCTGGGCGGGCAGACCGCGCTGAACACGGCCATCGCGCTGCACGAGCGCGGCGTGCTGGAGAAGTACAACGTCGAGCTGATCGGCGCGGACATCGACGCCATCCAGCGCGGCGAGGACCGGCAGATCTTCAAGGACCTGGTGCGCAGGATCGGCGCCGAGGTCCCGCGTTCGGCCGTGTGCAAGTCGATGGACGAGGTCCGCAAGACCGTCGCCGACCTCGGTCTGCCCGTGGTCATCCGGCCGTCGTTCACCATGGGCGGCCTCGGTTCGGGCATGGCGTACACCGAGGAGGAGCTGGAGCGCCTCGCGTCCATCGGCCTCGAGGAGTCTCCGGTCACCGAGGTGCTCATCGAGGAGAGCGTGCTCGGCTGGAAGGAGTACGAGCTCGAGCTCATGCGTGACCGCAACGACAACGTCGTGGTCATCTGCTCGATCGAGAACATCGACCCGATGGGCGTGCACACCGGTGACTCGGTGACGGTGGCGCCCGCGATGACGCTGACCGACCGCGAGTACCAGCACATGCGCGACGTCGGCATCCAGGTCATCCGCGAGGTCGGCGTCGACACGGGTGGCTGCAACATCCAGTTCGCCATCCACCCCGACAACGGCCGCATGGTCGTCATCGAGATGAACCCGCGCGTGTCGCGTTCGTCGGCGCTGGCGTCCAAGGCGACCGGCTTCCCGATCGCCAAGATCGCCGCGAAGCTCGCCATCGGTTACACGCTCGACGAGATCACGAACGACATCACGGGGGAGACCCCGGCGTCGTTCGAGCCGACGCTCGACTACGTGGTCGTGAAGGCGCCGCGGTTCGCCTTCGAGAAGTTCCCCGGTGCGGACCCGACGCTGACGACCACGATGAAGTCGGTCGGCGAGGCCATGTCGATCGGTCGCAACTTCGTCGAGGCACTGGGCAAAGCACTGCGTTCGCTGGAAACGAAATCGGTCGGTTTCTGGACTCAGCCGGACCCGGAGGGCACTACTCTGGAGTCCACTCTGAAGCAGCTGGAGCGCGGTCACGACGGGCGCCTCTACACGGTCGAGCGTGCTCTCCGGCTCGGTGCGTCCATTGAGGACGTCTACCGGGCGTCGGGGATCGACCCGTGGTTCATCGAGCAGATCGCCTGGCTCGGCACGTTGCGCACGGAGCTGCTGGACGCTCCCGTGCTCGACGAGCCGTTGCTGCGCAAGGCGAAGCGCGCCGGCCTGTCCGACCGGCAGATCGCCGTGCTGCGGCCGGAGCTCGCCGGTGAGAACGGCGTGCGCACGCTGCGGCACCGTCTGGGCGTGCGGCCGGTCTACAAGACGGTCGACACGTGCGCGGCGGAGTTCAAGTCCGAGACGCCGTACCACTACTCCGCGTACGAGCTGGACCCGAACGCCGAGTCCGAGGTCGCGGAGCAGCGGGAGAAGCCGAAGGTCCTGATCCTCGGCTCCGGCCCGAACCGCATCGGGCAGGGCATCGAGTTCGACTACTCGTGCGTGCACGCGGCGATGGCGTTGCGCGAGGCCGGGTACGAGACCGTGATGGTCAACTGCAACCCGGAGACGGTGTCGACGGACTACGACACGTCCGACCGCTTGTACTTCGAGCCGCTGACGTTCGAGGACGTGCTGGAGGTCGTGCACTCCGAGCAGCGCTCCGGTGAGGTCGCGGGTGTCATCGTGCAGCTCGGCGGCCAGACGCCGCTGGGCCTGGCGCAGCGCCTGTCCGACGCCGGTGTGCCGGTCGTGGGCACGACGCCAGAGGCGATCCACCTCGCCGAGGACCGCGGCCAGTTCGGCAAGGTGCTGAACGAGGCCGGTCTGCCCGCGCCGAAGTTCGGCACGGCCACGTCGTTCGACGAGGCGAAGGAGATCGCCGACGAGATCGGCTACCCGGTCCTCGTACGGCCGTCCTACGTCCTGGGCGGCCGGGGCATGGAGATCGTGTACGACGAGGAGTCGCTGTCGGGCTACATCGCCCGCGCGACCGAGGTGACGCCCGAGCACCCGGTGCTGGTCGACCGGTTCCTCGACGACGCCATCGAGATCGACGTCGACGCGCTGTGCGACGGCGACGAGGTGTTCATCGGCGGCGTGATGGAGCACATCGAGGAAGCCGGTGTGCATTCCGGCGACTCGTCCTGCGCATTGCCGCCGATCACGCTCGGCGCGTCGGACATCGCGAACGTCCGCCGCTCCACCGAGGCCATCGCCAAGGGCATCGGCGTTCGCGGGCTCCTGAACGTCCAGTACGCGCTCAAGGACGACGTGCTGTACGTCCTGGAGGCAAACCCGCGTGCGTCGCGCACGGTGCCGTTCGTGTCCAAGGCGACGGCGGTGTCGATGGCCAAGGCCGCGTCACGGGTCATGCTCGGCGCACGATCGCGGAACTGCGCGCCGAGGGCATCCTGCCGGCCACCGGTGACGGCGCCAAGCTGCCCGAGCACGCGCCGGTCGCGGTGAAGGAGGCGGTCATGCAGTTCCACCGCTTCCGCACGCCCGAAGGTCACGGCGTCGACTCGTTGCTGGGCCCGGAGATGAAGTCCACCGGCGAGGTCATGGGCATCGACTCGTCGTTCGGCAAGGCGTTCGCGAAGTCGCAGACCGCCTCGTACGGCTCGCTGCCGACGTCGGGCAAGGTCTTCGTGTCGTTCGCGAACCGCGACAAGCGCGCGATGATCTTCCCGGTCAAGCGGCTGGCCGACCTGGGCTTCCAGATCCTGGCGACCGCGGGCACGGCGGAGGTGCTGAAGCGCAACGGGATCCCGTGCACCGAGGTGCGCAAGCACTTCGAGGGCGAGGGCAACGTCGTCGACATGATCCTGGCCGGCGAGATCGACATGATCTTCAACACGCCGTACGGCAACAGCGGGCCGCGCATCGACGGCTACGAGATCCGCACCGCGGCCGTGGCGAAGGACATCCCTTGCGTCACCACGATCCAGGGCGCTGCCGCGGCCGTGCACGGCATCGAGGCGATGATCCGCGGTGACATCGGGGTGCAGCCGTTGCAGGCGCTCCAGGCCGCTCTGAGGGGAGACGCATGACGTTCGGCGAGAAGCTCGCGAAAGCCGTCGCGGCGCACGGGCCCCTGTGCGTCGGGATCGACCCGCACCCGAGCCTGCTGGACGCGTGGGGCCTCTCACGGACCGCTGAGGGCCTCGAACGGTTCGCTCTGACGGCTGTGGAGGCGTTCGGCGGCAAGGTGTCGATGGTGAAGCCGCAGGCGGCGTTCTTCGAGGCCCACGGGTCGCGTGGCGTCGCCGTGCTGGAACGGGTGATCGCGGAGCTGCGCGACTCCGGCACGCTGGTGCTGGTCGACGCCAAGCGCGGCGACATCGGTTCGACCATGGCCGCCTACGCAGAGGCGTACCTGGGCGACGGCTCGCCGCTGGCCGGCGACGCGGTGACGCTGTCGCCGTTCCTCGGCTTCGGATCGCTGCAGCCCGCGCTGGACACGGCGCGGGCGACCGGCCGCGGCGTGTTCGTGCTGGCGCTCACGTCGAACCCGGAGGGTGCCCAGGTCCAGCGGACGGTTGCTCCGGACGGGCGAACCGTGGCACAGACGATCATCGATTTCGCCACCGCTCGGAATTCCGGCATTTCCCCGTGCGGCGATGTTGGTCTCGTCGTGGGTGCCACGATCGGGGAAACGGATGTGGACCTCGCGGGGTTCAACGGCCCGATCCTGGCCCCCGGTTTCGGCGCTCAGGGTGGCTCGGTCGCTGATCTAAAACGGCTCTTCGGACCCGACATGCGCAACGTCTTTCCGACTTCTTCACGAGATGTTCTCAAGCATGGGCCGGACGTATCGTCGCTGGTCAGCGCCGTGCGAAGGGTCCAGGAGAGCCTGTAGAGGAGGGGCGCGCCGCAACTTTTGGGGTGTGGCGCGCTCACCTGGGGAAACATGTGTTGGTAGGGTCCAGCCCACCGGCTGCCCCGCTGGTCACCGGCCTCATAGCACACGCTGAGTGTGCGACGAGTCGCCGGTGGCGGTGATCAGGCGGTTGGAGGGTGTTGGTACTACTACCACCCGCCGCATCACTCATGACCGCTGAAGATTTACCTGACTGGGTCACGTTGTACTCAGGCAATTGCGGTCGGTACGGTCGCGGCACCGATCCGAAAAGAATCCACACCACGGAGGAAATCGTGGCTCTTCCCCAGCTTACCGAGGAGCAGCGAGCCGCAGCGCTGGAGAAGGCTGCTGCCGCTCGTCGCGCTCGGGCTGAGCTCAAGGAGCGCCTCAAGCGCGGCGGCACGACCCTTACGGACGTGCTCAAGGCCGCCGAGAGCGACGAGGTCCTGGGCAAGATGAAGGTGTCCGCGCTGCTCGAGGCCCTGCCGGGTGTCGGCAAGGTGCGCGCGCAGCAGATCATGGAGCGCCTCGAGATCGCTCCCAGCCGTCGCCTGCGCGGTCTCGGTGACCGTCAGCGCAAGGCCCTGCTCTCCGAGTTCAGCGGAGAGTGAGTGAGTGACACCGAGACGGGAGCGGGCTCTGTCCGCTCCCGTCTCACCGTCTTGTCCGGGCCGTCAGGCGTGGGTAAATCCAGCGTTCTGGCGGAGCTGCGCAGGCAGCAACCCGATATCTACTTTTCCGTCTCGGCGACCACCAGGAAGCCGAGGCCGGGCGAGGTCGACGGAGTGCACTACCACTTCGTGGACCGCGAGAAGTTCCAGCAGATGATCGCGGCCGGCGAGTTCCTCGAACACGCCGAGTTCGCGGGAAACTGCTACGGGACTCCCCGCAGGCCCGTCGAGGAGGCTCTGGCCTCCGGTCGTCCCGCCCTGCTCGAGATCGAACTGCAGGGTGCGCGCCAGGTCCGTGTCGCGATGCCGGACGCCCAGCTCGTGATGCTGATGCCCCCGTCGTGGGAGCACCTGGTGAGGCGTTTGACCGGCCGTGGCACCGAGGACCCGGCGGTGGTGGAGCGCAGGCTCGACATCGCCCGTGAGGAGCTCGCGGCCGAAAAGGAGTTCGACGAGGTGGTAATCAACGCCGACGTGAAGTCTGCGGCGGCCGACTTGCTATCCTTGATGGTCGGACCACGAATTTCAGGAGATTGACGAGTGATCACCCACACCGAGCTCGGTCACCTGACCGGTTCCCCGGAGGGCATCACCAACCCGCCGATCGACGACCTGCTTGAGCAGGTGAGCTCGAAGTACGCGTTGGTGATCTACGCCGCGAAGCGTGCCCGCCAGATCAACGACTACTACGCGCAGCTCGGCGAGGGCCTGCTCGAGTACGTCGGCCCGCTCGTCGAGCCGGGCCCGCGTGAGAAGCCCCTCTCGATTGCTCTCCGCGAGATCCACGCGGGTCTCCTGGAGCACACCGAGGGCAGCGAGTAGAGCCGATACTCGGGGCGAGGTGTGTTCGCGGAAAGCGCGAACCAAGTCGTCTCAGCGTGTCTTGTGGGGGCCGAGCCCCCACACCCCAGCCGGGGGCAAGCCCCCGGACCCCCAGCGGGGTTCCTCCTCGCGGAGGCGTGACCCTGGCCGGTCGTTCCTCACGGGAGAAGGCTTGAATTCCGCTTCGTCTGACGCCGATGCCCCTGTTCGGCCCCGGATCGTTCTCGGGGTTGGCGGGGGCATCGCCGCGTACAAGGCCTGTGAGGTCCTGCGGCGGCTGACCGAGTCCGGTCACTCGGTGCGGGTCGTCCCGACCGAGGGCGCCTTGAAGTTCGTGGGAGCCGCCACGTTCGAGGCGCTGTCCGGCCAGGTCGTGTCCGCTGACCCGTTCGACGACGTGCACGAGGTCCCGCACGTCAAGCTCGGGCAGAACGCAGACCTCGTGGTCGTCGCGCCGGCGACCGCGAACCTCATCGCGAAGGCCGCGCACGGCCTCGCCGACGACCTGCTGACGAACACCCTGCTGACCGCGCGCTGCCCGGTCCTGCTGGTGCCCGCGATGCACACCGAGATGTGGGAGCACCCGGCCACCCAGCACAACGTGGCACTGCTGCGCTCGCGCGGTGTCGTCGTCGCCGAACCGGCGTCCGGCCGGCTGACCGGCAAGGACACCGGCAAGGGCCGTCTGCCGGACCCCGCCGAGATCGTCGAACTGGCCCGGCTGCTGCTGGTGCGTTCCGACGCTCTGCAGCGGACACTGGAAGGCGTGCACGTCGCGATCTCCGCCGGTGGCACGCGCGAACCTCTCGATCCGGTGCGGTTCATCGGCAACCGCTCGTCCGGCAAGCAGGGCTATGCGCTCGCACGGGTGGCGGCACAACGCGGCGCACGCGTGACGTTGGTCGCGGGCAACACCGCGGACCTGGCCACGCCCGCCGGGGTCGACCTGGTCCGGGTCGGCTCGGCGGTGGAGCTGCGCGACGCCATGCACAAGGTGGCGGCGGACGCCGACGTGGTCGTGATGGCGGCCGCGGTGGCCGACTTCCGGCCCGTGTCGCTCTCCGGCCACAAGATCAAGAAGACTTCCGGCGATCCTGACCCGATCTCGTTGACGAAGAACCCCGACATTCTCGCGGAACTCGTTTCCGCACGTCGGGAGGGGCAGGTGATCGTCGGGTTCGCCGCGGAGACCGGCGACGAGACCACGTCGGTGCTCGACTACGGCCGTGCCAAGCTGCAACGCAAGGGCTGTGACCTGCTGGTGGTGAACGCGGTCGGCGACGGCAAGGCGTTCGAGCAGGAGGACAACGCCGGCTGGCTGCTGTCCAAGGACGGCGCCGAGACGCCTATACCTCACGGACCGAAGACGCAAGTGGCGTCCGCGGTGTGGACGCGGTTACCGCCCGCTTGCCCGAGTCTCAGTAGACTTTTCTCAGACCAACCCGCACAGAAGGAGTGTCCGTGAGCCAGCACAGCAGCAGGCTGTTCACCAGTGAGTCGGTGACCGAGGGACACCCGGACAAGATCTGCGACGCGATCAGCGACTCGATCCTGGACGCGTTGCTGGCCAAGGACCCGCGCTCCCGCGTCGCGGTGGAGACGATGGTCACCACCGGCCAGGTCCACGTCGCGGGTGAGGTGACCACCGAGGCGTACGCGGACATCCCCACGATCGTCCGCGAGAAGATCCTGGAGATCGGCTACGACTCGTCCGCGAAGGGCTTCGACGGCCACTCGTGCGGCGTGAACGTCGCCATCGGCGCGCAGTCCCCGGACATCGCCCAGGGTGTCGACACGGCGTTCGAGAACCGCGTCGAGGGTGCGGCCGACGAGATCGACAAGCAGGGCGCCGGCGACCAGGGCCTGATGTTCGGGTACGCGTGCACCGACACCCCCGAGCTCATGCCGCTGCCGATCGCGCTGGCCCACCGGCTTTCCCGCAGGCTCTCCGCGGTCCGCAAGGACGGCACGGTTCCGTACCTGCGCCCGGACGGCAAGACCCAGGTCACCATCGAGTACGCGGGCGACCAGCCCGTCCGCCTCGACACCGTCGTCATCTCCACGCAGCACGCCGACGGCATCGACCTGGAGAAGCTGCTCGGCGTCGACCTCCGCACGCACGTGGTCGCCCCCGAGATCGACGGGCTCGGCCTCGACACCACGAACGTCCGCCTGCTCACCAACCCGACCGGCCGCTTCGTCATCGGCGGCCCGATGGGTGACGCCGGCCTGACCGGACGCAAGATCATCGTCGACACCTACGGCGGCATGGCCCGCCACGGCGGCGGCGCCTTCTCCGGCAAGGACCCGTCGAAGGTCGACCGCTCCGCCGCGTACGCCATGCGCTGGGTCGCCAAGAACACCGTCGCGGCCGGCCTCGCCACCCGCGTCGAGGTCCAGGTCGCCTACGCCATCGGCAAGGCGGCCCCGGTGGGTCTGTTCGTCGAGACCTTCGGCACCGAGACCGTGGACCCGCAGAAGATCCAGCAGGCCATCACCGAGGTGTTCGACCTCCGGCCGGCCGCGATCATCCGCGACCTCGACCTGCTGCGCCCGATCTACGCCCCGACCGCCGCGTACGGCCACTTCGGCCGCACCGACGTCGAGCTGCCCTGGGAGTCGACGGACCGCGCGGACGCCCTGCGCACCGCCGCCGGCGCCTGATCGTTCGCTGACACGGCCCGCTTCCCTTCCGGGAGGCGGGCCGTCGCGCTGTCAGAAACCGATGACGAAGCGCTGCGCGGGGGTGTTGTTGCAGTCCCAGGTCTGCATGATCAGCCCGGCGGTGGTCTGGGCACCCGGTACGTCGAGGCACAGGTTGTGGTCGCCGCCCGCCATCGACTCGATCTCGGCGATGCTCGGCGGCGCCGGGATGGTCTTCCACACGTGGTTGCTGACCCGCGGCAGGCACGCCACCTGGGCGACGGGCGACCCGCGGCGGACCGGGCCGTTCATGTAGAAGCAGCGGCCGCTGGCCTCGTTGATGATCTGGTAGTTGTTGCTGGAGATCCTGTCGAAGTGCCAGTTCTGGATGGCGCTGCCGGGAACGCAGGGCATCTGCACGATCCGCGCGTCGAACGTGCTGCCGCCCTCGGGCTGCAGGCACAGGCCGCTCCACGTGTTCTTGATGGGTTTGAAGACACCAGCGGCGTTCGCGACTCCGCCGCTCGCGGTGAGCGCCAGCCCGAGCGCCGCCAGCACGACGAGCATCTTTCTGCGAATGTTCATGGCCGAACCATGACCGTCGTGCCTGGCACGGGACTGAAACCTGACGGAAACGGCGTTCCAGGCTGACATCACCGGGTCGCCGGACGACTACCTGGTGTGCAGGTGCGGATTCTGGGCCCGGTCGACGTGACGGTGGACGGCGTGCCGAGGGAGGTGCGAGGCCTTCGCCGCAAGGCGGTGCTCGCCGTTCTCGCGCTGCGGGCAGGCGAAATCGTGAGCACTGACCGGTTGGGCGAGGTGGTGTGGGGAGACCACGCGCCCCGGACGGCCGCGAACACGCTCCAGCACCACGTGTCCTATTTGCGTGGCGTGCTCGGCGACCGTGCGGCGATCGTGGCGCGTGCGCCTGGGTACGTGCTCTACGCCGACACGGATCTCCTTGCGGTCCAACGGCTGATGGAACTGAGCAAGCGCGAGGCCGACCCGGCTGGTCGAGCGGCGCACCTGCGGGCGGCGCTCGCCTGCTGGCGTGATCGGCCGCTGGTGGACGTGGCAGGCCACGCGTGGCTGGACGAGCAAGCCGAGCGCATCGCCGCGCTCAGGACCGACGCCGTAGACGCGCTCACCGAGGTGCGGCTGTCGCTCGGTGAGCACGCGCTGCTCGTGCCGGAGCTGGAGTGGCGCGGCCGGGAGCAGCCGTTTCACGAGCACGTGCACGGCCAGCTGATGCTCGCGCTGTACCGCTGCGGACGTCAGCGACGCGCTCAGCGGCGTACCAGCGCCTGCGGCAACACGCTCGGCGAGGAACTGGGGATCGACCCGAACCCGGCCCTGCGGGAGCTGGAGGCGGCCGTCCTCCGCCAGGACACCGCACTCGACC
>NZ_VSRL01000142.1 GCF_012184385.1 Lentzea indica
CCGGGTCCGGGGCTCGGTGGCCGACACCGGAGGCCAGGAGGCCGACCGTCGCCGCACGCGTGCGGCGCGGCTCGCCGGTGCTGGTCGTGCTGGAGGACGCGCCGGTGGTCGTGCCGCTGACGGATTCCGAGGCGGCGCAGGTGCCCGACGACCTGCGTGGGCTCGTCGAGGTCGACGGCGGCGTCGGCGAGCTGCGGATCCCGTTCCTGGGCTGGCTTTCACCCGAACTGCGTGAGCGTGGCAGACGGTTTCTGGAGCAGGGGAGTGCAACCGGGACCCCGGAGGTGCTCCGCCCGCCGCTGCTGATCGAGCCGCCCGACCAGGACACGCCGCACGTGCGGTTCGCCCGCTGGCTGCGGCCAGGTGCTCATCCCGTCGAAGCCCTCGTCGCCGTCGCGACACACCTCTTCTCCTAGGAACCCGAGGACAATGCAGCAGAAACAACTGCGACTCGCGATCTCCGGCACCTACTCGACCGGCAAGAGCACGACCACCGAGGCCTTCTCCATCGCCACGGGCATTCCGCGCACGCACGCCATGACGTCCAGGGAGATCCTGATGGACATCGTGCCGGGCAAGCAGGTGCAGGAGTTGTCCGCGATGGAGCTGATCAAGCTCGGCCTGCGCCGCTTCGAGGAGCGCGTGCAGAACGAGTCGCTGCCGGGGTCGTTCGTCTCGGACGGATCCGTTGTGCACGAATGGGTCTACGGTGAGGCCCGGATGCGGGTGGGCATCAACCCCGGCGCCTCCTGGCCGTTGCGCGTGATCAAGACGGTCTCCGGCTACCAGGTCCGCCGGTTCTACCAGCAGTACATGGACACCTACGGGCAGCTGACCAAGGCACGCGCGAAGCGGCTGTACGACGCGTACGTGCACCTGCCAGTCGAGTTCGAGATGGAGGCCGACGGCCACCGCCCGGTCTCGGAGAAGTTCCGCCGGCTCTCGGACGAGCTGCTCCTGCAGTCGCTGGAGGAGATGGGCCTGCCGTACCACGTGGTGGGCGGCACGATCCCCGAGCGGCTCCACAAGATCCTCGACATCTTCGACCTGACACCGGTCGTGCCGGTCGACGAGGCGATCGAGCTCGCGCAGCAGCGCGTCAAGGCGGCCATCGACGTCCTGCACGAGGACGACCGGTTCCACGAGGCCCGGCGCAAGAAGTCGTTGCGCACCCGCCTTTCCTACGCCCTGCGCTACTGATCGGAGCCCGCGGACATGACTGATCGAGTGGTCGCGCTGACCGGCGCGGGCCGAGGCCTCGGCCTGATCACCACCAGAATCCTGCTGGACCAGGGCATGACGGTGGTGGCGAACCACCGCTCACCGTCGCCGGACCTGGTGCGGCGGCAGGACAAGCACCCGGACGCGCTGCACCTCGTGCCCGGCGACGTCGGCGAGGAGGAGACCGCGGAGGCGCTCGCCCGGCGCGCCAAGGAGATCGGCGGCCTCGACGTGCTGATCTGCAACGCGGGCATCGCCAAGGACCAGCCGCTCGTGACCACGCCGGCGCGGGACTGGGACGAGGTGCACCGCGTCAACCTGCGCGGTGCGTTCCTCGCGACCAAGCACGCGTTGCGGCAGATGATGCGCCGCCGATACGGGCGGATCGTCTACGTCTCCTCGCTCGCGGCGGTGCAGGGCAACCCAGGACAGGCGATCTACGCGGCGAGCAAGGCGGGTCTGCACGGCCTGTCGTCGACCGTCGCACAGGAGTACGGCGGTTACAACGTGCGCAGCGTCGTGGTCGCGCCAGGCCTCCTCGACACCGGCCTCGGCGCGGCACTCGCACCCGAGGTCGCACAACGCAAGATCGACCGGGCGTTGCTCGGTCTCGGCGGTGCGGAAGGCGTGGCGGCGACGATCGCGTTCCTCGCAGGACCGGACGCCGACTACATCAACAACACGGTGATCCGCGCGGACGGCGGCCTTGCGTACTGACCGGGCCGCGTTCGTCGACGTGGACCACACGCTGATCCACGGCAACAGCATGGGGAGCTTCCTGCGGCACCTCGGCGGGGACGTTCCTGCCGCGGTTGCCGCACTCCGTGGCCTGCCACGTGCTCAAGCGAACCGGGCCTACTTCCGGATGCTCGCCGGACGGCCGGTTTCCCAGCTCTCGGAGGAAGGGCGGGCCTGGTTCACGCCGGAGATGTTCACCCAACCGGTGCTGGAGGCGGTGCGGGAGCACCGGAGGGCGGGCGACCGGGTGTTTCTGGTGTCCGGGTCGTTCTTCGCGTGTCTCGACCCGATCGCGGAGGCCGTGGGAGCGGACCGGGTGTTCTGCACCCGCCCGGTCGTGCGGGACGGGCGCCTCACCGGCGAGGTGCTCGCGCCGATGCTCGACGAGCTCAAGGCGCGCGTGGTCAGGCTGACCGCGGCCGCGCTCGGGCTGGATCTGGCCAGGTGCAGTGCCTACGGCGACCACGTGAGCGATCTGCCGATGCTGGCGGAGGTGGGACGACCTGTCGTCGTCGGCGACGATCCCGCGCTCGCGGCGGTGGCCCGCGAGAGAGGGTGGGAGGTCAGCGCTTCAACGCCCGCAACAGCTGGTCCCGCAGCTGGTCACGTTCCACATCGGACAGATGCGCGAGCGGCGACTCGCTGGAGACCCGGTCCAGCAGCTGAGCCCGCAGCTCCACGCCCTTCGGCGTGAGCACGAGGTGACGGGCGCGGCGGTCGTTGGGGTGCGGGACCCGTTCGACGAGGCCCTGCGCCTCCAGCCGGTCGATCACGAACGTGACGTTCGACGGCTCGCAGCACATCCGCACGGCCAGCTCGCGAGTGGTCAGCGGGGTGCCGAGGTCGCGGATCGCGTTCGCCTGGGGCAGCGTCAGCCCGAACTCGGTGACGCTGTTGCGCGAGTGTTCGTCGAGACGGCGCGACAGCTCGTACACGAGTGCGCGCACCTCGCTGGTGACGTCTTCGGCGACGCTCGGTCTCATGCTCGGATCGTACACGAGATACCTCAAGCTAGACCGCTTGCAACTTGGATAGTTCAAGCTTTACGCTTTTGGCTCCAGCTCGTGCCGACCACGAAGGCAGACCAATGACAACGCTTGCCGGCCAAGGCACTTCCGGGTCCGTTGCCGGGCCTCCTGACCGCAGCGCGCTCAAGTTCGCCGCGATCGCGGTGGGTTTCGTGATGGCCGCGCTCGACGCGACCGTCGTGAACGTGGCGGGCGCGAGCATCAAGGAGGAGCTCGGCCTCGGGATCGACCACCTGACGTGGGTGGTGGACGGCTACATGCTGACGTTCGCGTCCCTGCTGCTGCTCGCCGGCGCGCTCGGCACCAGGTTCGGTGCCAAGCGCGTCTACCTGATCGGCATGGCGCTGTTCGTGGTCTCGTCCGTCGTTTGTGGACTCGCGCCGAACGGGGACGTCCTCGTCGCGGCGCGCGTCGTGCAGGGCGTTGCGGGCGCGCTGTTCCTGCCGGTGTCACTGGTGCTGCTGGTCGGGGCGTTCCCCGACCCCGCGCGGCGAGCCAGGATGGTGGCGCTGTGGTCGGCGGCGGGTGCCGGCGCGTCCGGGCTCGGGCCGGTCATCGGCGGCGTCCTGGTCGACACGTTCGGCTGGGAGAGCATCTTCCTGCTCAACCTGCCGATCGGCATCGCCGGATTCCTGCTGACAGCCAAGCTGATCGACCCGGTCGCCGAGGACGCCTCGCGCCGGATCGCCTTGTCCGGCCACGTGTTCGGCGTACTCGCGCTCGCCGGGCTCTCCTACGCGTTGATCGAGGGACCGGCCCTGGGCTGGACCTCGGCACCGATCCTGGCCAGTGCCACCGGGTTCGTCGTGTTCGCCGCCGCGTTCGTTCTGCACGAGGTGCGCACCGAAACGCCGATCCTGCCGACCAAGCTGTTCCGCCGGGCGGCCTTCGCCGTGCCGAACGCCGTCGGCTTCCTGCTGAACTTCGGTCTCTACGGCGTGCTGTTCATGATCGGCCTGTTCCTGCAGCAGGTGCACGGCGCCACGCCGCTGCGGGCCGGCCTGCAGATGCTGCCGATGATGATCGTCTTCGTCGTCGGGAACCTGTTCGTGGCCAAGATCGTGCCGAAGGTCGGCACCCGGCTGCCGATGATCGGCGGACTGTCCGTCGCCGGCGTGGCGTCGGTGCTGATGGCGTTCATCTCGCCGCAGACCCCGTACTGGCAGCTCGCGCTCGCCATGTCGGTGGCCAACCTCGGACTCGGTGTCGTCGCGTCCTCCATGACCGCGGCGCTGGTCGAGGCGGCCGGTCCGGCGCAGGCCAGCGTCGCGAGCGCCACGTTCAACGCCACCCGCCAGGTCGGCACGCTCGTCGGTGTCGCTGTCGCGGGCACCGTGCTCGCCTCGCTCTCTGACTGGTACGGCGGAGCGCGCACGACGTTCGTCGTCGCGGCCGTCGCCTACCTGCTGGCTCTCGCGCTCTGTGTGCGCTTCGTCCGAAGCCCGCAATCCCAGTAGTCGCAACCGTTTCGTCCAACGAGGGGGATCATGAGCTCCGCGCTCTTCACATCGATCGGCGTCGGTGACCTGACGCTGCCCAACCGCGTCGTCATGGCTCCGATGACCCGGAGCTTCTCGCCAGGCGGGGTGCCCGGCGCGAACGTCGCCGAGTACTACGCCCGTCGCGCGGCCGGTGGCACCGGGCTGATCATCACCGAGGGCACGGTGGTCGGCCACTCCATGAACGTCGTGCCGGACGGCATTCCGCACTTCTACGGCGAGACCGCGCTGGAAGGCTGGGCGCGGGTCGCTCACGCCGTGCACGCGGAAGGCGGGCTGATCTTCCCGCAGCTGTGGCACCTCGGCGCCTACGACGGACCGGACGTCGCGCCGCGGAACGGTGTTCCCGCCGCCAGCCCGTCAGGGCTCGGGCTCAGTGGTGCCGAGGCCGGCGCGCCGCTGACGTCCGCGCAGATCGACGAGGTGATCGACTCGTTCGCCCGTGCCGCGGCCGACGCGCGGCGCATCGGGTTCGACGGCATCGAACTCCACGGCGCGCACGGATTCCTGATCGACCAGTTCCTCTGGGAGAACACGAACCGGCGCGACGACTCCTACGGTGACCGCACCCGGTTCGCGGCCGAGGTCGTGGCCGCGTGCCGCAGCGCCGTGGGTGGCGACTTCCCGATCAGCCTGCGGTTGTCGCAGTGGAAGATGGGCCAGTACACCGCGAAGATCGCGAGCTCGCCGGAGCAACTGGAAGCGGTGCTCACGCCGCTGGTGGCCGCGGGTGTCGACGTCTTCCACCTGTCGACGCGGCGGTTCTGGCTGCCGGAGTTCGACGGCTCCGACCTCACGCTGGCCGGGTGGACGCGCAAGATCACCGGCAGGCCGGTCATCGCCGTGGGCTCCGCCGGGATCACGCCGAGCGACTTCGAGTCCGCGTTCGCCGGCCAGGGTGCCGAGGTCGAGGGCATCGACCGGCTGCACGCGGCGCTGGAGCGCGGTGAGTTCGACCTGATCGCACTGGGCCGCGCACTGGTGTCGGAGCCGGAGTGGGCGGCGAAGGTACGCGACGGCCGCACCGCCGAACTACGCCCGTTCTCGCCGGCGGACCTCGCCGTTCTGCAGTGACCTTGGGGGAGAAGATGTCTGAGAAGATCCGCGTCGGCATCGTCGGCGCGAACCCGGAACGCAGCTGGGCGGCGCGGTCGCACGTGCCGGCGTTGCGTGCACTGCCCGAGTACGAGCTGACCGCCGTCGCCACGAGCCGGCAGGAGAGCGCGGACGCCGCCGCCGCTGCTTTCGGTGCGGCACAGGCGTTCGGTGACGCCCGTGCGCTGGCGGAATCACCGGACGTCGATCTCGTCGTCGTGGCGGTCCGGGTGCCGGCGCACTTCGAGCTCGTGGAAACGGCGTTGAGCGCCGGCAAGCACGTGCACTGCGAGTGGCCGCTGGCGCGTACCACCGCGGACGCCGAGACCATGGTGAAGCTCGCGGCCGACGCGGGCGTGCACACGTCGATCGGCCTGCAGGCCCGGTTCTCGCCGGTCGTGCGGCACGCCAGGCAGCTGATCGCCGACGGTTACCTCGGCCAGGTCACCGCGGCCACCGTGTACTCATCGAGGTTCCGCGGCCTGACCAACGCCATCCCGTCGTTCGCGGCGTACGTGCTGGACGGTCAGAACGGCGCGGGCACGCTGGAGGTCGCGGGCGGCCACACGTTCGACGCGCTCGAGTTCCTGCTCGGCGGCATCGACTCGGTGTCGGCGACCCTTGCCACGCAACGCACCGGCTACGTGGTCGCGGAAACCGGCGTGCCGTTCACCGCGACCACGCCGGACAACGTGCTGCTGAACGCGACGCTCTCGTCCGGTGCCGTGGTGTCCGCTCACGTGAACGACGGCCGCGTCGCCGGTGCGCACACCCGGTTCGAGATCTCCGGAACGGGTGGCAGCCTGGTGCTCGAGTCGTTCGGCCCCGGCAGCCCGGCCGGCGTGCAGATGTCGGAGCTGCGGCTGCTCGGTGCCAACGAGGGCGAGCCGGTCGAGCTGCCGACGCCCGCCGGGCACCGCTGGGTCGAGGACGTGCCCGCGCTCGTCGTCGGCAACGTGGCGCAGCTCTACCGCAAGCTCGCCGCGGACCTCCGTGGTGGCGGCGCCGGGGTGCCGGACTTCGCGGAAGGCCTGCGGCTGCACCGGTTGCTGGACGTGATCCGCGGTTCGGCTGCCACCGGCACCGTCACCGCGGTGGTGTGAGCCGTGGATGACTTCGCCCGGAAGTGGGCCCACTGGTGGAACACGCGGGACCTCGAAGGCTTGCTGGAGCACTACTCCGACGACGTGCTGGTGCGCTCACCTGCCGCCGCCCGGTTGCTCGGTGACGGGATCCTGCGCGGCAAGCAGGCCGTGCGGGAGTTCTGGGAGGCGGGGTTGAAGGCCGTTCCGGACGTGCGGTTCGAGGTGCTGGACGTGTTCACCGGCGTCGACACGGTGATTCTGAGCCACCGCAACCAGAACGGCCTGCGCGGCGCGGAGGTCTTCACCTTCCGCGCCGGGCAGGTCGTCGAAGTGGTGGGAGCGATGGCTGTCTAGGACAGGGAGAGCAGCACGGTGCTGGAGCCATGTCGGGGTTTCAGCTTCAGCACCGTGCCACCGAACGTGCCGGGCGTTGAGGAGACAGACGCCCAGCCCGTTGTTCTTTCGCGCAGTTCCTCGACGGTCGACGCGTTGAGCGGCTTGCCGTCGATCACCACGCGCTTCACTCCGGCAGGCACCATCAGCTGTGACTCCGCCGGTGCGCCCCGCAGCGTCACGAGCACGTGCTTGCCGAACGACTTGACGTGAAGGTTGCCGAACTTGCCGTCCGCCGTGGGCGACACGAGCCACCCCGCGCGGTCCTTGCGATCCAGGTCGTTCACGCCCCACGCCTTCGACCACACGTCAGGCGTGCGGAAGTTGAACGGCATCGCCGAGGAAGCTCGCAAGTACAGCGGGAACTCGTCCAAGGTGGTCTCTCGCGTGATGGTCCGCCCGCCGGTCACCCGAGCCCCGGAGAACAGGTCGATCCACTCGCCGCGAGGCAGCCACACGTCGACCGGCGTCGGCTTTCCCGCCGCGCCATCGGCCTCGGCACGGTCAGCGGTCACGGGAGCCGCGAGCAGATCCGGTCCGACCATGAACTGCTGGTCAGCGGTCCAGGCGGCGGCCTCGTGCGGATACCGGAACGCCATCGGCTGCGTGATCGGCGTGCCGTCTTTCGAAGCCTTGACCGCCTGCGAGTACAGGTACGGGAACAGCTCGTAGTGCAGCACCGCCGCGCGCCGGAACCGTTCGAACGTGGCAGGGTCGTACACCCACGGCGTCGAGTTGCGGCCGGAGCTGCCGACCTGGAACACCGGCGTCACCGCGGACTGCTGCGCCCACCGCACGAACAGCGACTCCGACGGGCCACCGCCAAGGTTGCGGTATCCGCCGATGTCCGAGCCGTGCACGGGGTGACCGGAGATCCACGAGTTGATGCCCCGCCTGGTCGTCAGCCGCAGCCCGTCGAAGCTCATGTCCGCGTCGGCCTGCCAGAAGCCGCGCAAGAGCGTCGGCATCCCGTCGCCACCCGCGCGGAACAACGTCGTGTAGTTGTCGCCGTGCACCTTCCGCAGCATCTTCACCACGGACTCGGCGTACAGCAACGGGTACTGGTTGTGGATCATCGTGCCTGGCCCGCCGGCGAACGTCGTCTCCTCGAAGTTGTGCTCCTCGCCCCGGTCGCCCTTGACGAAGTTCACGCCCATGCGGAACACGGCTTCGAGCCGCGCCTCGTAGTGGGCCCGCGCCACCGGGTTCGTGAGGTCGATGTCCCACACGTTCGTGCGGTCGGATTGTGCGAAGGAGCCGGCGGGGTAGTCGTGCGGGCATTCCTTGCCGTCGGACATCTTGCTCAGGAACGGCGCCACCCACACGCCCATGTTCACGCCACGGTCGCGCATCCAGTTGATCGTGCCCTGCGCGTCCGGGTACATCGTCTTGTCGAACTTCAGCGCGCCGATGCACGCGTACGTCGGCCTGGCGCCCGCTGGACCTTGCTCCCAGGGGTTGTCGACCCAGAGCGTGTCGAGCGGGACGCCGCGTGCCTGGAACTGCGTGACGTCCTCGACGACCTCGTTGGAGTGGTTGTACTTGTCCCGCCACTTCGTCAGCGCGAACTGCCGTGCGGGCGGCAGGGTCGGTGTGCCGACGCGCTTGAAGTACGCCGAGTTCACCTGTTCCGGCGAGCCCGCGTAGACCTCGTAGTCGAGCCGGGAGGTCTTGAAGCACAGTTGGATCCGGTCCGGCACACCGGAAGCGACGGGGCAGGGCGCGGGCTTGTCCGCGCAGTGGTCGTCCGCGAGGGCACCGGGGAACGCCGTTCGGCCGATCGCCTTGGTGTCCGCGTACACGCCGTAGCCCGCGCTGGAGATGAAGAACGTCGAGGGTGCGCCGTTCTTGTTGCACTTGCCGAACGTCGACGCACCCACGAACACGGCCTTGTTCAGCAGCACACGCCGTTGCAGGTCAACGAACATCGTGTGCGCGCCACCGCCGAGGAAATGTTCCTCCAGCGATCCGGTGAGGTTCGCCGACACCTGCGTCACACCGGTGGAAGGCTCCAGCGTCCAGCCCACCCTCAGGCCGCGCTCCGTCCGCGTCACGACCACATCGGCGGTCCGTGAAGCTTCCGTGGTCGCCACGACGTACCGAACGCCACCCGGAACCCGTTTCTGCGCAACCATCTTCGTCAACGAGTGCTGCGTGCCGTCGGCGAGCCGGTAGGACGTCTCGCGCTGGCCGGTCAACGTCCGTCCGCCGTTGTGGAAGTCCAGCGAGAACGGGTTGTTCGACGCCTTCCACGACAGGCCGGTGCCGGCGACCGCGATCGGCGAACCGGTGGAAAGTCCGGCAGTCACCAGCAGAAGTGCCAGCAGATACCTCACGCCGGCACCACCCCGTTGATCGTCGTGTTGCGGAACACCAGGTTGTCGGTGTTCTCGATCAGGTTCGGCTCGGTGATGCCGGTGAACGCCGAGTTCGAGATCAGCACGTTCCTGATGTGCGACTGCGGGAACCCGCGGAACGTCGCCGCGATCTTGCCGCCGTTGATCCGCATCCTGTCGATCGTCAGGTTGTTGATCTGCGGGAAGAAGCCCTTCGTGCCACCGTTCTGGTAGAACATCGACACGAACAGGATCTCGCGCTCGACGTTCTGGCCGAAGACGTTCCGCAGGTGGACGCCGTCGATGACCCCGCCCCGGTCCTGGTTGGTCTTGATGTAGAGAGCGTGCTTGATCGGGTACCGGCCGGGGTAGTCGGGCGCGTTGATCTCGCAGTCGCGGCAGAAGACCTTCTGGACGCCACCGGACATCTCGCTGCCGATGGTGATCCCGCCCCAGCGTCCGGAGAACTTGCAGCGCTCGACCACGATGTGGGTGGACGGGATGCCGACCCGCCGTCCGTCGGCATCCCGTCCGCACTTCACCACGACGCAGTCGTCGTTGGTGTTGAACTTCGAGTCGTGCACGTGGGCGTACGAAGACGAGTCGAGGTCGACGCCGTCGCCCTGGGAGTTCGTCGAGTAGATCTCGATCCGCCGCACGGTGATGTTCCGCGAGAACACGAAGTGCAGCGACCACATCGCCGGATTCTTGATCAGCACGTCCTCGACGAGGAGGTTCCTGCAGCGGAAGAACTGGATCATGTTCGGTCGCATGTTCTTGCCGGGGCCCATGATGCGTTCCTCGACCGGCTTGCCCTCCTCGCCCCACTGCCGCAGCAGCGCGGTGGAGCCTGCTCGCCACTCCGGCCACGGGCCGTTGGTCGCGTCACCGTCGATGGTTCCCTTGCCGGTGATGGCGATGTTCTTCTGCTCGAACGCGTAGATGAACGGCTGGTAGTTGTAGCAGAGCGTGCCCTCCCAGCGGGTGAGCACCAGCGGCAGGTAGTCGTTCGGATCGGTGGAGAACTTGATCGTGGCGCCCTCGCTGACGTGGAGCTCCACATTGGACAGAAGCCTGATGCCGCCGGTGAGGAACGTGCCCGCGGGAACGACCACACGTCCCCCACCGGCGCGGTGGCACGCCGTGATCGCGCGGTGGAACGCCTCGGTGTTCTTGGTGAGGCCGTCACCCTTCGCGCCGTACGCGGTGACGTCGTAGGCCTTCCTGCGGAAACGTGGTGGGCAGACGCGGGCGAGGATTCGCGGCACCTCCCGCCACGGGTCTTTGCCGAACCCAGACAGGGCCGGGTCGGCTGCCGCAACGCCTGCCGGGAGCAGGAGACCAGCGGCCGTCAGGCCGGACACACGCGCGAAATCACGACGTGACAAGGACACGGGGATGCTCTCCTCAGACCTTTTTGCCGTTGATGGTGACGTTCGTGAACGTGGTGCCGTCGGCGTTCTTGACGCTCGGCTTCGCGGTGGTGACGTTCGTGAAAGCGCTGTTGGAGATCGCCACGTTCCTGATGTGGGACTCGGACAGGCCGTCCAGGGTGACCGCCGTCTTCTTGACCCCGTTGACGGTGAAGCCGTCGGCGGTGATGTTCTGCACCTTGGGGTTCACGATCGGACCGAAGCCGGGGCCGGTGAGGCTGTAGTTCAGCGTCACCATGATCGCCTCGCGGTCGACGTCGGTCGCCTTGATGCGCCTGGCGTGGATGTTCTCCACGGTGCCGCCGCGCCGCTTGTTCGTCTTGATGTACAGGACGTGGAACGGCTTGTAGCTGGAGCCCTTCTTCACCGTGCAGTCCTGGAAGAACACGTTGCGCACGCCGCCGGACATCTCGCTGCCGACCGTGAGCGCGCCCCAGCGGCCCTCGAACGAGCAGTTCTCGATGACGATGTTCTCGCTCGCCACGCCCACGCGGCGGCCGTCGATGTCGCGGCCCGCCTTGATCGCGATGCCGTCGTCGCCGCAGTCGAACCGGCAGCCGGTGATGTGCACGTACTGGGAAGCTTCCGGGTCGCAGCCGTCGACCATGCCGCCGCGGCTGTAGACGAAGATGTCGCGGATCGTCACGTTGGTGCACAGCACGGGGTGCACGTTCCACATCGCCGAGTTCCGCAGCCGCACGCCCTCGACGAGGACGTTCCTGCACTCGTACAGCGTGATCATGTTCGGCTTGAGGAAGTGGCCCATGCCGAACTTCCGCTCGGTCACGGGCTTGTTGTCGACCGCCTGCTTCTGCAGCGCCTCCCAGTCCGGCTGGCGCTTCTTGTCGTAGTCGAACCACGGGCCGGACGGGCCCTGGCCGTCGATCAGACCGGGTCCGGTGATCGCGATGTTCTCGGCCTTGCGGGCGTAGATGAACGAGGAGAAGTTCATGCACTCGATGCCCTGCCACCGGGTGAACACCAGCGGGTAGTCCTTGGGATCGGTGGAGAACTTGATCGTCGCGCCTTCGGAGACGACGAGGTTGACGTTGCTCAGCAGGGTGATCGCGCCGGTGAGGAAGCTGCCCTTGGGCACGACGACCTGGCCGCCGCCTGCCTTGTTGCAGGCCTCGACGGCGTTCTTGAACGCCTCGGTGTTCTTCGTCTTGCCGTCGCCCTTGGCGCCGTAGGCCGTGATGTCGAACCTGGCGCCGGGGAACGTGGGCGGCACGATCTTCGCGAGGATCGCGGGCACCTGGTCCCACGGCGACTCGGCCATCGGGATCGCGGCGTGTTCCCCTGCCGACGCGACCGGTGCGGACAGCATCGATCCCGACAGCATCGTGACACCCGCGGTGGCGCCGGCAACCTTGAGGAAGTCGCGGCGATTGGTCTCCATCGGCCGTCCTTTCGCGCGCATGCGTTGGTACAACGGCGAGCGGCGGCGGCGATGAGAAGGATGTGTAAACCTTTTCAACCGATGTCTACACCTCGTTCCGGCCCCGCGTCAACGGGTGCCCGAAGTCGGCATACTGGTTCGTGTGCTCGGATTGCGTCCGGCGGAACTGGCGGTTTACGAGACGCTCGTCGACTCGTATCAACTGGGTGTGACAGAGCTCTGCCTTGCCACAGAACTGGCTGAGCGGGCCGTTCGCGCCGTGCTGAGGTCCTTGACCGATCTCGGATTCGTCCACCAGGTCAACGGACTGCACACGGCCGTTGCCCCGGACGTCGCGCTGGCGATGTACTTCCTGCGCCGTGAGGACGATCTGCGGCGGGACCGGTTGCTGGCCGGCGAACTGCAGGTCCGGTACGAACGCGCGGCGGGTGTGCGCGCTCCCGCGGACCTCGTCGAGGTGGTGCACGGGGCAGAGGCGATCTCGCGGCGGGTCGACCAGGTGATGCGCACGGCCAGGCACGAGGTCCGCTTCGTTGACAAGCCGCCGTACGCCAATGCGCCCACGTCGTTGCATCCGGTGGAGGAAGAGCTGTTGCACCGCGGCGTGCGCTTCCGCGGCATCTACGAGCGCCAGGCGTTGGAGCTGCACGACCTGCGTGCCGATCTGGAAATGGGGCTGTCGCTGGGGGAGGAGGCACGGGTCGTCGCGGTCGCGCCCACGAAGATGATCCTCGCCGACGCGCACCTCGGGCTGATCCCGTTGCACAGCACCGAGACGACGCTGGAGAGCGCGGTCGTCGTGCACCGGTCGGCGTTGCTGGACTCTCTCGGAGCGTTGTTCGCGCGGCTCTGGGAGCACGCAGTGCCGCTCGCGTTGCCGGGCCAGCCGTCTTCGAACGACATGTCGATCGCGGACGCGCGGCTGCTCGCCCTGCTGGCGACCGGGTTGCCGGATCGCAGCATCGCCAAGCAGCTCGGGCTG
This sequence comes from Lentzea indica, assembly GCF_012184385.1. Lineage (GTDB taxonomy): Bacteria > Actinomycetota > Actinomycetes > Mycobacteriales > Pseudonocardiaceae > Lentzea > Lentzea indica. The sequence goes on from NZ_VSRL01000142.1 coordinate 13,210, forward strand.
AGTTACCGGACGTTCCAGCGGCGGCTGCACCGGCTGATGGACGAGCTCGGCGCGCAGACCCGTTTCCAGGCGGGTCTGCGCGCCGCGGCCCGAGGCGCCAGTGCTCTGCTACCGCCGCCTCAGCCCCCGGAGTGAGTCCGGAAGGCCTTCTGCATGGTCTGCGTGACGGTGTTCCCGGCACCGTCCCTGGCTTCCGTCCGCAGCCACACGTCACCGCCCGGCTTGTCGATCGTGACCTGCCAGCGGTCACCTGCCGGTTGGACCGCCGCCGGTTGCCACGTCACACCGTCCGCCGACCACTGCACCTTCACGACGGTCACCGGCGCGCTGTTCGTCGCGGAGACGTGCCAGGCGAACGGTTTGCTTGCCGGGACGGAGTTCGTGACGTCGAGCGGCAGGTCGTGCCGGAGCCGGATGAGCGGCTGGAACTGGCACGTCGCCTGTCCCGCGTGACACGAGTACCCGAGTGGAGGCGGGTTCTGCGAGCGGTGGGACTGGAACGTCCACGTCGTCTCGGTGCGTGGCGCGAGCGTGAACAGCACCGCGTTGACCGCTCCCGCGACCGCACCGGGTGCGTGCGTCTCGACCGTCTCGAGGCGGTAGGCCGCCTTCTCCGGAGCCATCTGGAAGGTGGGGTAGAACGCCAGCGGTTCCTGGGTCGCCGGGATCTCGGTGGTGCCGCGGAACAGCCGCACCTTGGTCGTCGTGAAGAACTTGCTGTTCTGGTAAGGGTTCGTGTAGTGGCCGGGGTTGCCGTCCGTCCACTGCAGAGCGGGCACGAACGTGTTGTCCGCCCGGCAGTTCGAGCAGAGCTGCCGCCAGGCACCGCCCGCGGCCGGGTAGCGGGCGGGGTGGTCGGACTGCAGCTCGATCGCGGTGCTGTGCATCGGCCCGGCGAACCACCGTTCCACTGCCGCGGGAGCGCCCTCGCGGAACACGTTCTCCTGGAACATGGTCATCGCCGCGCGCTGCCCCTTGGCGTCGATGCCGCTCAGCGTCACGTGCCGCTTCCAGACGATCCGGTCGTCACCGGGACCGATGTACTCGGTCCACGCGGCGGGTGGGGTGAACGTCGTGCCGCGCAGGATCTGCGACTGCCACAGGCCGGTCGGGAACGGGTACCACGTCTTCTGCACGGTCAGACCGGTCTTGTCGGCGTGGTAGGCGGTCTGGCGCTTGACCAGCTTGGCGGGGTCGACGACTCGCCGGTGGTCGGCCGGGATGCCGTTGCCGTCCAGGAAGCTCAGGTTGTACACCGACTCCGGGCCGGGTTTGACGCTCAGCTTCAGGGAGGTCTGCTTGGCGAGGAACTCACCGTCCGCGTTGCCGACGCTCAATGAGGGCAGCGCGGTGCTCGACAGCCCGGTGAGCGGCAGTGCGTTCGGTATGTCTACATAGGACACGATCGCCTTCTTACCAGCCTGTGCCGCGGCGTTGGCGGCGGCGTTGGCGGCCTTCACCATGTTGGCGGGAGTGTCGGGCTTGATCTTCACCAGCGCTGTGTCTCCGCCGATGGTCAGATCGCGGTCGCCGGACCACTTCGCGGACAGGACGGCCACGTCGCCGTCCGTCCTGAGCGTCCGGCCTCCTGAGGACGCGGTGACCGTCGCGGTCTGCAGGGTCACGTTGTCCTGCAACGAGATCGCACCCTTCTTCGCGGCCGCGGCAGGCGTGGCGCGGATCTCCCACGGTGCCGTGCCGAGCGCGGCGGCCATCTCGGTGATCAGCGGCAGCTTCTCACCCTCGGCAGGCACGACGCGCGCATGGTCACGGTGCGGTCGCGTTGTTCGGCCGGGCCTGGTGGCACGACCTCGATCGGCACGGTCTTCTGCGCGTCGAGCGAGACGTCGGCCGCTCCGGCGACGGTCAGCTCGGGTGCGACGAGCGCGGACCAGCGCCGCGTTCCCGCCGTGTTCTCGGTCGCCCAGGTCACCGCGGAGTAGCGACCGCTCGGCACGTTCGCGACGCCTTCGCCGTTCACGACGTCGAAGTAGTAGCTGAGGATCTCGTCGAACGGGTCGTTGACGTCGTCACCGCCGTTGGTGTCGTCGATCAGCTGGCCCATCGCGGGAGCCGACGGCTGCCCTGCCGCGTCACGGACGTGCACCGACACCGGGAACGTCTGCGGTGCTTCGTAAACGCTGACCGGAGTGCGGAGGGTGGTTCCCGCGCCCGTGGCGGTGACCACGCCGCCGTACACGCCGGCCGGGCCCACCTCGGGATCGAGAGTGAGTGCGGCGGAGGCCTTGGCGCGGGCGGGAACGGTCAGCCGGGTGGTGCTGAGCCCGAACCCGGTTGTGGACTTCCCGTCCCACCCCTTGATCGTCGCGGTGAGATCGAGGGTGAGCGCGGTGTCGGCGTCGTTGAAGTACTGGAGCTCTCGGGTGAGCACGCCACCCGCGCCGCGTTCGTGGCGGCCGAAGCTCGCCGATGCGGTGGCGGTCGCACGCTGGCTGATCGCCTTCGCCACGTCGAGACGACCGGCGCCCTGCTCGTACCAGGGCATGCCGACGTCGGCGGCACTGGTGACGAGCGCGTTCTTCAACGTCTGCGCGTTCCAGTCCGGGTGCTGCTGGGCGAGCAACGCGGCGGCGCCCGCGACGTGCGGAGTGGCCATCGACGTTCCCGACGCCGCCGTGTAGAGGTCACTGACCGGAGCGCCCATGCCGGTGCTAGCGGCGCGTGCGGCCACCACACCGACACCGGGCGCGTTGATCTCGGGCTTCACGTGCGCGTCGCCGATGCGCGGGCCGGTGCTGCTGAACGGAGCGAGCTTGTTCTGCCGGTCGACCGCGCCGACGGTGAGCGCGGACGTGGCGGTGCCGGGGGTGGTGACCGAGCGGCCGGCCGGGCCGTTGTTGCCCGCGGCCACCACGAACAGCACGCCCGTCTCGGCGGAGAGCCGGTCCACCAGTGCGCTCAGCTCGTCGCTGCCGTCGGTGACGTCACCGCCGAGGCTGAGGTTGACGATCTTCGCGCCGGAGCGGGCAGCCCACTCGATGCCGGCCATCACCTGGGAGGTGGACGCCTCGCCCGCACCGTCGAAGACCTTGGCGATCACGAGTTTCGCCGCCGGCGCAACGCCTTTGTACCTGCCCTGGGAGGCGGCCCCGGTGCCGGCGACGGTGGAGGCGACGTGGGTGCCGTGACCGTGCCTGTCGACGACGTCGGTCTCGTCGGAGAAGTTCTCCATCGCGGTGATCTTCCCTGCGACGTCCAGGTGGTTCGCGTCGATTCCGGTGTCGACGACGGCGACCGTGACGTCCTTGCCGTCCAATCCCTTCTGCCACGCGGCCGGGGCGCCGACCTGCTTGGTGGTCTGCTCGAGCGCGACACGGATCGGGCGGTCGTACCTCACCCGGACGCCGGACTTCACGCTCATGTCGAGGGACTGCCAGAACTCCCGCGCTTTCGCCTTCTCCACCCGGATGCCGGACGTGTCGAGGCTGCTGATCCTGGTGTGGGCGCTGGCGGAGAAACCACCGGTCATCAGCACGGGAACCGCGGTCGTGCGGTCGTCGGACTGGCCTGTGCGCACGAGCTCGGTGACGTTGAAGAGGGTGCGGTCGACGGTGCCCGACGTGACGGCGCCGATCGCGTCCGACGGGTAGACGTGCAGACCTTTGGCCGTGGTCATGGTGTGGAAGATCGGCTGTTCGCCATCCCTTGGTGCGGCTTGGATCTGCGCGAACCTGCGTCCGTCCGAACGTTCGGTGTAGTCCACGACGTCACCGGTGATGAGCGTGATCCGGTGTGAAGCCTCGGATGTCTGCGCCTGCGGTGGTGCCGGCGCTGCGGACGCTGATGGTGCGACGAGCGTTGCGGCGGCAACGGCAAGTGCCAGAACTTGTCGAATCACGGCGCCCTCCCTCTGTGATCAGGTCACAGCAGGATGAGGGGCCGGAAATCGTTGGAGAACAGTAAAAAGCGGCGGTTAGTCGCCGTTGGCGACTTCGCGCCACGTACTCACGCAGGTGCCCGGGCCGCCGAGGGGTGGCGGCCCGGGCACTCGGTAGGTGCACCCGCGTGACGGTCAGAGCGAGTTGATCAGAAGGTGCGTTCCTGCAGCGAGAAGTCGCGCTGGTTGTTGTTGGTGTCCTGGTTCAGCAGGTTGCGCGTGTTCGAACCTGCGAGCTGCGCGGTGCGCTGGTTCTCGGGCTGGGCGTGGACGCCTTCCTTGGCCGCGCTCACCGGAGCGGAGAATGCGACACCGTCGATCTTGAATGCGGTGGGCGCGTTGCTGCCGAAGATCGCGACGCCACCGAGCGTCGGGATGCCGTCAGGACCGAGGAAGCGCACCGGCATGACGTTCGGCGTGGAGGTGGTGCCGGAGAACTCGGCTCCCGTCAGCACCAGCGTGCTGCCGACGTTGTTCGCAGGAGCCAGCGTGAGCGGCTCACCGGTCGCGCTGGTCAGCGGGATCGTCTGGATGACCTCGTTGCGCTGGTTGTAGATCCGGATGACCCAGTTGTTCAGCTCAACCTGCTCGTTCGAGAGGTTCACGATCTCGATCGCCTCGTCGAGCGGCCCGTTCGGGCCCATGGTCGAGACCTCGTTGATCAGCACTGCCGGCAGCTGCATGACCTCGGGAGACTCGGGCTCCTCGGCGGCCGACGCAAATCCCGCGAACGCATGGTGCTCGCGAATGCGAGCGCAGCAGCTCCGCTCAGCAGTCGACGCATTGTCTTGTCCCTTCGAGAGGTGAATTCGGGGTGTTTCTCTCAGACGGCACCACTGGCCTTCGGGAACAGCCTGTCTTGCCGCCGGGACTGACTTTGCTCGCATTCGTTCGGATTCGAAAGGGGCCATTAATGATTGGCTAGGGATTGTTTTCACCGGGAGACGGAATTCGGCAGGCGAAGTCGGTGGCGTTGTGGTCGGTGTCGCGTGAGGCGCTGTCGCGGCCGAGCGAGGAATCATCGCACGGGGTTGCCGGGCCGTCTTCCCTGCACGGCGAGGAGGAGCTCAGGCCGACGCTGTCGGTGTGCGCTCCGTGCCGGTTCCTGGCGATTACTCCGCTGCCGTCCACGGTGTCCACAACAAGGCCGTTCGGCACCGTACCGCTGAACGCGGAGCCGACTATCACGAAGTATTCACCTGGTGGCAGTACGGTGTTGGGGGAGAGGGTGGCGAGGATTCGCGCGGTGCCGCCGGCGCAGGATCGGACCGTCCATCCTCCGACGTCTGCGGTGGTGGAGCCGGTGTTGCGCAGTTCGACGAATCCGGCGGGTCCGAGTGAGATCTCGTTCACCTTCACCGGGGAAACCCCCGGCGTGCTGCCGAACGTGCTACCGGCGAGTAGCGCCAACGTTGCGACGGAGTTTCCGAAGGTTGTCACGACACGCAGTTTGGCCCCCTGTGCGGGAGCGCACAGGGGGCCAAAGGTCCTCGCTGCCAGGGACTTGTGGGAGGGCGGCGCCCACGGCGGCCGTACGGCGCCACCCTCCGCGGGCGGGCAGACCCCTGCCGTCTGCCCGCACTCCGCTAGTGGGAGTGGTCTTCTGTCCTGCTCCTGCGGCATTCGCGTTCGAGCACCGCGGCGCGGTCGACCTCGGTGTGCGGCACATCGAGCGCCGCGCTGATCCAGGCACGCCAGTAGGGGCCGGGAATGCGTTTGCCGCGTTCCCATCTCGACACTTCTTCACGGGTGACGCTGTCGTTTTGTGAGATCTCGCACAACAGGTCCGCGAGTTCGCGCTGGGTCAGGCCCTGCTCTCGCCGCGCCTGTGGAATCAAGGCGGTAATCGGCGGGGTGTCCTGGTGCTCGTGGGCTTGACGGACTGCCTTGAGCACGGTTCTGCTCCGTTTCGGTGAGATGGCGGGTGCGTCATCTACCCTGCCGCAAAGTCCAGATGTTCGTGCCGTGCATTGCGGTGATACCGACGGTCGTTGAAAGTTCAGGTACCGCTGGAATCGCCCGATCGGATGTTTGGGGTAAACGAAGCTGGTCCAACGGGGTGTGTGCGCCCGCATTTCGAGCGCCTCGCTAGTGTGGCTGCACCGTGTTCGTTGCCGCAGCAATGACCGGGATGAGAAGGTGAGGGAAATGCTCTCGACGGTCGAAGTGGTGCAGGTGTTCCTGGCGCGGCTGGCGGCACGGGACGCTTCGGCCATCGCGCGGTTGTGCGCACCGGCCGTGGAATGGGAGGCGCCCGACCCGAACGGCGTCCGATGGGCGACCGGCCCGCGCACTCGCCGGGAGGTCGAGTCCCAGTTCCTGACCTTGTTCGCCATGTTCGACCTGGAGCAGCTCTCGGTGCGCCAGGTGATCGTCGACGGAGGGGACGCTTCCGTGATCGGCTCGGCGCGCTGGCGGGTCCGCGCAACCGGAGATTCGGTGGAGATGCGTTTCGCCGCAGTGCTTTCGGTGCACCTGGGGGAGATCGAGCAGTACTGGCAGATGCCGGACACCCTGGCCGCGGCGGTCGCGACCGGCGCCGCACGGATCGGGTGATGGCCACCAAGCACAGGAGACCAGTGCACACACGGGAGAAGCTGCTGCAGGCCGCGGCCGAGGTGTTCGACGCCGAAGGGTTCTCCAGGTCCAGCCTCACGGCCGTGTGTGCGCGGGCCGACGTGTCGAAAGGCGCGCTTTATTGCCACTTCCGCTCCAAAGAGGCGCTCGGCGTCGCGGTCATCGAGGAGCAGTCGCTGTTGTGGCACCGGTTGCGCGACGAACAGCTCGCGATCGAGTCGTCGCCGATGCAGGCGTTGATCGCGATGTCGTTCGAGTTCGTCAGCAGGCTGGAGACCGACCTCACCGTCCGGGTCAGCGCGAAGCTGTTGCGGGAGGCGGTGTTCTTCGACGTCGCGGCGGCCGCGCAGGTGATCGGCTGGGTCGCGGTGGTGCGGGAGCTGCTGTCGCTGGCGCGCGAGCAAGGTGAGCTGCGGCCGGAGGTGAACGTGCGGCACGCGGCCGAGCAGATCGTCGCGGAGCTGCTCGGGCTGCAGTTCGTGGCCCAGGCTCTGAGCGGCGGCGCCGACCTCCGCACCCGGCTCGCGAGGGTCTGGAAGGCGTCGTCCGGCTGTTTGGTGACAGCCGCTGTCTACGAGAAGCTGCGTTTCGAGTGACGGTCGTCTCGACCCAATCGAGACAGGAATGCCTGGTCACGTCCCTGCTGTTGTGCTCCTCGTTCGGTAGGTTTCCTTACGAATCGTGGAGGAGCAACGGTGGGCTACATCGTCGTGGTGGATCCGTACTCGGCCGGCAAAGGCATCGCGCCGGCGTTCGCCGAACGTGGCGTCGAGGCGATCGCGGTGCTGACCACCCCGGAGCCACCGGCGGGGCTGGCCAAGACGTGGATCCCCGACAACTACCGCGAGGTCCACGTGCTGGGGGACCTCGACGAGCTCGCGGCGAAGCTGGCCGTCCACGACCCGATCGCCGTCGTTCCCGGCACCGAGACCGGCGTCGAGACGGCCGAGGCGTTGTCCGAGCTGATCGTGCCGGGCCGGTCGAACGTCCTGACGCTCTCGTCGGCGCGCAGGGACAAGTGGCAGATGGCCGTGGCACTGCGCACCGCCGGTGTGCCGCACCTGCGCCAGATCGGTTCGGACTCCGCCGTCGAGGTGGCCGCGTGGCTGCGGCGCGAGGGGCTGGAGAACTCTCCGATCGTGCTGAAGCCACAGGAGAGCGGTGGCACCGACGACGTGTTCGTGGCGATGCCCGGTGACGACTGGCGGGCCAAGTTCGACCGGATCCTGGGCTGCGTTAACAAGCTGAACATCCGCAACGACAAGGTTCTCGTGCAGGAACTCGCGGTGGGCACCGAGTACGAGGTGGACACCTATTCGATCGACGGCGAGCACGGCCTCGCCGCGGTCTGGCGTTACGCCAAGGAACGCCGTGGGGACCGGCTCGGCATCTACCTGTCCAACACTCTGGTGTCTCCTGACGAGCCGGTCGTCGACGTGCTCTTCGACTACGTGTGCCAGGTGCTCGACGCGACCGGTGTGCGCAACGGGCCCGCGCACGTCGAGGTCATGATCACCGAGGACGGCCCGCGGCTGATCGAGATCGGCGCGCGGCTGGCCGGTGCCGAGCAGCAGGAACTGACGTTGCTCGGTGTGCGGGAAAGCCAGATCACCCGGATGGTCCGCCACCGAGTGGATGACGACTCGTCCGTCGGCCGGTACTCGCTGCATCAGCACGTGAAGTCGGTGTACCTGTCGTCGCCCGCGGCCGGTGAGCTCGGCAACGCGGTGCGGCTCGACTCCTTGGCTTCGCTGTTGCCGAGCTATCAGCGCGACATGCTGCCGTATCGCGAGGGTGCGATGGTGCCGCGCACGGACGACCTGTGGACCTCGCTCGGTTACGTCGTGCTCGCGACGACCGATCTCGCACAGCTGGAACGTGATGAAGCTCTGGTCCGGGAGATCGAAGCCGGGCTGATTGTAGTTTGATCTTCAGGTTCCCCGGGTAGCCGGAATTCCACGCGACCGGTTAGGTTGCTGCGCGACGAGCGGAGGCCGATGAGCGCACCTTGGGACGGCGACCTGACCGGGGTGGTCGTTGACGACCGCTACGTCGTGGGCTCGCTGCTCGGGTCGGGTGGCATGGCCGAGGTCTACCGCGCGTACGACCGGTCGACGACGTCCTCGGTGGCGATCAAGATCTTCACGGGTCCCGGTCTGCCCGACGACGAACTGCGGTTGCAGCGCGAGGCCACGATGCTGTCGTCGCTGGATTGCCCCGGCCTCATCCCGGTGTACGACTCGGGGATGCTCTCGCGCCGCCCGTACTTCGTGATGCGTGAGATCACCGGCGGCACGTTGCGCCAGCGCATGCGCGAGCCGCTGCCGCCCCGGTTCGTCGCGCGGATCGGTGGCCAGGTCGCGTCGGTCCTGGATCACGTGCACGGGCTGGGAGTCGTGCACCGCGACATCAAGCCGTCGAACATCCTGCTCGACGACGAGGAGAAGCAGGCGTACCTGGCGGACTTCGGCCTCGCGCTGGTGGCGGAGGTGACGCGGGTGACCACCTCCGGGGTCCTGGTCGGCACCGCGGGGTACCTGTCACCGGAACAGGTGCGCGGCGCGGACGTCGGCCCGGCGGCGGACGTGTACTCGCTGGGCCTGGTGCTGCTCGAGTGCCTGACCGGGCGGACCGAGTACCCCGGTGGCGACGCCGAGGCCGCTCTGGCCCGGCTGGCGCGGGCGCGCGGATTCCGATCGATCTGCCGTTGGCGTGGGTGTCGTTGCTGGCCGCGATGACGGACATGGATCCTGCGCGCCGCCCCACCGCCGCGCAGTGCGCACGGTCGTTGAGCGCTGCCTTGGAGGCGAGCCGGGGGCTGCCGGCGTTGTTGCCGGACGCCCCTGTCGCCACTGACCCGGAGGTGCCCTTACCCCTGCCCCGGCCGCGCAGGAGCAAGCGTTTGGCGATCAGCGCGGCGGCAGCCGCCGCCGTGACGGCGGTGGCCGTGGCGGTGGCGAACTTCGGTGGTGGCGGGAACGAGGCCCCTGCGGCGGACCAG
>NZ_VSRL01000143.1 GCF_012184385.1 Lentzea indica
CCTGGCCGGGCTGGAGGCGGCGCGGCTGCCGGGAGCCCGCCGGGATCTCGCCCACGACCGGCAGTTGCACGGGGCCCGCGTTCGCGCCGGACACGTCGACGCTGCGCACCGCGTAGCCGTCCACCGCGGCCTGGTCGAAGCCGGGCAACGCGCGTTCCGCCACGACCTCCTCCGCGCAGAGGAGGCCCTGCGACTCCGAGATCGCCACCCGCACGGGTGCCGGCCGCACCGCGGCCGCGATCACCCGAGCGAGCTGCTCGTCCACTGACCTCATGTGATTGGTCCTAGCGCTCAGGAGTTGTCGAGGCGTTCCCGCAACCACTCGCGCAGATCGGGTCCGTACTCCGGGGTCTTGAGTGCGAAGTCAACCGCAGCGCGCAGGAATCCGGCGGGATTGCCGAGATCGTGTCGCCCACCGCGGTGCACGACGACGTGCACGGGGTGACCCTCCGCGATGAGCAGCGCGATGGCGTCGGTGAGCTGCAGTTCACCGCCCACACCAGGCGTGATGCGCTTGAGCGCGTCGAAGATGGCACGGTCGAGCAGGTAGCGGCCGGCGGCGGCGAACGTCGACGGCGCGTCCTCCGGCTTCGGCTTCTCGACCATGCCGACGACCTGCTTGACGTCGTCGTTGCCGGTGTCGCGGACGTCGAACACGCCGTACGCGGAGATCTGCTCGCGTGGGATGTCGAACGCCAGCAGGACGCTGCCGCCCTTCTCCTCGCGAACCTTCGCCATCTTCTTGAGCGCGTCGGTGGGCAGGATGATGTCGTCCGGCAGCAGCACCGCGACGGCCTCGTCGTCGCCGGTCAGGTTGCCTTCAGCGCAGCCGACGGCGTGACCCAGGCCGAGCGCCTGCTCCTGGATCGCGGTCTCGGCCTTGATCAGCTGCGGCGCGCGCTGGATCTTCTCGACCAGGTCGGCCTTGCCGCGCGCGGCCAGCGTCCGCTCGAGCTCGGGGTTGGCGTCGAAGTAGCCGGCGACCGACGCCTTGTCCGGCGAGGTCACGATGACCAGCTTGGTCGCTCCCGCCTCGGCCGCTTCCCTGGCCACGTACTCGATGGCCGGGGTGTCGACCAGCGGCAGCAACTCCTTCGGCACGGCCTTGGTCGTGGGAAGGAAACGGGTGCCCAGACCGGCCGCGGGCACGATAGCGGTGTGGAAGGCGCTGCTCATGGGCTGCGATGCTAACGACATACCTAGGGTTACCCACCATGACGTCCGATCTTCGTGACCGTAAGGCCACACTGCGTTCACGGTTGCTGGCCGCACGTCGTGCCGTCACGCCTGAAGTCCGTGCCGCCGAGGCCTCGGCGTTGGCGGCGCACGTGGCTGCTTTGGACGTTCGACCTGATCAGACGGTGTGCGCGTTCCTGCCGGTCGGATCGGAGCCCGGTGACGCGTCGTGGCTCGACGGCCTGCGGTGCCGGGTGCTGCTGCCGATCGTGACGGGCGACTCGCCGCTCGACTGGGCGGTCCACACCGGACCGGCAGGACTCGTCCCCGCCGCGTTCCGGCTGCTCGAACCCTCCGGTCCCCGGCTCGGCGCCTCGGCGATCGCTGGAGCATCGCTGGTGCTGGTGCCCGCGCTGGCGGTGTCGGTGGACGGGGTGCGGCTAGGGAAGGGACAGGGGCACTACGACAGGTCGTTGCCGCTGGTCAAAGCGCCTTTGGTGGCAGTTGTAAGAGATTCCGAGGTGCTCCAGGACGTGCCCGCGGAGCCTCACGACGTGCGGATGAACGGCGTTCTGACCCCATCGGCTGGCCTGCGGTGGCTGTGACTTTGACCTGGTGTGTTTGCGCTCCGGGAAGGTCCTGAGCGAAAATCGTGTTGGCACTCACAACGCCCGAGTGCCAGATCTAGGAGCGAACCCAGTGCCTACGTACCAGTACGCCTGCACCGCGTGTGAGCACCGGTTCGAGGCTGTGCAGTCGTTCAGCGACGCCTCCCTCACCGAGTGCCCGGAGTGCTCGGGCAAGCTGCGCAAGCTCTTCGGCGCCGTCGGTGTCGTGTTCAAGGGCAGCGGTTTCTACCGCACGGACAGCCGCTCGGGCTCGTCCAAGAGCACGGCTGCAGCCACGACGACGACCACCTCGTCGGACTCGAAGTCGTCTTCGACGTCCACTTCGTCGGACTCGAAGCCCTCGACGAGCGCTCCGGCGGCCGCGGCCTCCTGAAGATCGCGAGTTGTCCACAACTTGCGGCTGAGCCCCCTTTGACATGCCCTCGACGGCCCTACCGTCGAGGGCATGACTCTTTCCAGCACGTTCCTCGACCGGATCCGCTCGCTGTCGCGCCGTCGTCCTTCTGTTGCGTGGCGCAGGTTTCTGGCTCTGGGGCTGGCTTTGCTAGCGGCGTTGACGGGCTTCTGGCCCGACGTGGGTCATCCCGCGGTGGCGGCCGCACGAGATCTTCCTGCCGGAGTGCCGCTCACCGCTGATGACGTTCGAGTCGTGTCGTTGAGCGCGCCCTTGCCGGGATCGTTCTCGGGTGCCGACGCCGTGGTGGGCCGTGCGCTGACTTCGCCGGCACGGGCGGGCGTTCCGCTGACCGACTTCGATCTTGCCGGTGTGCCGGGAGAGCTGGCATCCGTGGCGGTGCGGGTGGCTGACCAGGGCCTTGCCGAGGTGGTGCGGGTGGGTAGCCGGGTCGATGTCGTGTCACCGTCGGCGGAGGTGCTGGCCGAGAACGCGTCCGTGCGCGAGACGCGTGGGCAAGTCGTTGTGCTCACGTTGCCGAGACGCAACGCGACTCGTGTGGCCGCGATGTCACTGGATCACGAGTTAGCCGTTACTCTCCGCTGATGCTGAAGGGATTCAAGGACTTCCTGATGCGCGGAAACGTCGTCGACCTGGCTGTTGCCGTGGTCATCGGCGCCGCGTTCGGATCGATTGTCACCGCGTTCACATCGAACATCATCAACCCGCTGGTGGCGCTGTTCGGCGGCAACAACGTCGAGGGGCTCGCGTTCAAGCTCATCGACGCGAACGAGAAGACGAAGATGGACTTCGGTGCGTTGATCACCGCGGTCATCAACTTCGCGATCGTCGCAGCTGTCGTCTACTTCGTCTTCGTGCTCCCGATGAACAAGCTCAAGGAGCGTCGAGAGAAGGGTGTGGAACCGGGCCCGTCCGAGCCCACCGACGTCGAACTGCTCAAGGAGATCCGCGACCTGCTCGCCGCTGGGCAGAACGGGCAGAACGGGCAGCCGCAGTCGGCCGACGTGCGCAACCCGAAGGTCTAGAAGGGGTCAGCCGCCGTGGTGCGGCGGCCTGTTCTCCCGGTACCAAGCCTCACGGTCCCCAGAACTGTCCCCTGAGGTCCCACCGCGCTCGTCCGACGTCGTGTCCGGGAGCACGTCGCCGAACACCTCAGCGAGCCGACGACGGCGCTTCACGGCGTCGTCGTCGGCCGGCTGGGGCTTCTCACTCTTCGTCAAGACCGCTCAGCTGCTCGATGACGTAGGGCACCAACGCCGACAGCGTTGCCATGCCGTCGCGGACCGCGGAGCGTGAGCCCGCGAGGTTCACGACGAGCGTGCTGCCGGAAACGCCCACGAGACCGCGCGAGATGCCCGCGTCGACCGCGCCCGCGGCGAGGCCGGAGGCGCGAAGTGCCTCGGCGATGCCGTGGATCGGGCGGTCGAGCACGCCCTGCGTGGCGTCGGGGGTGACGTCGCGCGGCGACACACCTGTGCCGCCGACGGTGACCACGAGGTCGACGCCACCGATCACGGCCGTGTTGAGCGCGGCCCGGATGTCGACCACCTCACCCTCGACCGCGACGGTGCCGTCGACGATGAAGCCCGCTTCTTCGAGCAGTTCTGTGACGAGAGGGCCGGAGTTGTCGTCCTGCTCGCCGTGCGCCACCCGGTCGTCCACGATCACGACCAAAGCGCGGCCAAGGCGCTGCGCGCTGCGTTCCATACCGATCACCGTAGCGGGAGTCTGACTTCGAAGCGGCAGCCAGGACCGTGGTTCTGCGCGGAGATTCGCCCGCCGTGCGCGTCGACCAGCCCTCTGGCGATCGAGAGCCCGAGTCCGGCGCCGGTCGGATTGCGTGCCGCGCTGCCGCGGAACCCCACGTCGAACACCTGTGGCAGCACGTCATCGGGTATGCCGCCGCACGCGTCGTCCACCCGCACCACCGCTTCGCCACCGTCCACATCGACCTGGACGGCCACCGCGCCACCCTCCGGCGTGTGTCGAATGGCGTTCGACACAAGGTTGCGCACAACACGCATCAGTTCCGGATCCGACCCCCGCACCACCGGCCACTCACGAGCGTCCGCGCGCAACCGCACACCCTTGAGCTGAGCCACGGGCCTCGACGCCGCGACCACATCGCTGACCACATCCGCCAGCCGCACGTCGTGCAACGTCAGCTTCAACGCGCCGGCGGTGATCCGCGAGAGCTGGAACAGGTCGTCCACGAGCTTCGACAGGTGATCCGCCTCCTGCGCGATCTGCTTGGCGTAGACGGCGATCTCACCCGGCTCGGAGACGACCCCGTCCTCCAGCGCCTCGGTCATCGCCCGAATCCCGGCCAACGGGGTCCGCAGGTCGTGACTGATCCACGCCACCAGCTGCCGCCGCGCCGCCTCAGCCTCCCGCTCCCACACGCTGCGCCGGGCGATCGCACGCCCCAGCATGATCGAGAACGGCACCGTGACCACACCGACCAGCACACAAACCATGATCGCGGCGTTGAGCATCGGCGTGAACATGAAACCGCTGACCACCAGCACGCCGCCGATGGTCGCCACCACCGGCACGATCACCATGACGGTCATCGCGGTGGTCATCGACACCTTGCTCAGTCGATCGAACATTTGTCATACCTGTAGCCGACACCCCACACGGTGCTGAGACGCTTGGGTTTAGCGGGGTCCTGCTCGATCTTCTCCCGCAACCGTCGCACGTGGACGGTCACGGTCGACTGGTCCCCGAACTGCCAGCCCCACACCCGCTCCAGCAGCTCGGTCCGCCCGAACGCCTTGCCCGCGTTGCCGATGAAGAACGCCAGCAGGTCGAACTCACGAGTCGTCAGCTGCAACGGCATGTCGTCAAGCGTCGCGGTGTGCGCGGCGACGTCGAGCACCAGGTTCCCGTCCCGCACCGTCCGAGGCTCGTAGAACCGCCGGGCCCGCCGCAGCACCGAGGTGACCCGCAACGCCAGCTCGCGCGGGCTGAACGGCTTCGTGACGTAGTCGTCCGCGCCGATCTGCAACCCGGCGATGCGATCTTCTTCCTCGCCCAGCGCCGTCAGCATGACCACGGGCGTGCTGCCGCGTTCCCGGACCCGCCGGCACACCTCGAGGCCGTCGATGCCGGGCAGCATCAGGTCCAGGACCACGATGTCCGGCTCGTGCTCAGCCATCAGCCGCAGTGCCTGCTCCCCGTCACCGGCGAGCTCGACCTCGTACCCGGCGTGTTCGAGGTAGCGGCGCACCACGTCCCGCACCGTCGTGTCGTCGTCGACGACCAGCACCCGCTCCACCACATCACCACGCTAGGCCACGAACGCACACCCGGCTCGCAAGCGTCACGCGGCCGTAAGAAAACCCTCCATGATGACAAAGAGTCGGGAGCCGAAAACTGCACGGACCGGTGAACTTTCGTGTTCGAACGTTCGTTTCACTGTCCGCGATGAGCACAGTCCTCCAGGCGTATCGGTTCGCCCTCGATCCGACACCGCAACAGCAGACCGACCTGCGGTCGCATTGCGGCGGGCAGCGCTTCGCCTACAACTGGGGCCTGGCACGCATCAAGGAGAACCTCGACCAGCGCGCAGCCGAGAAGACCTACGAGATCCCAGACGATCAGCTCACCCCGGCACGGTCATGGTCGGCCTACAGCCTGCGCAAGGACTGGAACCAGGCCAAGCACACGGTTGCACCGTGGTGGAGCGAGAACTCGAAAGAGGCGTACTCATCGGGCCTGGCCAACCTCGCCACAGCGTTGAGGAACTGGCATACCTCGCGCACGGGCAGGCGTCGTGGCCCGAAGTCCAGATTCCCACGGTTCAAAGGTAAGCGCGGCACCCTGTCATGCCGATTCACCACAGGCACCTTCGGCTTGATCGAGTCGAACCGGCGGCACATAGTTCTTCCCCGCATCGGCACAGTCCGCACCCACGAGTCCACCCGCAAACTCGCACGCCATGTCGAGTGCGGCAGGGCTCGCATCCGGTCAGCCACTGTCTCTCATCGATCTGGACGCTGGTTCTGCTCGTTCTCCGTGGAAATCACGCGCGCAGATTCGGCACCTCCACTGCCCGACACGGTGGTTGGTGTGGATCTCGGTGTGAAGTCGCTCGCAACGCTGTCCACTGGGCAGGTCATCCCCAACCCGAGGCACCTCGAAGTCGCGCTACGGGAGCTGCGCCGCCTGCAGCGCCAAGCGGCCCGGCGTACAGGCCCTGACAGGCGCACTGGGCAGAAGCCATCGAACCGATGGTGCAAAATCAAGGCTCGCATCGCCAAATTCAACGCGCGGATTGCGAACGCTCGCCGGGACGGTCTGCACAAGTTCACCACCGGCCTCGTCCGCAGATTCGGCACGGTCGTCCTGGAGGACCTGAACGTCGCCGGAATGATGCGCAATCACTGCCTGGCACGTCACATCCTCGGCGTCGGCATGGGCGAGCTGCGACGACAGATCACCTACAAGACCACCTGGTTCGGCGGCCGTCTCGTCATCGCGGACCGCTGGTTCCCGTCCTCGAAAACCTGCTCGGACTGTGGCGCGGTGAAAGCCAAACTGCCGCTGCGCGTCAGAGTGTTCCAGTGCGACGAGTGCGGGCTCGTGCTCGATCGCGACCTCAACGCCGCTCACAACCTCGCTGCGCTCGTCGACGAGGCAGCAGGCGACACGTCCTCGGCGAGTTGCGCCGGGACTCCAAACAAGCCCGATGGAAACCCACGTCAGACCCGCACCGTGCGGGCAGCGGGTACTGCCACGGGAAGACCCGCACCAACCGGTGCGGGCCAACGTCGCCACCGCAAGGTGACGACTACCTGACCGCGAATTCGCGGTCAGGTAACGGCAGGTGCTCACGGGTAAAAATGAGGCCGCACCACGCACGGGCAGGTGTGCGAGGAGCGGCCTCCAGGTCGTTGCGTCCGGCGCCGACGGCGGCGGTGTCGGCGCCAGACGTCCCCCGACCTATCCCACCTCGACACCGTCGAGGGTGGCTTCCACCGTCTTGTTGTCGGACAGCGTGATGGTGACCTTGTCGCCAGGCGCCTTGGACCGGACCGCGGCGACGAGGGTGTCCGACTCGTCGATGCGACGGTCGCCGAACTTGGTGATCACGTCACCGGCCTTCAGCCCGGCCTTCTCGGCCGCGCCGCCCGGCGTGATCTCGGAGATCTTGGCGCCCTCCTCGACCGACTCGACCTTCACGCCGAGCACGGTCTGCTTGGGCTTGCCGGTCTTCACGATCTCGTCGATCGTGCGGCGCGCCTGGTCCATCGGGATCGCGAAGCCGATGCCGACGGAGCCCGCCTGGCCACCGGCCGAGTTCGGGCTGTAGATCGCGGAGTTGATGCCCACGACCTGGCCCTGCATGTTGACCAGAGGTCCGCCCGAGTTGCCGGGGTTGATGGCGGCGTCGGTCTGGATGGCGTTCAGGACGGTCGCCTGCGAGTTGCGGGCGTCGCCGCCCGCGGAGACCGGGCGGTTCAGCGAGCTGACGATGCCCGAGGTGACGGTGCCGGAGAGTTCGAACGGCGAGCCGATCGCGACGACGCCCTGGCCGATCTTCAGGTCGCCGGAGTTGCCGAGCTGCACGACCGGCAGGCCGGAGACGCCGTCGGCCTGGATGACGGCGATGTCGGAGCTCGGGTCGCGGCCGAGGACCTTGGCGCTGGCGGTCTTGCCGTCCTGGAAGACGACCTTGATGTTGCCGCCGGCGGCCGCGCCCTCGATGACGTGGTTGTTCGTCACGATCTGGCCGTTGCTGGAAATGATGAAGCCGGAGCCCTCGCCGGCGCCGGTCCGTGTCACGACCTGGATCTGGACGACGGACTGCAGCAGCTTGTTCGCCACGTCTTCGACCGAGCCCGCCGGGGCGTTGCTGGTCTGAGCGGCGGGGCGCGGCGTGTCGAGAGAGCTGACGGAGGACGAGTCGTTGGCGAAGTTGTAGCCCAGGTAGCCGCCGATGCCACCGGAGAGCCCTCCGACGATCAGCACGAGCGCTGCGACGCCTGCTACGACCTTTCCACGGCCCTTGGGGCGCGGCGGAAGGGGCGGCGGCTGGTAGCCGGGTGGGAGGTAGTACTGACCCGTCTGCGGCCCTGAGGGCGGCTCCGCACCGAACTGCGCGCCTGGGCCGAGCGGGTGAGGTTGGCCGGACCCTGAGGGAGGAAGCTGCTGGCCGGGTCCGGGCCCGCCGAGCTGCGTCTGGCCCGCGTCAGGTGAGTGCACCTGCGGCTGGGCCGAAGTGAAGGAGGAGGGCACGTCGCCCAGGCCTGCGGGGGCGCTGTAGGCCCCGGCCTGGCCGGATCCCCCCTGCAAAGGATCCGGCTGGCCGGGATCCGGCGGCTGCGGGCCCTGCTCCCGCGCGCCGGAGTCGGTCTGACCGGCGGTCGGCGGCACGGAGTCGGGCTGTTCCGGCTGCTGCGCTGGCTGGTTGCTCTCGGTCATGGCCATAGTCTCGCGCTTCGGCCTGAGAGAACCCTTAAACCAGCCTGGGAGTCAGTTGTGCGTTCGCAGCCTCTCCGCGATCTGCTCCGGCGTCACGTCGTTGATCCACACGGCTTCGCCGGACTCGGAGCCCGCGAGGTACTTCAGCTTGTCCGCGGTCCGCAGCACCGAGAAGACCTGCAGGTGCAGCCACATCTCGTCGCGACCGACGTTCACCGGCGCCTGGTGCCAGGCCGCGATGTACGGCAGCGGCCGGTCGTACAAGGCGTCCAGGCGGTGCAGCACCTTCAGGTACAACGAGCTGAAGTCGTCACGCTCCACAGAGGACAGTGCGGCCAGGTCCGGCATCTGGCGACGAGGCGCCAGCACGACCTCGACGGGCCAGCGGGCGGCGGCGGGCACGAAGGCCACCCAGTGCGCGGACTCTTCCACCACGCGCGCGCCCGCGCGTAGCTCGGCCTCCAGCACGTCACCGAACAACGGACGCCCATGAGCCGCGTAGTACTCCAGGGCCGCCTCAAGCATCCGTTCGGTGCGAGGCGTCACGAAGGGGTACGCGTAGATCTGGCCGTGCGGGTGGCTCAGCGTCACGCCGATCTCTTCGCCGCGGTTCTCGAACGGGAAGACCTGTTCCACTCCTGGCAACGTTGACAGGAAAGCAACCCGGTCCGCCCAAGCGTCCACAACGGTCCGTACGCGCGACGGCGAGAGCTCACCGAAGGACTTGTTGTGGTCCGACGTGAAGCACACGACCTCGCAACGCCCACGCCCCGGTGCGCGCGCGAACAGCTCCTCACCATCCACAGTGGACGGCACGTCCGGCACGTTCTGCGCCAGCGAGGGGAACCGGTTCTCGAACACGACGACGTCGTAGTCGGCCTCGGGAATCTCCGTTGGCCTGCCGGGCGTCGACGGGCACAGCGGGCAAAGATCCGCTGGTGGCTTGTAAGTGCGCGTCTGCCGATGAGCCGCCATGGCGACCCATTCGCGGGTCAACGGGTCCAGCCGTACTTCGGACATCGGCTGCGTCGCGGGGAGATCCCGCGTGTCCACCGCGACTCTCGGTGGAGCTTCAGCGCTGTCGTCGAAGTAGATGATCTCCCGGCCGTCCGCCAGTTTTCCCGCGGTACGCCTCACGCCAACTCCTCGCCACTTCCAGGTACGTGTGCCAACACCAACTCGCCGACCTGGTCGGTGAGGATCGTGCGCGCGTCGTCCGGCAGACCTTCGTCGGTCACCAGGACGTGCGCCTCGTCGAGGTCGGCGATCGTGGAAATGCCCACGGTGCCCCACTTCGTGTGGTCCGCGACCACGACCACGCGTCCGGCGGCGTCGACGAGCGCGCGGTCCGTCTCGCTCTCGTTGAGGTTCGGGGTGGTGAAGCCGGAGCGCTCGGCCATGCCGTGCACGCCCAGGAACACCACGTCGAGGTGCAGCACGAACGCCAGCACGGCCACCGGGCCCACCAGCGCGTCGGACGGCGTGCGCACACCACCGGTCAGCACCACCGTGCGATCAGTGCGCCCGCTCTGCTGCAGCACGTCCGCGACGCGGATCGAGTTCGTCACGACGGTCAGGTCGGGGATGTCGTCGAGGAAGCGCGCCAACGTCCACGTCGTCGTGCCCGCCGACAGCCCGATGGCCGTGCCGGGACGCACGAGACCCGCGGCCAGCGCCGCGATCGCTTCCTTCTCCGGCAGCTGCCGCACCGACTTGGCCTCGAAACCGGGCTCGTCGGTCGAGCGCCCGACGACGGACGTCGCGCCGCCGTAGACCTTCTCCACCAGTCCGCGCGAGGCGAGCACGTCGAGGTCGCGGCGTACGGTCATGTCCGAGACGCCGAGCCGGACGACCAGGTCGCTCACGCGCACCGCGCCGGTCCGCCGGACTTCCTCGATGATCACCGCTTGCCGTTGACGTGCCAGCACCTCACACCTCTTCCCTGAGGACGACGACGTCCCCGGCTCGCACGGTGAGGCGTCCGGAGACCTTCGTGCCGGACAACACGTCGACACCGGACGCCTCGATCTCAGCGTCGGTGTCGGTGTGGTTGACGGCGAAAAGCCACGATACGTCGCCCTTGCGCCTCACAAGCTCAATCTCGCGGTGTTCGATCCTTTCGGGCGGCACCGCCACGCCCGCACCGGAAAGCGCGCTTTCCACCGTTCGGCCGAGACCGCTCTCGTCGAGGTCGCACGCCACGTACCAGGCAACACCGTTGCCGAACGCGTTGTGTGTCACGGCCGGCACGCCCGGCAACGGCCCGTCGGCGTAGGAGACAACGACTTCGGCGCTGCGCACGTGCAGGTGCTCGGTCCACAGCGAGGCGGTTGACCCGTCGGTCAAGGAAACGGTTTCGCCCTGCCGCAACGGGTAGAACTCCTCGGACCACACGCCCAGCACGTCACGGAACGCTCCGGGGTAACCACCCAGACGCACCCGCGTGTGCTCGTCGGCAACTCCGGACAAGTACGTGACCACGACATGACCGCCGCCTGCCACGTAGTCCGCGATCACCGCGGCGTGCGCGTCGGACACGGTGTAGAACGCCGGCACGACGACCATGGAGTACGCCGACAGGTTCGTGCCCGGCGCCACGAAGTCGACGGTCACCCCGGCCTGCCACAGTGCCTTGTAGTAGCCGAAGACGTGCTTGCGGTAGTGGAAGTCCGTGGTCGGGTGCGAGTCCTGCCGCAGCGCCCACCCCGACTGCCAGTCGAACAGGACAGCGACCGAAGCGTCCACAGTGGAGCCGACGACGTCGGACAACGTCGCGTACTCGGCCCCGACCTGGCACACCTCGCGGTACACCTTCGTGTCAGTGCCCGCGTGCGGCACCATCGCAGAGTGGTAGCGCTCGCCGCCGCCGCGCGACTGCCGCCACTGGAAGAACAGAGTCCCGTCCGCGCCACGGGCGATGTGCTGGAACGAGTTGCGCCGCATCTCGCCAGGCAGCTTGGCGATGTTGCGCTGCTGCCAGTTCACCGCCGACGTCGAGTGCTCCATCAACAGCCACGGCTTGCCGCCCGCCAGGCCTCGCGTCAGATCCGCGGACATCGCGAGCTCGATGTGCCGGTCGGGAGACTGGGCCTCGGTGTAGTGGTCGTTGGAGACGAAGTCGACCTCGCGGGCCCACTTCCAGTAGTCCAGCGCCTCCATCGTCCAGGTGGCCATGAAGTTCGTGGTGATCGGCACGTCCGGCGTGATCATGCGCAGGACGTCGCGCTCGGCCTTGTACTGCTCGAGCAACGCCTCGTCGCTGAACCGGTCGTAGTCGAGCACCTGGCCCGGGTTCGAGAACGTCGGCGTCGCCCGTGGCGGCAGGATCTGCGACCAGTCCGTGTAGCCCTGGCTCCAGAACGCCGTCGACCACGCGTCGTTGACCTGGTCGAGCGTGTAGCGGGCGGCCAGCCACTCGCGGAAGGACTCTGCGCACGTGTCGCAGTAGCAGCGCGAGACGTGGCAGCCGTACTCGTTGCCCACGTGCCACGCGGCCAGCGCCGGGTGGTCGCGGTAGTGCGAGGCGAGCTCGCCGGCCAGCGCCGTCGCCCGTTCGCGGTAGATCGGTGACGACGGGCAGTAGGCCTGCCGGGAGCCGTGCGAGAGCCGCACGCCGTCCGCGCGGACGGGCAGCATCTCGGGGTATTGGGCGGTGAGCCACGGCGGGGGTGACGCGGTCGCGGTCGCGAGGTCGACGCGGATGCCGCCGGCGTGCAGCAGGTCGATCACCCGGTCGAGCCAGTCGAACCGGTAGTCACCCTTGCTGACCTCGATCTTCGCCCAGCTGAAGATCCCGACGCTGACCAGGTTGACCCCGGCGCGCCGCATGAGCTCGACGTCCTCCGCCCACACGTGTTCCGGCCACTGCTCGGGGTTGTAATCAGCTCCCCAGCCGAGCCCCTGCATGCCAGTTGGCCAAGTCGTCACGGCGGCAAGAGTGGCCGACAACCATCAGAACGTCAACACAAGCAAACACAACTTGGCGTTTAGGTCTGTTCAGCGGTTGACCGGTACTTGTCCCGGTACACGGCGGAAACGCCGTGTGCGCGGGGTTAACAGCTCCGTAACGGGGCTTGACATGGTGTATGACTGGGACCACATTGTGCGCAACTTTGTTGGAGTCCTGTTCGGTTCGCAAGACCGAGCGTCACCCGTAGGAGCGATGATGGTTCGGTACACGCCCGGTTCCACTCCGTTACCACAACTCGGCAGGCGCACGATGCTGCGGATCATGCTGGCGGGTGCGGGTGTCGCCGCGACCGGAGGCCTGGCGGCCTGCGGCGGAGGATCGGGCTCCGGCAGCGACTCCAAGGTCGTGACGTTCGGCAACAACCTGTCCGACCAGGTGCCGAAGGACGCGATCACCGCGGCGGTCAAGGCGTTCGAGAAGAACTCCGGCGGCCTCAGCGTCACGATCAACACCAAGCAGCACGAGCAGTACCAGGAGCAGATCAACAACTACCTGCAGGGCAAGCCGGACGACGTGCTCGCGTGGTTCGCCGGCTACCGGATGCGGTTCTTCGCCAACCAGGGCCTCACCGGTGATCTCACCGACCTGTGGGGCAAGGTCGGTGCCAACTACTCCGAGCCGCTCAAGCAGGCGTCCACGGGCTCGGACGGCAAGCAGTACTTCGTGCCGTTCACCCAGTACGCGTGGGGCATGTTCTACCGCAAGAGCGTGTGGCAGGAGCGCGGTTACGCGGTCCCGAAGACGCTCGACGAGCTCGTCGCGCTGTCCACGAAGATGAAGTCCGACGGCCTGATCCCGATCGCCTTCGCCCAGAAGCAGGGCTGGCCGGGCATGGGCACGTTCGACCAGCTGAACTTCCGCATCAACGGCTACCAGTTCCACGTCGACCTGCTGGCAGGCAAGGAGAACTGGCAGGACAAGCGGGTCAAGGACGTGTTCGACACCTGGAAGCGGCTCCTGCCGTTCCACCAGGAGAACGCGCTCGGCCGCGAGTGGCAGGAAGCCGCGCAGACGCTGCAGCAGAAGAAGTCCGGCATGTACCTGCTGGGCGCGTTCGTGGGTCAGCAGTTCCCCGACGCGGAGAAGGACGACCTGGACTTCTTCCCGTTCCCGGAGATCAACCCCGCGCACGGCACCGACACGGTCGAAGCGCCGATCGACGGCTACATGATGGCGAAGAAGCCGGCCAACCCGGACGGTGCGCTCAAGCTGCTCGAGTACCTGTCGAGCGCCGAGCCGCAGCTCGCCTACCTGAAGGCCGACCCGACCGCGGTCGCGACCAACCAGAAGGCGGACACCTCCGGCTACAGCCCGCTGCAGAAGAAGGTGGCGGACACCATCAAGAACGCGAAGCACATCACGCAGTTCCTCGACCGCGACACCGACCCCGGTTTCGCGAGCGAGGCGGCGACGAACGGCCTCATCGCGTTCATCAAGAACCCCGACGACATCGACTCCGTGCTCAAGGGCATGGCTGATCAGGCGAAGAACATCTTCAAGTGACCGCATTGCAGGAGAAGCCGAAGGCGGTGGCCCCCCAGGGGTCGCCGCCTCGTCGGCGTCGCGGGCCGCGCGCCACCGCGCTGGCCGGAACCGACAAACTGGTGCTGGGGCTCATGCTCGGCATCCCCACGTTCGTGCACGTGTTGTTCGTGTGGATCCCGACACTGGGCTCGGTCGCGCTGTCGTTCAGCAGGTGGAACGGCATCGGCGGCTTCGAGGACATCGAGTGGATCGGTGTCGGGAACTACGTCGAGATCTTCACCGAGTACCCGCGGTTCTGGCCGGCGGTGCAGCACAACCTGATCTGGTTGGTGTTCCTGCTCATCGTGCCGACCTGCGCGGGTCTGCTGCTGGCCGTGCTGCTGGACAGGGAGATCAAGGGCAGCCGGATCTACCAGAGCGCGCTGTACATGCCGATGGTGCTGTCGCTCGCACTGGTCGGCTTCATCTGGCAGCTGATCTACACGCCGGACGGCGGCCTGCTGAACTCGGTGCTGGGCCTGACGGACAACCCGGTCGACTGGATCGGCGACTCCGACATCAACCTGTACGCGGTGCTCGTCGCGGCCGCGTGGCGCCACACCGGCTACATCATGCTGCTGTACTTGGCGGGCCTGAAGTCGGTCGACCCCGCGCTGAAGGAAGCCGCGGCGCTCGACGGCGCCTCGGCGACGCAGACGTTCTTCCGCGTCACGTTCCCGGTGATGAAGCCGGTCAACATCGTGGTGCTCGTGGTGACGGTGATCGAGGCGCTGCGCGCGTTCGACATCGTGTACGTCATCAACAAGGGGCGCAACGGTTTGGAGCTGCTGTCGGTACTGGTGACCGACAACATCATCGGTGAGGCGAGCCGCATCGGCCGGGGTTCCGCGGTGGCGGTGATCCTGCTGACGATCTCGCTCGGATTCATCATCACGTACCTGTACCAGGTGTTCAGCAAGGAGAACCGGACGTGACGGCCACGCTGGAACGGCCTTCGGTGCCGGTTGTGAAGAAGCGGGTGGTGACCCCGGCACGGGTCGCGCTGCACACGTTCCTGATCCTGACGTGTTTGATGACTTTGGCGCCGCTGCTGTGGGCGGTCTACGCCTCGCTGCGCACGTACGAGGACACGTCGGTCAACGGCTACTTCTCCGTCGCGAAGTCGCTCACGTTCGACAACTTCGCGAAGGCGTGGGAGATCGGCGAGCTGCCGCACTTCTACTGGAACACGTTCCTCATCACGATCCCCGCGCTGGTCATCACACTGCTGCTCAGCTCGATGATCGCGTTCGGCGTCTCCCGGTTCAGCTTCAAGTTCAACCTGCTGCTGCTCATGCTCTTCACCGCGGGCAACCTGTTGCCGCAGCAGGTGATCGTGACGCCGCTGTGGCGGTTGTACCGGCTGATCGAGGTGCCGGAGTGGATCAGCGCGAGCGGGTCGCTGATCGACTCACCGCTCGGAGTCGTGCTGATCCACATCGCCTTCCAGTCCGGCTTCTGCACGTTCGTGCTGTCGAACTACATGAAGACGATCCCGTACGAGCTGACCGAGGCCGCCCGCGTGGACGGCGCGTCGGTGTTCCGGCAGTACTGGCAGCTGACGTTGCCGCTGTGCCGTCCGGTTCTGGCGGCGTTGGCGACGCTCGAGTTCACCTGGATCTACAACGACTTCCTGTGGGCGTTGGTGCTGATCCAGGACGGCGACAAGATGCCGGTCACCTCGGCGTTGCAGAACCTCAAGGGCACGTTCTTCACCGACAACAACCTGATCGCGGCGGGGTCGCTGCTCGTCGCGCTGCCCACGCTGGTCGTGTTCTTCGTGCTGCAGCGGCAGTTCGTCGGCGGGCTGACGCTGGGCTCGACGAAGGGCTGACCGCAGGACAGCGAAAAAGGGGCGAGGGCCAGCAGGCCCTCGCCCCTTTCGCAGCTTTACGTCTACTTGCCGCCGGTCTGCGGGTTGTAGTCCGAGATCGAACCCCAGCGCCCGACCGGAATGACGATCACGCGAGCCTTGCCCACGACGTTGTCGACCGGGATGGCGCCGTCCGCCGGCGTCGGGTCGCCGTGCTTGCGCGAGTCCGACGAGTTGTTGCGGTTGTCGCCCATCACCCAGAGCTTGCCCGCGGGCACGGTGACCTTCTCGAACGTGTCCTGCTGGCGCGGGCCGCCACTGAAGTTCAGGTACGGCTCGTCCAGCGGCTGGCCGTCCACGAGTACGCGGCCCTGGTCGTCGCAGCACTCGACGGTCTGGCCGCCGACGGCGATGACGCGCTTGATGAAGTCCGTGCCGCTGGGCTCGGACAGGTTCACCATCGAGCCGAGGTCCTGCAGCGTGCCGACGACGAAGTTCGGCGGCTCCTTGCCACCGGTCCAGTTCGGCGGGCCGCGGAAGACGATGACGTCGCCCGGCTGGGGGTCGCGGAACAGGTACGTGATCTTCTCGACCAGCACCTTGTCGTTCACGCAGCCCGTGCAGCCGTGCAGGGTCGTCTCCATCGATGCCGACGGGATGACGAACACGCGCGCGACGAACGTCTGGATGACGACGGTCAGCAGCAGCGCCACGCTGAAGATGACCAGCAGCTCTTTCCAGAACGGCTGCTTCTTCTTCGTCTTCTTCCTGTGGAACCTGGGCGCCGGTTCGTCGTCGTAGGAGTACGACGAGGAGCGCGACGAGGAGCGCTCAGTGCCGTCTCCGGCGGGAGGCGTCGTCTCCCAGGTCGACGAAGACTCGTCGTTCACGCGATGACTCACACGCCCCACCTTACGGACGTCCGGGTAGGCGCAACGTGAACAGGGCACCGCCCTCGGGCGCTCTGCCCGCTGCGGCCGTGCCGCCGTGCCGCTGTGCCACCTGCTTGACGATGGCGAGTCCCAGGCCGGAACCCGGCAGGGTCCTCGCCTCGGACGAACGGTAGAACCGCTCGAAAACGTGAGGTAGATCGGCGTCCGCGATGCCGGGGCCCGCGTCCGCCACCTCCACCACGGCGCTGCCGTCGCCCACCTGACGGAGGTTCAGCCGCACCGCTGAGCCCGAGGGACTGAACTTCACCGCGTTGTCGAGGAGGTTCAGCACCGCGCGCTCGAGAGCACTTGAATCACCCAGAAGTGTCCACGGTTGCAGCTGCACGTCGAACGTGACGTTCGAGGCGCGTCGGCGCGCGCGGTCCATCGCCCGTTCTACCACCTCGACGAGATCGACGGGCTCGTGGATCACCTGCGGGGCGTCCTCGCGGGCCAGTTCGACCAGGTCGCCGATCAGCGTCGTCAGCTCGTCGAGCTGCGCGCGCACGTCCGTCTGGATCTCCCGCTTGTCCTCTTCGGACAACGTGGGCGAATCCGGACGTTCCGATGCCAGCAGGAGTTCCAGGTTGGTGCGCATCGAGGTCAACGGTGTGCGCAGCTCGTGGCCCGCGTCGGCGACCAGGCGGCGCTGCCGTTCCTGCGACTCGGCGACCGCGCCGAGCATGGCGTTGAAGCTGTGCGTCAACCGGGCCAGCTCGTCGTCGCCCGACACCGGGATCGGCGTCAGGTCGCCCGTGTTCGCGACGCGTTCGGTGGCCTCCCTCAACCGCTGCACCGGCCTCAGGCCCGTGCGAGCGACCGCCGTGCCCGCGATGGCCGCGAGCAGCACGCCGGCACCGCCGATGAGCAGCAGGACCACGCTGAGCTTGGCGAGGGTGGTGCGTTGCGGCAGCATCGACTGGGCGATGATGATCGCCTGGTTCCGCTGGTACTTGACGGCGATGACCCGCGACTCGGTCTTGTGGTCGGTCCAGATGAACTCGTCGCGTTCGCCCTGTGCGACGTCCCAGGCCTCCTCGACCGTCGGCGGCCGTTCGGAGTCCTGCGGGTAGAGGAGCTGCCCGCTGTCCGCCAGCAGGACACCCATCTTCACGTCGCCGGCGGCGAGGAACGCCGCCGGGTACTTGTCGACCAGGTCCGGCGTGTTGATCTTCTCGCCGGTGGCCACGGCGACGGCACGGGTGCGCAGGCTCTCGTCGAGCGCGTCGTACACGCTCTTGCGCACGATCATGTACGCGCCGAACGACACCAACGCGACTGCCCCTGCGACGCAGAACGCCGCGAGCCAGGTGACCCGAGCCCGCAGCGACGCCTTCTGGAGCCGTCCCTGGGGTTCCAAGATCACGGAGGGGTCTCCCGCAGGACGTAGCCCACCCCGCGCACCGTGTGGATCAGCCGCGGCTCGCCATCCGCCTCCGTCTTGCGGCGCAGGTAGCCCACGTACACCTCGAGCGCGTTGCCCGAGGTCGGGAAGTCGTATCCCCACACGTCCTCCAGGATGCGGCTGCGGGTGAGCACCTGGCGCGGGTGCGCCAGCAGGAGCTCGAGCAGCGCGAACTCGGTGCGGGTGAGGCTGATGGCACGCTCGCCGCGCGGACGTCCCTGGTGGACGGGTCCAGCTCCAGGTCGGCGAACTTGAGCACGGCCGCGGAGTGCTGGGCGGCGTCGATGTCCTGAGCGGCACGGCGCAGCAGAGCGCGCAGCCTGGCCAGCAACTCCTCCAGCGCGAACGGCTTGGGCAGGTAGTCGTCGGCACCGGCGTCCAGACCGGACACGCGGTCGCTCACGGCGTCCCTCGCGGTCAGCACGAGGATCGGCAGGTCGTCGCCGGTGCTGCGCAGCCTGCGGCACACCTCAAGGCCGTCCAGCCGCGGCATCATCACGTCGAGCACCATGGCGTCCGGCCTGGCGGCGTTCACCGACTCCAGGGCCTGCATGCCGTCTCCGGCGGTCTCGACCTGGTAGCCGTTGAACTGCAGCGAGCGGCGGAGTGACTCCCTGACCGCCCGATCGTCATCGACAACGAGGATGCGCATGGGGGCAGTCTTGCCGAGGGATCTGAGAGGCGCCTGAGAAGGGCCCTAACTGCGGGTGTGAGTTCGGCGTTAGCCCTCGAGGCCACGCGCGACGGGTGCGTTCCACTTCCGCCAGAGCGCAATCAGCCTGATGGTGATGATTATTGACGCACCAGTCAGCGCGACCAGGCCTTTCGGCAATCCGGCCCACTCACCCACCGCGACGACGACCGCGCCGGCGAGGGCCGCGACGGCGTAGATCTCTCTCCTCAGAACCAACGGAATCTCCCGGAGGAGGAGGTCACGGAGCGCCCCACCGCCGATACCGGTCGTCATGCCGATGAGGCACGCCGCGTACGGGGTCGCGCCGAGAGCGAGCGCGGTGGTGGTGCCCGACGTGACGAACAGACCCAGACCCACGGCGTCCAGCAGCAGCACGGAGCGACGCAGCCTGGCGACCTGCGGGTGGAACCAGAAGACGATCAGGCCCGTGCCGCCGGCGACCAGCAGGTACGGCCAGTTCCTGAGACTCGTCGGCGGATGCACGCCCAGCAGCACGTCGCGGACGATGCCGCCGCCCAATGCCGTGGTGAGAGCCAGGATGGTCACGCCGAACACGTCGAGGCGCGCACGGACGGCGGCCACCGCGCCGGAGGCGGCGAACACGGCGATCCCGATCAGCTCCAGGACGATGAGCAGCACGAATGCAGAGGCTAGCTGGTCATCGGGGTGGCGCTGCCCGGCGGTAACCGGCCTCCAGCCGCCCTCCCGCGGACTCCAGAACGTGCTCCACGACCTCGATGAACCACTCGGCGCCTTCGCCTCGCACCAACGCGCGGTAGGCGTCCACGAGCTCGTCGGCCTTCGCGTCACGAAGACGGCGCAGGAGCCACTTCCCGTGCCCGAGCCAGCGGTTCTGCACGACCAGTGCCAGCTCGCCCGCACAGGTCAGCAACCGTGCCGCGACGAACAGCATCTCGTCATCGTCACGGGCGCCGATCAGGTCTTCGAGCAGGTCGGTCGTCCCGTACCGGCGATCTTCCAGTTCGGTGACGGTCGCGAGCGGAGGACCTGCGTCCAGCAGAGCGCGCGCCTCGGCCCGCATGCGCGCACCAGTGCCATCGGCGTCGAGCATGAGAAAGCCTCGCCGGAGAAGATCGCGCTGATCGAGCGGCAGGGCGGAAAGTGCCACTTCATCGACCAGCCTTCGGCGATCTACGACGAGTCGCGGCGGCTGGCCGCTGAGCTCGGCGGCCACTTCATGGACCAGTTCACGCACGCCGAGCGCGCGACGGACTGGCGAGGCAACAACAACATCGCCGAGTCCATCTTCGACCAGATGAAGCTCGAGCCCTCGCCGGAACCGGACTGGGTGGTCGTGGGAGCAGGCACGGGCGGTACGTCGGCAACGGTCGGCCGGTACATCCACTACCAGAAGCTGAACACCCGTCTTGCCGTGGTCGACCCCGAGCACTCGGTCTTCTTCGACGCGTGGCGGGACAGCAACCCCGACCTGGTGGGCACGCGAGGCTCGCGGATCGAGGGCATCGGGCGGCCGCGGGTGGAGCCGTCGTTCATCGGTCAGGTGATCGACCGCATGATCAAGGTGCCGGACGCGGCGTCCGTGGCCACCATCAGGTACGTGGAGGACCTGCTCGGGCGGCGGGTCGGCGGTTCGACCGGAACAAATCTCTGGGGAGCGTTCGAGATCGTCGCCGAGATGCGGCAATCTCGCACACGCGGGAGCGTGGTGACTTTGCTGTGTGACGGCGGCGAGCGTTACGCAAACACCTACTACGACGACTCATGGGTGTCCGCACAAGGCATGGACCTGGATCCGTGCCTGGAACGCCTGAACAACTTCCACCGCACGGGGAACTGGTGACGAGAGTTCTGCGTCACAGCGTGACCTGAGCACCCGAGCACCTGAGTCCGCAGGGGGGACGCTGTGTCGTCGCTGTTCACCGACGCGGCCGAGTTGCGCGCGTACGCCGAGTACCTGCGCACCGAAGCCCAAGAGTTCGAGACGATCCGCAAGTACGTCCACACCACGGCGTGCGACAAGGGCGGTTTCACGGGCCTGCTCACGTTGCTGCAGCCGGGCGTGGACGTCGTGCGCGCGCTGTTCGACGAGACGCTCGACTTCGGCAAGTCGAAGCTGGAGGGCGCGGCGTCCGCGGTGGACGCGACTGCCACGGTCTACGAGGACATCGACAAGGCCCAGCGTGCGATCTTCGAGGGGCTGCTGAAGTGACGACGATGGCCTACCGGGACCCGCGCCCGGTCTCCGCTTCCCTCAAGCAGCCCGAGGTCGACAGAGCCTCCCTGAACGACGTCCTGCAGGACCAGGGCTGGGGCGTGCAGGCGGTCAACTGGGTGTTCGAGGCCGTGACCGGCGAAAGCCTGGTCGCCACGATCATCACGCCGATCACCGGCGACTGGTCGAAGATCCGCGCCGACGGTGACGCGTGGCGCATGGTCGGCAACGCGATGAACGACGTCTCGTACAACCTCACCGACGCCGTGGGGAAGGTGCGCGGCCACTGGGACGGTGAGGCCGCCCGTGCCCACGAGAAGTACATCGCGCTCGGCTGGAAGGCCGGCCTGCTGGCCGAGATGGGCGTCGCCCAGCTGATCGCCAAGGGCTTCGACACCGTCGCTTCCGGCGCCGAGGCCCTGGGCAAGCAGGCCGCCCGCCTGCTGGACTACCTCGTCAACAAGCTGCTCGAGGCCGCAGCCACCGTCTGGATCCCGCTGGCAGGCTGGATCAAGGCCGCCGAGATGGTCTGGAACGCGTACCAGATCTACCGGCGCGTGATGGACATCATCGACACGGTCAAGAAGCTCGTCTCGGACGTGAAGGCGCTGTTCGACGCCGTCGGCCGAGTCTTCTCGGCCATCGGCAAGCTGAAGGACGCCGACACCCTCGCCGAGGCCATGAACGCCACCCAGGAGGTGACCGAGGCCGGTCGCGACGTCCGCAACGCGGTCAACGACATCCACGACGACATGTCGTCCATCAAGGACTCCGCTTCGGAGATCGCGGACCGCGGCCACGACATCGGTTCCAAGGTCCGCGAGGTCTACGCCCCGCCAGGTGGCGCCGACGGCACCAAGGCTGCCGCCGTCACCTCGGTGGCTCCCGGCGGCGCCCCGGTCTCCGCACCCCCGACTTTGCACGGCGGCACCGACGCTCCCCGCCACCCACGCGGCAACCGCTGCGGGTCCTGCCGTGTCCGCGCCGCCGTCGCTGGGCGGCGGTTCTGGTGCCGGTTCGGGTGGCGCCGGTTCGGGTGGTGCTGGCTCGGGTGGTGTGCCGACCGGTCGGTCACGCCGGCTCCGGTGGTGTGCCGGCTGGCGGTCATACCGGCTCCGGTAGCGTGCCAACGGGCGGCCACGGCCCTGCGGCGCCTCCTCCGCGCCTCGACACGACCCACGCGGCCGCGCAGCCCTGCCGCCGCTCCATCCTCCACACCACCACGACACCACGTCGGCGGCGCGATGCCGGATGGGCGCCCCCCATGGCCCC
>NZ_VSRL01000144.1 GCF_012184385.1 Lentzea indica
CGCCCCCGAGCCCGAGCCGGAGCCCGAGCAGCCGGCCGACGAAGCCGACACGACCGACGCCGCCACCCTCGAAGCGCAGCTCCTCTCCGCCGCCCCCGAGGAGGCCATCGAGGACAGCGGCCTGCCCGACCTCACCGACGACGCCGAGTTCGAGGCGGCGCTCGAGTCCGTTCTCCTCGTCGTCGACAGCCCGATCACCGAAGACCAGCTCAGCAGTGCCCTTGACCAGCCGGTTGCACGGGTGAGGGAGGCAGTCCGTAGACTCTCCACCCGGTACACCGAGTCCGGCAGCGGCATCGACCTGCGCAGGGCGGGGGACGGCTGGCGGTTCTACACGCGGGACCGGTACGCCCCGTTCGTGGAGAAGCTGCTGCTCGACGGCCAGCGCGCGAAACTCACCCGCGCGGCCCTGGAGACGCTCGCGGTGATCGCCTACCGGCAGCCCGTCACGAGGGCGCGGGTCGCGGCGGTGCGTGGCGTCAACGTGGACGGTGTGATTCGGACCCTGGTCGCGCGGGGGCTCATCGAGGAGACGGGCACCGACAGCGACACGGGTGGGATCCTGTACCGCACGACCGAACTGTTCCTGGAGCGGTTGGGGCTGTCGTCGCTCGCCGACCTGCCGCCAATCGCGCCGCTGCTGCCCGAAGTGGATGCGATCGACGATGTCTGAGAACGAGGGCGTGCGCCTGCAGAAGGTGCTCGCGCAGGCGGGGATCGCCTCGCGCCGCGCTTCCGAGGAACTGATTGCCGAGGGGCGCGTCCAGGTCGACGGCAAGGTCGTGCGCGAGCAGGGCCGGCGGATCGACCCCGAGACGGCGGTCGTGCACGTCGACGGCGTGCGGGTGCAGATCCGTGAGGACGTCGTCACCATCGCGCTGAACAAGCCGTACGGCATGCTCTCCACGATGGAGGACGACCTGGGCCGCCCGTGCGTCGGCGACCTGGTGCGCAGCCGCAAGGAGCGCCTGTTCCACGTCGGCCGCCTCGACGCCGAGACCGAGGGCCTGCTGCTGCTCACCAACGACGGCGAGCTCGCGCACCGGCTGATGCACCCGAGCTACAACGTCATGAAGACCTACCTCGCCGAGGTCCCCGGCCCGGTCGAGAAGGGTCTCGGCAAGAAGCTCAAGGCCGGCATCGAGCTGGAGGACGGCCCGATCAAGGTCGACTCGTTCAAGCTCATCAGCGCGGTTCCCGGCAAGGCGCTGGTCGAGGTCGTGCTGCACGAGGGCCGCAAGCACATCGTGCGCCGCCTGCTCGAACACGTCGGCTACCCGGTGCAGTCGCTGGTGCGGGTCGCGGTCGGTGACGTGTCGCTCGGCAACCAGCGGCCCGGCTCGATGCGCGTGCTGAACCGCCAGGAAGTCGGCGGTCTTTACAAGCTCGTCGGTCTCTGAGAAGAATCTGACCCCGCTCGCCCCTCCGGCCCCCGAATCCCGGAGGGGCGACCTGCGGTGAATCCCCATTCACCTTGCGACGAGAACGCTACGGCGAAGACGTTGTAAGGGGTCGGCCATGCGCATTGAACAACACGGTGTAGACAATCGGTCACAGGGGGAGACCGACATGCCACGCACAGAACGTCCGCTGGAGAGCGCTGACACCGAACTCGGCAGTTTCGCCGCGGACCTCCGCAAGCTGAGGGACAAGGCGGGCAAACCGTCCTATCGCGCGCTCGCTTCACGCGCGCATTACTCGGCGGCCACGCTCTCCGATGCCGCGGGCGGCAAGAAACTCCCGTCGCTGGCCGTCACCCTCGCCTACGTCAAGGCCTGCGACGGCGACGAGCAGGAGTGGGAACAGCGCTGGCGCGCCATCGCGGCCCCGCCCGACCCGACCGGTGAAGCCCCGTACGTGGGCCTCAAGGCGTTCCAGAAAGAGGACGCCGACCGCTTTGTCGGTCGCGAGAAACTCACCGCGAAGCTGGTTCAGCTCACGAAGGAGCGCCCGTTCGTCGGCGTCTTCGGTGCGAGCGGCTCCGGCAAGTCCTCACTGTTGCGCGCAGGCTTGCTGCCACGTCTCGGCCAAGCCCTGATCCTCACCCCCGGTGTCCAGCCGCAGGACGAGTGCGCCGTCCGCCTCGCCCAGCTGACCGGTCACTCCGCGGTGGTTCTGCGCAGCGAGCTCACCGACCCCGCCGCACTCGGCCTGCTGATCAAGCAGCACGACGAGGACCTCGTGCTGGTGGTCGACCAGTTCGAGGAGGTCTTCACCCTCTGCGGTCCCGCGCAACGCGACTGGTTCGTCCAGGCTCTCGTCATCGCCCCGCACGTGGTGATCGGCGTCCGCGCCGACTTCTACGGCCACGTCGGCCGCCATCCGGAACTGGTCGAAGCTCTCGAAGGCGCGCAGCTCCTCGTCGGTCCGATGACCACCGACGAACTCCGTCGCGCCATCACCGAACCGGCCCAGCTCGTCGGCGCCACCGTGGAAACCGCCCTTGTCGCCCGGCTGGTGGCCGACGTCGCAGGTCAGGCGGCCGCGTTGCCGCTCGTCCAGCACGCCCTCGTCGAGACCTGGCACCGGCGCCGCGGCATGACCCTCTCGCTGGTCGGCTACGAGGAAGCGGGCGGCGTCGAGCACGCCATCGCCCGCACCGCCGAAGCCGTCCACTCCCAGCTCACCGAAGAGCAGCGGCAGATCGCCCGCCGCATCTTCCTGCGCCTCATCGCGCTGGGCGAGGGCACCGAGGACACCAAGCGCCGTGCCACCCGCGAGGACCTGGACCCCGAGGTGCTGGAGCACCTCGCGAACGCCCGCCTGGTCACGCTCTCCGAGCAGCACGCCGAACTCACCCACGAGGCGTTGATCCGCTCCTGGCCGCGCCTGCGTGACTGGATCGCGGAGGATCGGGAAGCCTTGCGCGTCCACCACCAGCTCACCGAGGCCGCGGCCGAGTGGGACGGGGACCGCGACCTCCTCTACAAGGGCGCAAGGCTGGCCCAGGCCGCCGAGCTCGACGCGAACTCCCTCACCGAACCCGAACGCGCCTTCCTCACCGCCAGCCAGGCCGACGGCCGTCGCCGCACCCGCCGCACCCGCGTGGTCATCAGCGTCCTGTCGGTCCTGGTGCTGCTCCTGGCGGGCACGGCCGTGTTCGCGGCTACAAAGACACGGGAGGCGACGCAGCAGCGCAACGACGCACTGGCCGGCCGTGCCGCGACGGAGGTCATGCGGTTGATCCCGGCTGATCCGCTGAGGGCGGCACGTCTCGCACTCGCGGCGTACGCGGTGACGCCCGGCCCGGTGACGCGGGACGCGGTGCTCAACGCCGACGCCGCCAGGCTGGCGAGGACGGTGATGTCCAGGCCGGGAATCACCGGGCGCGTTCCTGACGATGCCGACGGCGGCGAGCTGCTCGTCGCGACCGGCGGGACGGGGCCGGCGACGATCGTGGCGAGGCAGGACGCGGGCAAGGCGGCCCCGGCGATGGGAAGCCTGGTCGACCAGGTCGTGCTCAGCGCCGACGATCGGCGGGCCTTCACGTTCGAGCGATCGGGCGAGATCGGGATCTGGGACATCGCCGATCCACTCCATCCCAGGCAGCTCGGCGTGCTGCCGATCTCCCGTGCGGCGCACGGTTTCGGCGTGAACCGGGACGGCACACTGGTGATCGCGAGCGAACTGCTCGACGGTGGCCCGCGCAGTCACGCGTCCATCTGGGACCTGCGGGATCCGGCGCGGCCCCTGCAGACCGTGTTGCCTTCGGAGCGCGTGATGTCCGCGGCTGTGGCGCCGTCCGGCCAGGAGGTCGCTCTGTTGGTGCGCAACGACTCCACTGAGACGCTAGAGGCCCAGGTCTGGGACATCAGCAACGGCGGCCGGTACGTCCGGACGTCGATGCGGGTCCCCAGCGAGTCCCTCGACGTCGCGATCAGCAACAACGGGCGGCAGTTGGCGGTGCGCTCGTCGAGCAGGATCGTCCTCTGGGACGTGTCCGATGCGGACGAGCCACAGGTGTGGGCGACGGTGCCACGGGTGCCGGGCGGCTTCGCCGCGTCGTTCGCCTTCAGCACCGATGACAGGCAGATCGCCGTGCTGAGCGAGTCCTCTGTCGACGTCTGGGACATCAGCGCGAAGGGCGAGGCGGTCACCGCGGGATCGTTCGGCGGCTTCCGCGGCAGCATCGGCGGAGTGCGCTACCGGGAGCGCGAGAAGGCTTTCGGCGTGATCGACTCGGCGCCGTCCACCTGGTCACTGCGCACCGATCTGGAGAAGGTCCGGAGGGGACTGTGCCGGGAGCGGGCGGTCGAACTGACCGACGAGGAATGGCGCCGTTACTTCGCGGACGTGGAACGCGTGCCCGTGTGCTGAATGCTTGAGCCGTGGGTGACGCACGCGCAGGCCACCCACGGCCACACCGGCGCCGGTTCGGGGCGCGAGCACCGGGCCTTCCCCGTGTCATGACGCGTCACCGGAGACGTTAGGGCGAACGGGTTGTTCACGGTCAGCTGTTGGCCGCTGAACAAAGTTCTCTGAACAATGACGGAATGCCGAGACGGGAACGCCCTCTCGACGAGGGCGAGAGCGGTCTCCTGCAGTTCGCGGCGGATCTGCGCCGCCTGCGGGAGCGTGCGGGCAGCCCCACCTACCGGGAGCTGAGCCGGCGGGCGCACTACTCGGCCGCGGCGCTGTCGGAGGCGGCCGGCGGGCGGAAGCTGCCGAGTCTGGCGGTGACGAAGGCGTACGCCAAGGCTTGTGACGCTGACCCGGACGAGTGGGCGCGGCGGTGGCGTGAGGTCGCCGAGTCCGCACCGCACGCGGCCAGCGACAGCCCGTACGTCGGTCTGGCGATGTTCCAGCCCGGTGACGCACCGAAGTTCTTCGGGCGTGAGCGGTTGACGGCCGAGCTGCTGACCACCACGAACCGCTTCACCGGTGTGTTCGGGCCGTCCGGCGTGGGGAAGTCTTCGTTGCTGCGGGCCGGCCTCATCGCCCGCACCCGAGAACCCGTTCTGCTGTTCACGCCCGGCGCGAATCCCGTGGAGGAGTGCGCGGTCGCGCTCGCCCGCCTCACCGGTCAGGACGCGGTCGAGCTCGCCGATGAGCTCGAAGACCCGCGAGAACTCGGGCGAAAGCACGCGCATCTCGTTGTCGTGGACCAGTTCGAGGAGCTGTTCACGTTGTGCCGCAGCGAAGAACTGCGGACGTGGCTCATCGCGGCACTCACCGGGTGCGCCAAGGTCGTCATCGGTGTGCGCGCTGACTACTACGGGCACTGCGCGCAGTATCCGGAACTGGTCGAGGCCCTCAGCGGCAGCCAGGTCATGGTCGGCGCGATGACACCCGACGAGTTGCGCCTCGCCATCACCGAACCCGCCGCGGTCGTGGGCGCCAAGGTCGAGACGGCGCTGCTGGCGAGGCTCATGGCCGACGCGGTGGGACAGGCCGCGGTGTTGCCGCTGCTGTCGCACGCGCTCGCGGAGACCTGGCAGCACCGCCGCGGCATGACGCTGACCCTCTCCGGCTACGAGGAGGTCGGCGGCCTCGAACACGCCGTCGCGCGCACCGCGCAGGAAGTCTTCGACGGGCTTGCACCGAAACAACGGGCGCAGGCGAAACGGATCCTGTTGCGACTCGTCACGACCGAGGACACGAAACGCCGTGCGCACAAGGACGAACTCGAGGCCGACGAGGAAGTTCTGCAGGCGCTGGCCGCGGCCAGGCTCGTCGTCATCGACCGCGACGGCGTCGAGCTCGCGCACGAGGCGTTGATCCGCAGCTGGCCGACGTTCCAGGAGTGGGTCGAGCAGGAGCGCGAGAACATCAAGGCACAGCGCGAACTCACCCACGCCACGCAGAGCTGGGAGTCGCTCGACCGCGACACCGGTGCGCTGTTCCGCGGTCGCAGGCTCGCCAACGTTCCCGCCGGTTTGTCCTTGAACTCCAGGGAACGCGCGTTCCTGGCCGCGAGCCTGGCCGCGGAAGAGGAGGTCTCGGCGAGCGCACGAAGACGTACTCGCCGTCAACGCCAGCTGCTCGCCGTCCTCGCCGCGCTGGTGGTCGTCGCAGCCAGCACGACCGTCTTCGCTTTGCAGGCAGGCAGAACCGCCGACGAACAACGCACCCACGCCGCCGTCCTGAGGGCCGTGGGCGAGGCAGCGTCCCTGCGCTCCACGAACCCCGCACTGGCGCAGCAGATCGCGCTGGCCGCTCACCAGCTCGTGCCGTTGCCCCAGGCGCGCAACGGTTTGCGCCAGGAGGACGTGTCTTCTCAGGTACTGCGCGAAGCCCAGTCCGAGGTCACCGCACTGGTGGTCGGCCCGACCCAGCACCAGGTCGCCACCGGCCACCGCGACGGCACGGTCGTGCTGACCGCGCTCGACGACCTGCCGTCCCCACGCACGTCCCACGACGCCACGAAGCACGACGGCGCCGTCACGGCACTTGCGATGGACTCGACCGGTGGCCTCGTCGCCTCGGCGGGAGAGGACGGCGCCGTCCACGTCGTCGACGTCTCCCTCGGCAAACCGCGCGAACTGACCGTGCTCCCCGTCCGCGCCACCGCGATCGCCTGGCAGGGCACGACCCTCGTCACCACCGACCATGACGGCGCCCTGAGCTTCTGGACCGATCTGCGCGGTGAACGCCCGAGGCTTCTCGTCACCACGCAACTGGACCTGGGTCCGCTGGCGGGCATGGCCTTCCGCCTCGACGGTCAGATCCTCGCCGCCGTGACGACCGGCCGCGCGGTCCACCTCGTCGACGTGACCGACCCGCGCGACGTCAAGCTCCTCTCGCTGACCGAGAAGTTCGCCGGCAGCGCCCAGTTCGCGGGCTACGACCTCCTCATGACCACCGCAGGCACCGCCGTCCACCTCTGGGACGCGACTGATCCGCGCGACCCGGTTCTGCGCGCCGAGATCCCGTCCGGCGGCGGCGAGGTGACCTCGGCCTGGCTCGGCGACGGCAGCGTCGCGGTGGCCACCGACGACGGCCTGGTGCGCCTGTGGCAGCTCGAAGACCGGAACGAGCCGGTCGAGCAGGCTCTGTTGCGCCGGCACTCCGGTCCGGTCTCGGCGGTCGGCCTCACGCCCAAGGGCGACGAGGTCGTGACGGGTGGTGCGGACCGGGCGGTGCGGCTGTGGAACGTCGATCCGCGTGATCCGGCGGTCCGGATCTGTGAGCAGGCTTTCCCGAGGATGAACCGCGAGGAGTGGGAACGGTACTTCGGCGACATCGACTTCGCTCCGCCGTGCCGGGACTGACCGGCGGCGTCCGACCGGGTTGAACGATCACGAAGAACACATCCGGATGGTGAGCGATTAGCAGGCCGTTAGACGGCGGGCGAACCTCTGGTGGACAATCCCGCCAGGAGGCGGCATGCCACGAGGGGAACGACCGCTGGGTCCGGAGGACACCGCGTTGCTGCGGTTTGCCGGTGACCTGCGGAGACTGCGTGACCAGGCAGGCAAACCGAGCTACCGCGAGCTGGCTCGGCGGGCGAACTACTCGCCGACCGCGCTGTCCGACGCGGCCGGAGGCCGCAAGCTGCCGTCGCTCGCACTGACGCTGGCGTTCGTCAAAGCGTGTGAGGCCGATCCCGCGCCGTGGACCAAGCGCTGGCGTGAGCTGGCGGCCGAGCACACGCTGCCGTTGCACCCGAACGCGCCGTATCCCGGCAGCGCATCCTTCACCGAGCACGACGCGAAGCGGTTCTTCGGGCGTGAGTGTCTCGTCGAGCAGGTCGTCGAGTCGGTCAGGGCGAAGCCGCTCACCGTCGTCTTCGGAGCCTCCGGATCGGGCAGGACTTCGCTGCTCCAGGCCGGTCTCCAGCCCGCCCTCGTCGACGCCGTGGTGATCACGCCCGCGAAGAACCCGATCGAGGACCTCGCCGAAGCCCTCACCGGGATCTTCGAGAACACCACGAAGGACCAGCTCGCCGAGGAGTTCCGGCAGGACCCCGACCACCTCAGGCTCAGACTCCGCCAGCACCGCCCCGGCCTCGTCCTCCTCGTCGACGACTTCGAGAGAGCACTGGACGCGGACGACTTCATCACCGCCCTCACCCGCTGCCCCCACGTGGTGCTCGCGGTGCGCGCCGACCAACGGCAGCGCTGCCACGACAAGGGCCTGTGCGGCACCGAGATCACCATCGAGCCGATGAGCGCGGACCAGCTGCGCCGCGCGATCACCGAGCCCGCCGCGAAGATCGGCGCCACGGTCGAGACCGCGGTGATCGCCCGCCTGGTCGCCGACGCCGCGAACCAGCACGCGCTGCCGTTGGTGCAGCAGGCCCTCGTCGAGACGTGGCGGCGCAAGCGCGGCATGACGCTGTCGCTGGCCGGCTTCGAGGAGTCCGGCGGCATCGAGCACGTCGTCGCGCATGCCGCCGAGACCTTCTTCCGCACCCTTGGCGAGGAGGACCGAAGAGCGGCCAGACAGGTCTTCCTGCGGCTCGTTTCCGTGCAGCGCAACGGAATCGCGCGACGCAGGACCCGCAGGTTCGACATCGACGACCAGCTGCTGGACCTCCTGACCAAGGCCAGGCTGGTGACGCTCACCGAGGACGGCGTCGAGCTCACCCACGACGCGGTGCTGCACTGGCCGAAGCTCGCCGAGTGGATCGACGAGGAACGCGAGAACCTCAGGACGCACCAGCAGCTCGTCACCGCCATGGAGCTCTGGGAGGCGAGCGACCGCGACCCGCTGGCGCTCTACCGGGGTGCCCGCCTGCGCAAGGCCAAGGAGCTCGGCGAGTTCTTGACGGTCCAAGAACGCAGGTTCGTCGACATCAGCACCAGACGCGAGACGCGCCGCTCGACCGCGTTGATCGCGGTCATGGCCGTGCTGGTCGCGCTGGTGCCCGGCACGGTCGTCTACGCGCTCGCCAACGAGCGCAAGATCACCGCGATGCACGACAGGGAGCTCGCCAGCTTGGCGATCTCGGAGTCCGAGGCGCTCATGGAGCAGCGCCGGCCGTACGCGGACAAGTACGCGCTGGTCGGCTACAAGGTCAACCCGTCAGCCGAGGCCGAGAAGGTGCTGCGGCTGGCCAACGCGGTGACGCGCGGCATCCCGTTCACCGGCACGCCCAAGGAAGACGCGGACGTGGTGGTCGCCCCGCGCGGTGAGAT
Source organism: Lentzea indica (assembly GCF_012184385.1). Taxonomy (GTDB): domain Bacteria; phylum Actinomycetota; class Actinomycetes; order Mycobacteriales; family Pseudonocardiaceae; genus Lentzea; species Lentzea indica. The sequence continues at coordinate 9,081 of NZ_VSRL01000144.1, forward strand.
GGCCGCGGTGACCGACGAGGACGGCACCGACCGGATGTGGAGCCTCGACGAGGACCGCGCGGTGCCCGGCAAGAAGTTCGCCGCCGGCCACCGGGTCGTCAAGCTCGCCGAACGCCGCGCCGTCACACGGGACAACGCCGGTCAGGAGCACCTGTGGGCCGTCAACGACGCGGATGACATCACCCATCTCGCGACGCTGCCCGACCGGTTCCGGACGCTCGACCTCAGCGCGGACGGCTCGCGGATCGTCGGCAAGGTCGGCGACGCGGTGGGCGTCGGCCTGCCGACACCGGACGAGTCCGAGCACGCGGAGCTGTTCGACCTCAGCGACCCCCGGCACCCCCGTCAGCTGCCCATGCCGGTGCGCGACCCCGAGACCGTCGCGCTGAGCCAGGACGGCCGCGAGCTCGCGACCGCCGTCTGGGACGCGGCGGCCGGCATCACGACGGTCGAGTTCTGGCACATAGGCGGCACCTTCGAGCGCGCCGCGCCGGCATTGCCCCAGCACGTCTACGTCCGCGGCATCACCTACAGCGGTGACGGCCGTTGGCTCGCCGTCGAGCACTCACCCGAGTCGGTCGTCGAGGTCTGGCAGCGCGTCCCCAGCGGACCGCTCGTGATGCGCGCACGGCTCGACAGCGCGTTGCGTTACGGAGCCCGTGTCACGTTCTCCGACGACGACCGCGTGGCCGTGGTGCGCGACAACATCTTCGAGGTGCAGCGGCTCTACACGTCCGACCGCCGGCCGGATCGTCTCGTGTACGTCGTCGGGCACGGCAACTCGACGCGTGCGGTGTACCGGCCGCAGCACGGCGACTTCCTCGTGCGCAGCGGGGGCCAGGATCCCGAGCTGCTGCCGTACGACCTCGACAGCAGCCGGATCATCAAGAAGATGTGTGAAAAAGACGGCGCGCGGCTCACGGACTCCGAATGGGTGAAGAGCTTCGGCGAAGTGGAGCGCGTCGAAGTCTGCTGAAGCGCCGCGATGTGTGGGAAACAACCTGGAGTTGGGCAAGCACGCATTGTGAACGGGAGATCCACTCTCTAGGGTGTCCGAGTGCGTGCGTTCACAAGGGGACTCCTCGGCATCGCCGGGTTCCTCATGCTGTGGGAGCTCTTAGGACGCTCCCCTCTCATCCCTGCTCACGCGCTTCCGCCACCGTCCGTCGTGTTCGGTGAGTTCGTCACACAACTGACATCGCCGGACTTCATTCGTCATGTCGTGGCAACGGTCTTGGCAGTGCTGATCGCCATCGTGATCGCGGTCGCCATCGCGGTGCCGAGTGGACTCGTCCTCGGCAGCGTCCCCGCCGTACGTCACGCGACCCGCGCGATCATCGAGTTCCTGCGCCCGATCCCTTCTGTGGCACTGATTCCGCTCGCGCTGGTGATGCTCGGGTTCGGACCGGAAACCAAGATCACGCTCGCCGTGTACGCGGCACTGTGGCCGATCCTCTTCAACACCATTTACGCGCTCGACGAACTGGACCCGTTGCTCGTCGACACAGCAAGGGTTTTCGGCACCGGCCGAGCCGGCGTGCTGTTCCGCGTGGCGTTGCCCAGCGCGTTGCCCTTCGTCCTCACCGGAATCCGGCTCGCGGCGACGACGGCGCTGATCGTGATGGTGAGCGTGGAGCTCATGGCGGGCAGCCAGGTCGGCCTCGGCTACTTCATCATGGAGGCCCGCAGCGGGCCTGGCCGGATGGACCAGGTGCTGGTCGGCACCGTGGTCGCGGGCGCGATCGGCGTCCTGCTCAACAACGGCCTCGAGCGCGTCCGCCGGCGATGGGTGGCCTGGTGACCAAGTTCCTTCAACGGTGGACCGTGTTCGCCGGTCTGGTCGTCGTGTGGCAGTTGCTCGGCTGGCTCGCCGACGACCCGTTCTTCCCGCCGCCTTCCGAGATCGTGTCGGCGGCCTGGGAGTGGTGGGTGCTCGAGCCGGAGAACTTCACCGGGCACGTCGTGCCCTCGATCGTGCGGCTGCTCTCCGGCTGGGTCATCGCATCGGTGATCGGCGTGTCACTGGGACTGCTGCTGGGCCGCTCGGACAGGGCGATGGAGTACGCGGGCCCGTTGCTCGTGTTCCTGCGCTCGATCCCGCCGCCGGCGCTGGTGCCGGTGTTCCTGTTGCTGTTCAAGGCCGGCACGTCGATGCAGCTGGCGACGATCGTCTTCGGTGTCATCTGGCCGGTGCTGCTGAACAGCGTGGACGGTGCCCGCTCGGTCGACGTGACCAAAGTGGACACTTCAGCGGTCTTCCAGATCCCTCGCTGGCAATGGGTTCTCGGCGTCGTGCTGCCCGCGGCCTCGCCGAAGATCTTCGCCGGCCTGCGGGTGTCCCTGTCCCTGTCCCTGGTGCTGATGGTGATCTCCGAGCTCGTGGGCACGGACAACGGCATCGGCTCGCAACTCATGCAGGCACAGCGCGAGTTCGACTACACGCGCATGTGGGCCGGGATCGTCCTTCTGGGCGTGCTCGGCTATGGACTCAACACCGTGCTTCTGGCGGTGGAACGCAGAGCGTTGGCGTGGCAACCGAGGAGTCGTGATGAGCAACATGCTTGAGGTGGCCGATCTAGGCCACACCTACGGCGACTACGAGGCCATCGGTGGCCTGTCGTTCACCGTGCGCGCCGGTGAACTGGTGTGCGTGGTGGGACCGTCCGGCTGCGGCAAGTCCACTTTGCTGCGCACGATCTCGGGTCTTATCGCGCCTTCACGGGGCGACGTGTCCTTGAACGGCTCGCACCTGGCCGTGGTCTTCCAGGACTACTCGCGCTCGCTGTTCCCGTGGCTCTCGGTCCAGGGCAACGTCGAGTTTCCGCTGCGGTCTCTGCCGCGTGCTGAGCGCCGTGCGCGTGCCGCGGAGGCGCTGGAGTGGGTGGGGTTGTCAGCGGCGGCCCGCAAGCGGCCGTGGCCAGCTCTCCGGCGGCATGCGGCAGCGCGTGGCGATCGCGCGCGCTCTGGCGTTCCGGCCGGCGTTGTTGTTGATGGACGAGCCGTTCGCCTCGGTGGACGCGCAGACCCGGTTCGAGCTGGAGGACCTGTTGCTTCGCGTGCGCCGTGAGCACGACACGACCGTTCTCGTGGTCACGCACGACATCGACGAGTCGGTGTACCTGGGCGACCGGATCCTGGTCCTCTCCGGTTCTCCCGCGCGTCTGGTGGCGGATCTCGAGGTGCCGCTGCCCGCCGAGCGTGACCAGGTGACGACGCGGACCGACGAGGGGTTCGTGGCGCTGCGGTCCAAGGTGGCGCGGCTGCTCAACGTCGGCAAGCCCACGATGGACGTGGAGAAGTGGGCCGCGGCCGAGCGGGAGTCGCTGAGCGAGACCGTTCCGTCCTGACACCAGTCCTGAAACAGATCAGCCCCGGACCCACCGTGGTCCGGGGCTGATCTGTTTCGCACGGGGGCGAGGCCGCGGGCTGGCCCGCCGGCCGACGAGAAGCCGCCGCTGTGCGAAGTTGTGCGTGCCTGACCTCCGAGGAGGGAGGCAAAAGGCCAGGCACGGCCAGGAGAGCGTGCAAACGCCGTTCAGGGGCCGGGAAAACACCGGGGGAGGCGGGCACCCGCGCTCGGGGGCAGAGCCACAGAGCGCCCGCCATCCGTTCCCCCGTGAACCGCCAGGAACGATCAGAAGTGGATGTTCACGTCGTTGTGGTTGCCGACGCCGCCGTCGAGGACGTCGATGTCGCCGACCTTGACGTCACCGATGACCTGGCCGAGGTCGTGGTGCACGTCGCCGACCTGCGCGACGTTCTGCACCACGTTGTCGGTCACGTCCACGACGTCCTTCACGTCGACGTCCGCCAGGACGTCCTTGACCAGCACGTCGGAGTCCACGACGTCCTTCACGAGGACATCGGCGTCGAGGTCCTTGACCAGCACGTCGGACACGTCGTTCACGGCGTTGACGTCAGCGACGCCGGTGACCTTGGAGACGAGCGCGTTGTCGGAGGCGATGTCCGAGACGTCCGGGACGTTCGAGACGACCTCGGTGGCCTGCGGAACGACGGCGTCGAGAGTGCCCGACACGTCGCCCAGGCCGGAGAAGTCGGAGACCAGCGCGGTGATGGCCGAGGGAGCGGCGGCGACGTCGGCAACGCCGGCGGCGCCCTGCACGGTGCCCGCGATCTGCAGCAGGCTGTCGACGGCGGGCAGCTCGCCACCGCCGAGGAGCTCGTTGACGCCCTCGACGTTCGGGACGGACGCAGCGTCGAGAACCAGCGGCAGGATGTCGTGGACGTCGTCCGCGGTGATGTCGCCCAGCCCGGCGGCCTCAAGGCAGCCCAGCGGGTCCTGCTGGAACGCCTCACGGGCGTCCAGGTCGGTCAGAAGGCCGAGAGTGAAGTCGTGCAGGGTGGTCTGCTCGGTCTGCACCGTGGTCGGGCCGGTCTCCACCGTGGTGGGGCCGGCCTCCACCGTGGTGTCGCCGGTCTGCGCCGTGGTCGGGCCGGTCTGCACCGTGGTGGTCTCGGTCTGCTGCATGGGACTCAAGCTCCTGTAGCTGAATCGGGGGATGTCGTGTTGAACCGTATGGATGAACGACATCCCCCGGCATCGGGAGTTGGCCCCAGATCGTGACGAAACGAGATCCCTAGGGGGTCTGTCTCACTCGTTAGGGGAGCCGGGGGTCACCCCACAGGGCGAGATCTGTGCCATCAGGGGCCGACGTAGTTCTCCGCGAAGGTCGCGCGGTAGGCGGGCGACTCGGCCAGGTGCTCCAGCCGTGCCTGCGCCAACCGTCCGAAGAACGGAGAGCTGACATCGGTGTGGATCATGTTCACCATCCACTGTGAAAATTCCTGTGCCCTCCAGACGCGATGCAGGCAGTCGTCCGAGTAGGTCTTGAGGCCGGTCTCGGACCCGGACGCGTAGTACTCGACAAGCGCACGTCCGAACGTCGCGGCGTCGTTCATCGCGAGGTTCATGCCCTTGGCACCGACCGGCGTGATGATGTGGGCTGCGTCACCCAGCAGATACAGCCGTCCGTACGACATGGGCTCCACCACGTGGCTGCGCATGTCGAGCACGCGCTTTTCGATGATCTTTCCCTCGGTCAATGCCCACGTGGAGCCGTGCAGTGCGAAACGTTTGTGCAACGCCTCCCACACCTGCTCGTCGGACCAATCTGAATCTTTAGTTCCAACCGGCACCTGGAGATAGAAGCGAGAAATGGTGGGCGACCGCAACATGTGTCCCGCGAAGCCGTCCTCGTGCAGCGCGTAAATGATGGCTTTAGTCGACGGAGGAGCCTCCGCGAGAATTGCGAGCCACTCGATCCCGTGCTGATGCGTGAATTCCGTCAGCACCCCGCCGGGAATCGATGGGCGGCTCACCCCGTGGAATCCGTCACACCCCGCCACGAAGTCACATGAAACTTCTTCACGTACCCCGTCTGCGCTGGTCCACGCCACGGACGGGGTAGAAGAGATCACATCGCGCAACTCGACGTCGCTGACCGAGAACCGGATGTCACCGCCAGCGGCCAGGAATGCACCGATGAGGTCTTTGACCACTTCCTGCTGGGGGTACACGTAGTGCTCCCGGCCTCCGTACAGATCGCTGTACGCGACCTGGAACGCCTGTCCGTTCACGCGGAATTCACACGTTCCGTGACGGTCTGCTTCCATCAGCAAACGATCGGCGAGACCGAGTGACTCCAGCATGGTTACGGAGCGATGCTCCAGGACTCCCGCCCGTGGCCGGGTTTCCACATGGGTGCGACTAGCTTTTTCGAGCACCACGCAGTCGATACCTGACTGCTGGATCAAGTTTGCCAAGGTCAGACCGGCCGGCCCGGCGCCGACAACGGTCACAGCGCGCTTCAACTCGGGGTTCTCCTAGCCCTAGACCTGCTGTGCTTAGATGCTCACCGCAGGTAGTGGACTGGAACCTGCTCGTGTCGGTCAACTGGGGTCTTTTGGAGCAGCATCACTACTCTGAGTGGTTGACCGTCGCGATCCTCCCCCGCAACGACGACACCGCTCCGACAGGAGAGTGCTCCCGATGACTCGAAGAGTCCGCCGTATGGCCGTCCGTGGCATCGCCCTTGCCACGCTGCTCGCCACCGTGGCGAGTTGTGGACTGCTCGGCGGCAAAGAGCAGGCTGCTCCCCCGGCCGACGCCAACGGCCAGGTCGAGAAGCCCAAGATCACCCTGGGGGTCCTGCCGATCCTCGACGTGGCGTCCGTCCACGTGGCGATCAAGAAGAACTACTTCAAGAACGAGGGTCTCGAGGTCGAGCTCAAGACCATCCAGGGTGGTGCTCAGGCGATCCCCGGCCTGATCAACAAAGAGCTGGACATGACCTTCGGCAACTGGGTCTCGTTCTTCGCCGCCCAGTCGAAGGACGCGGCCAAGGCGGTGGACGGCATCAAGCTGATCGCCGACGGCTACCAGGCAAAACCCGACATGTTCCTGATCCTGGCCGCCGGTGACTCGGCGATCAAGAGCCCGCAGGACCTGGCGGGCAAGACCATCGCGATCAACACGTTCAAGAACATCGCCGAGCTGACCGCGAAGGCCACCCTGGAGGCCGCGAACGTCGACCCGAAGTCGGTCACGTTCAAGGAGATGCCGTTCCCGGACATGCAGGCGGCGGTCCAGAACAAGACCGTCGACGCGGCCTTCATGGTCGAGCCGTTCATCACGCGCGCTCAGCGCGCGGCCGGCCAGATCAAGATCCTGGACGCGGCGTCTGGCCCGACCGACAGCATCCCGATCGCGGGCTTCGCGACCAGCGGTGAGTTCGCCAAGAACAACCCCAAGACGGTGGCCGCGTTCCAGCGCGCGATCGCCAAGGGGCAGGCGGACGCCGCCGACCGTCCCACGGTCGAGCCGCTGCTCGTCGAGTACGCCAAGGTCGACAAGGAAACCGCAGGTCTTGTCCACTTCGGCACGTTCCCGACCACGCTCGACGCGACCAGGCTGCAGCGGATCCCGCAGCTGATGCAGCGGTACGGGCTGCTGGACAAGGAGCTCGACGTCAAGCCGATGCTCATCCAGCCCTCCGGCAGTTGACGAACAGCGCGGGTGGCTGTGATCGCGCCGTGATCATGGCCGCCCGCGCACGTCGTTTCCTCCGGATGAATTATCGCTTTGGGACCGTTTAGCCGCGCAGTTCAAGTTGTTGATTCTCGAACCAGCTGTTTTGTCGTCCAAACGGCGGTATGAGAACGGTGTGTTTTACTCCAAGATCCACCAGGTTTGCAGCTATTAAACGGGGCGGGGAGTGTTGACGGTGCGCGGTCGAGAGGACCAGCGAGGCATCGACCGGTTCCGCCTACGCAACTGGCGGTTGCGGAGCAAGCTCGCGGTGGTGTTGCTAGTTCCGGCCCTGAGCACCGCGACTCTCGCGGGCCTGCGCCTGAACACCCAGCTCGACGACGTCGAGCTGTTCGGCACCGTCCAGCGTGAGCTCGCCGTGAGCCATCAGGCCGCGAAGGTGGAGAGCGCGCTGCAGGTCGAGCGCGACTGGGCCGTGCAGTGTGTTGCCGCCGGCAGGCAGAACGCGTGCCCCGAGCACGCCGCCCGCACCGGCGCCACCGACACGGAACTGGGCAGGTACAGGGACACGGGCGCGACGGCCACGGGCTTGAGCGCGTCCTTGCAGGAAACGTTCACCAAGTCGCTGCAGTCGCTCGACGGTCTGGCGAGCTTGCGCGTCACGTTGCTGAGCACCAAGTACCCCGACATCGCCGTGGTCGGCGCGTACAACCAGATCATCGACTCGCTCAGTCAGGTGCACCGCGCCGCGATCTCCAGCCTGAGCGAGCCGCAGATCGTTCCGCTGGTCGCCGCCGCGCAGGCGCTCTACCTCGCGCAGGAACAGCTCGGCCAGCAGAACTCGATCCTGACCTCCACGGCGCTGCGCAAGAGTTTCGCGCCCGGTGCCGCGGACGAGCTGCGGTCGGCGCAGTCCCGGCTGGACGCGGCGTTCAACGAGTTCAACGACGTGGCCTCGCCTGCGAACCGGCAGAGGTTCCAGGACATCGTGTCCGGTGCGTCCGTGGACGGTCGCAACCGGCTGGTGAAGCTCGCGCTCGCGCAGGACTACGAGCGCAAGCCGGTGTCCATCACCGACGCCGAGGTGCTCAAGATCGGCGAGGACACCGCGAACCTGGTTCGCGAGGTCGCGATCGACATGGAGGCCCAGGCCGACGCGACGACCACGCGCCTGGCGAGCGAAGCCCGTGCGGCCGCCTGGCGTGACGCCGCGCTGGTCGCCGTCTCGCTGCTGATCGCGTTCGGTCTGATGGCGATGGTCGCGCAGTCGATGCTGCGGCCGCTGCGCGTCCTCCGCCGCAGCGCCCTCGACGTCGCGCGCAACCAGCTGCCAGACGCGATTCGCCGAATCCGTTCGCACCGCGACCCCGAACGCGCCGCGGAAGAGGCGATCGTCCCCGTGCCGCTCAACACGACGGAGGAGGTCGGTCAGGTCGCGCGGGCGTTCGACCTCGTGCAGCGCGAAGCCGTCCGCCTCGCCGTCGAGCAGGTGGCCCTGCGCGCGAACGTCAACGACATGTTCATCAACCTGTCGCGGCGCTCGCAGGCGTTGGTGGAACGCCAGATCAGCGTGATCGACCGGCTCGAGCAGGACGAGCAGGACCCCGACCACCTGGCGTCGCTGTTCGAGCTCGACCACCTCGCCACGCAGATGCGCCGCAACAGCGAGAACCTGCTGGTTCTGTCCGGCACGACGGTCAACCGCCGCGTCACCCGCCCCGTCGCGATCGCCGAGGTGCTCGGCGCCGCGGTGTCCGAGGTGGAGAAGTACGCGCGCGTCCAGATCGCGCCGACGCCGGACATGATGGTGCAGGGCCGCGTGGTCAACGACCTCGCGCACCTCATCGCCGAGCTGCTCGACAACGCCACGGCGTTCTCCAAGCCGACCACCAAGGTCACGGTGCGCACGATCGAGACCCGCAAGGGCGAGATCGCGATCCGCATCCACGACCGCGGCGTCGGCATGCAGGAGGACGACGTCACCGAGGCCAACGCGAAGCTCGCCGAGCCGCCGGAGGTCGACGTCTCGGTGGCCCGCGAGATGGGCCTGTACGTGGTCGGCCAGCTCGCGAAGCGCCACGAGATCCGCGTGACGCTGGCGAACAACGACGACATCGAGGGCGGTGTCACCGCTCAGGTGATCCTGCCGATGTCGTTGCTGCACAAGGGCGCGCTGCCGCCGTTGCCGCTGCCGTCGGTCACCTCCACCGGTCCTTCCGCCGCGGTCGACTCGACCGGTGAAGGCCTCGCCGGCGTTCCTAAGTGGACGCCGGAGCACCCGGTCGTCGTGCCGTCGCAGGCGACCGCGGACGAGTCCTCCGGTCGTCATCGCATCGAGCAGACGTCCGCGGACGGCCTGTTCACGGCTCGGGTCGAGCCGACGGAGGAGGCCGCTGAGGACGGTTACTCCTACGAGCCGCCCATCGAACGCCCCACGGAGCCGGCCACCGAGATCCTCCCGGCGATCGTCGACGAACCGGAGATCTCCCACGACGAGCTGTCGCGGTGGTTCCAGACCCCCGCGGCCGCTGAACCTGCCAGGTCACCATCTACAAAGGACGTTCCGTCAGCGGAGTCGGAACGTGCTGAGGAAGAAGAACCCGCCACCGTGAACGGTCTGCCCAAGCGGCAGCGTTCAGTGGAGGCAGTGAAGACCGAGGCACCAACGGCGGTGCCACGCGCGGTCGCCGACTTCGCCGAGTCAGACTGGGGAGTGGCGGACGAGGGCTGGCGTGCCGCGGGCGCTCTCGGCGTCGGCGAAACCGCGCAGACGACGGAGAACGGCCTGCCCAAGCGCGTCCCCAAGGCGCGCCTGGTGCCGGGGTCGCTGCCCAAGCCGTCGTCACCGGCGCCCCAGCTGGCGACCGCGGGCATCCCAGGCCGGTCCGCCGACCGGCTGCGCCAGCGGTTCGCCACGTACCAGAAGGGTGTCCAGATGGGCCGTGAGTCGCTCTTCGACTCGGCCGTCGGAGGCATCCCCGTGATCGCAGAAAGGGAACACCAGTGACCACCGCGACTGAGGAACTGGACAACTTCAGCTGGCTGGTCGAGGACTTCGTCAGCAGGGTCGCCGGTGTCGCACACGCGATCGTCGTCTCGGCAGACGGCCTGTTGCTCGCTTCGTCGGACCGCCTTCCGCACGACCGCGCGGAGCAGCTCGCCGCTGTGTCTTCCGGCCTGGTTTCGCTGAACCTCGGCGCGGCGCGTTGCTTCGAGGCGGGTGAGGTCAAGCAGACTGTCGTCGAGATGGAACGGGGCTATCTTTTCCTGATGTCCATCAGCGACGGGTCCTGCCTCGCCGTGCTCGCCGCACCCAACTGCGACATCGGGCTCATCGGTTATGCGATGACCCGGCTCGTGGAGCGGGTCGGTCTCCAGCTCACGCCGGAGATCCGCGCCCAGCTGCACGTTTCCATGCGAGCCTGAGGTTCTGAGTAGAGAGAAGTTCCCATGAGAGACGGTGCTCCGGGTCGTCCGGGGTCACCTGGGGTCGACCTGAACGCGATGTCGGCGAAGATCGTCGTCGCGGGTGGGTTCGGTGTCGGCAAGACGACGTTCGTCGGTTCGGTCTCCGAGATCACCCCGTTGACCACCGAGGCCGTGATGACCCAGGCATCGGTCGGAGTCGACGACCTGTCCGCGGTTCCTGACAAGGTCACCACCACGGTGGCCATGGACTTCGGCCGTGTGTCGCTGGACAAGGACCTGATCCTCTACCTGTTCGGCACGCCAGGACAGCACCGGTTCTGGTTCATGTGGGACGACCTGGTCCGCGGCGCGATCGGCGCCGTCGTCATGGTCGACACCCGCCGGATCGACGAGGCGTTCGCACCCATCGACTTCTTCGAGGACCGCGAACTGCCTTACGTGATCGCGGTGAACTGCTTCGACGGCCTGATGCACCACCGGGCGGAGGAGGTGCGGGACGCGCTGACGATCCCGTCCTCGGTGCCGATAATCCCGTGCGACGCGCGGAACCGGCAGTCGACGAAGCAGATCCTCATCGCGTTGGTGGAACACGCGCTGCGCCAACCTTCGTTCGCCTGACGCACGTGCTGTGAAATCCCCTGCCCCGCAGGTCCCGGGCAGGGGATTTCGCCTGTTCGGCGGCGATCTGTTCGTGGCGGAAGCGGGATCACCTACGAAGTCTCTGGACCGTGTCAGCGCTGATTGACACTTGACTCTTCTTGTGCGCCAACGCCTCAGCGATACAGTCGGGGTGCAATTACCCTGCATTGCGAGGAGATTCCTGTGTTCCTGCGCAAAACAATTGCTGTGCTCGCCACGACGGCCGCCCTGTCAACCGGCCTCGTCGGCACCGCACAAGCAGCCACCGTCCTCACCTACAACTCCACCGGCGCCGGCCAGTTCCAGGCGGCCGTCGACAAGGGTGCCGAGGTGTGGAACAGCAGCGTGACGAACGTCAAGCTGCGAAAGACGACCGGTCGCGCCAACATCACCGTCACCTGGGACACCGGGTGGCCCCGTGCCCGCGTGACCAGCCTCGGCCGTGGCAGCTGGATCATGGGCACCCAGGCGGTCAACGAGGGGCACGACACCGTCCGCATCTCGTCCCACGAGTTCGGACACCTGCTGGGCCTGCCTGACCGCAGGACCGGTTTGTGCACCGACCTGATGTCCGGCGCCAGCGCCGGCACGTCGTGCAAGAACCCCAACCCGAGCGCCAAGGAGAAGGCCGAGGTCGAGGGGAACTTCCGCACGGCCGCGACCGTCCAGGCCACGACGTTCGTGGACGCTGCCTGAGTAGCCGGTGAGTGGTTGTGGCCTCCCTGACGGCCACAACCACTCACCGCGACACCACCAGGTCCACTCCCAGAGCTCGCAGCTCGTCGGGATCGCCAGGCCCGCCGATCACGTGCACACCGGCCGACCGCAGCAGCGGCACCATCAGGGCCAGTCCTTGCCGCGCCAGACGTTCCGAGGGCGGCTGAGCCAGCCGGATTCCCCAGATCGCGTTTCGGTCCACAGTGGACAAGCCGGCGAAACCGCCGCCGAACTCGTGCAGCAGCACGTGCACGTCCATGTCGTGCAGCACCTCGAGGTTCTCCTCGCCATCCGGCATCGCCCGCACGTCCAAGGCGAGGAACAACGAGGAGGCCGGAAACGCGCAGGCCCGCAAGGTGGTCCGCACGTGCGCCGCCAGATCCGGGTCACGCGACTGATCGCGGGACAACCGGATCAGCACCGGTTCTCCACGGGAACAAGCGTCGTGCAGCACCATCCTGCCGACGCGAGAGGCCAGGCCCAGCGCATCGGCGTAGGCCACGACGTCGTCGTGGCGGGAACTGTCCCACCGCAGCGAGGCCTCCAGAAACGCCCGCGTGCCCGAAACCCACGACACCGGCGCGTACTCCACGGAGATCTCGCCGTTCTCGAAGGCACCGGGCATCGCCGCGATCCGCGCGAACCGGGCGCGGTCGGCCACGTCGGCCTCGCGGTCGTAGATCGCCCACTGTCTCTTGCCACCGGTCTCGGCCCGCCGCAACGTCGAATGCGCCCGCCGCAGCACAACTGCCGGATCGGCACCGGGGCCGGCGGCGTGCACGAAGCCGATCGACGTCGACACGGCGACGCCCGCACCCTCCAGGTACACCGGCTCCGACAGTTCCTCGTCGATCATCGCGGCCAGTGCCGCGACATCGGGCGATCCCTGGATCAGCACCACGAACTCGTCACCGCCGACCCGTGCCACCACGGCGTCCGGCAGCACGACCCGCAACCGCCGTGCCACCTCGACCAGCACGGCGTCGCCCGCCACGTGGCCGAGACCGTCGTTGACGATCGTCAGGCTGTCGACGTCGAGATATCCCAGCGTGTACGGCTCGCCGGTCGCGAGCGCCGACTCCAGCTTGTCGGTGAACGCGGCCCGGTTCGGCAGCCCGGTCAGCAAGTCGGTCAACGACTGGTGCCGCAGCCACTCCTGCAGCATCCGCTGCTCCGTCACGTCCTCGATCAGCGCGACGTGGAACTTCGGCAGCCCGTCCGACCCGCGCAGCACGGACAGCACGACGTTCGCCCAGACCGTGTCGCCGTTGTTGCGCGTCAGCTGCCACTCGCGCCGGTCGGTGTCCACAGAGGACGCGATCATCCGCGCGCAGGCCGACGCCAGCGCCACCGCGTCCGCCTCGGCGAACAGTTCCTTGGGCATCTCCTCGTGACCCAGGATGGTGGCCAGGGCCTCGTTCGCCTCCACGACCGTGCCGTGCACGTCGAAGATCGCGATGCCCATCGCCGTCGACGCGAAGACCTGGGCGA
>NZ_VSRL01000145.1 GCF_012184385.1 Lentzea indica
CTGGGTCGCGGTCCGCACCGGCGACCTCGCAGGCTGGTTCGGCGTGCAGCAGCGCGGCTGGGGCTCGAAGTTCGACGGCGGCGCGGCGACGTGGGAGTTCGCCCTCGGACACCTCGGCAACCCGCGCTCGGTGCTGGAGACCGGCACGGTGTGGCTGCTGGCCCTGGCCGTAGTCCTGGTCTTCTACGCGTTCCAGCGACGCCTGGAGTGGCCGCTGATCGTGTTCGGCCTCGGCGTGCTGATCATGGACATCGGCTCGAACGGCCTGATGAACTCCAAGGCCCGCCTGCTGCTGCCCGCCTTCACCCTGCTGATCCCGCTGGCCCTGGTGCTGGCCCGCCGCCGCCCGTCCACGGTGCTGACCGTGCTCGGCATGGCAACCCTTTTCAGCGCCTGGTTCGGCGCTTACTCACTGGCCGTTTGGCAGTATGCGATCTGATGAACGAGCTGATCTCGCAGCGCTGGAGCCCACGCGCTTTCTCCGCAGAGGCAACGGTTTCCGACGACGAACTGCGCACCCTGCTACAAGCGGCGCGCTGGGCCCCGTCCCACGGCAACAGCCAGCCGGCCCGGTTCGTCGTCGGGCACCGCGGCACCCCGACGTTCGACGCGATCTTCGAAACCTTGAGACCGGGCAACAAGACCTGGGCGTTCCGCGCCTCGGTCCTGCTCATCGGATGCGTGATCACCGCCGACTCCCGCGGTGACCTGCCCAACGTCGAGTTCGCCCTGGGCCTGGCGATGGAGAACATCGCACTGCAGGCCGTGGACATGGGCCTGATCGCACACATGATGGGCGGCTTCGACAAGACAGCCGCACACAAGACATTCGCCATGCCCGACGACGTACGCCCGCTAGTGGCGATGGCATTAGGACGCCCAGGCCGCCTGGAGGACCTCCCCGAGGACCTTCAGACCCGTGAACAGCGCGAACGCCGCCGCCACCCGCTCTCCGAAACGGTCTTCACCGGCACCTGGGGCCAGTCACTGTTCGGTTGAGAAGTACCTCGCCGCAACCTCGTTGTGCAGCGGAAACGCCAACGGCTCGCGCTCGAAGATGACCTTCCGCTCGGAAGCCTCTTCGTTGGGCACGAACGGCGGCATGTCCTCAGCGTTGATCACGGGCGCGGCAGCGAACAACAACACGGCGTCCCCGTCCGGAGTCGACACGAAGTGCAACGGCCGCAGCCCGTCCGGGTCGATGCGCACGTTCGCCTCTTCTTCAAGCTCACGCACCGCACTCTGCTGCCACGACTCACCGAGGTCCATGAACCCGCTGACGAACGCCAGCTGCCCAACCGGCGGGATGGCCCTGCGCACAGTCAACAGCCCGGTCCGCCCTCCGTCCTTGACCGGCACGAGCAACACCACGACCGGCGACGGATTGGCCCACACCATGTGCGCGCAACCAGGACACTTGCGGGGGTAACCAGCCGTGTCGGCGTACCGGGTGCCGCAGCTGTTGCAGAAGTCGTCGCGCGCCATGCCTCGAACCTAGTTGAGGCGCCTCACGAGCTTCAGGACGATCGCTCGAACGGCAAGCCAGAACAGGGCGGCCAGCCCGAAGTTGACGATCGTCCGCAACTTGGCGTCCGCAGGTGCGAACAGATCCTTGAACGCGAGAGCCAACGGCTCAGCCAGCGCCTTGACAGTGCTGGTGATGGGGTTGTCCGGGTTGGCCCCGCCGACGGTCAGCACGACGTGGACGACGAGCACGACCGCCAGCGCGAGGCCGACCCAACTGACGATTCCGGCGGCGATACCGACCACGCGTGTCCGCATGGCCCCGGAATCTACTACTCAGTAGCGTGACACCGCACGTGCAATCAAACCGGTCACGACCAGCCAGAACACGGCTGCGAGACCGTAGTTGAGGAAGACGTCGACGTTGTAGTTGCCGGTGTTGAAGAGACCGGGGAAGAACAGGGCGAGGGGCTCGGCGAGGGACTGGATGAACTTGAAGAAGGCGTTCCCCTGGTTCGCACCGAGCACGATCATGAGGATGTAGAGGACCTCGATCAGGGCGAACAAGGCACCGATGCCGCTGATCACGCGTGAAGCCGTGCCGCGGCCACTGGTCGTACGTAATCTGGACATACATGAGCTTTTCCCGGATTCGAGCCGGACAAAACTTGCAGGTTGACCTGGGTCCACCCCGCGATGGCGCAGCCGAGCACGCTTTTCACACACAACGCGGGTGGGGTGGTCCCGTCACGAGTCGTGCCGATGCTGTTGCCGCGCTGCCTTCGCGTACGACTCGTGACGGGACCACCCCACGCCAAACGCAACCCACCTACGCAGCCGCAAGCCGCCCAACGCAACACGACCACCTACGGACAACAAACAGGCAAGCCGCCAACGCAACAGGGAGACGGCCTACGCAACCAACGCGAACATCCCACGATCCGGGCCCTCAGTTCCATCCCAGCCCAAACTGTGGCTACTCTGTCCGACGTGTGGCGTTCCCTCCTGCTTCGCTGCCGTGACGGGGTCTGATCAGACCGGCCCCCCGTCGCGGGACTCAGCGTTGCCGCCGGTCGTTCCCATAACGACCCGCACCCGCAGGAGCTGAAAATGACCTCCCCAGACGCCTACGCCTCCGCAGACGCGTACACCTCAGGCAACAGCCGAATCCGCCAGCCGGCGCGCCCGGCCCCGGAATCCCAGCCGTCCTGGAACAAGCAGCTCGGCAGCAGCATGCCGTTCCACCGCTACCGCCCGTTCCATGAGCTGGTGGAGGTAGTAGACGTCCCCGACCGCACCTGGCCCACCAAACGAGTGGAAAAAGCCCCGCAGTGGTGCGCGGTGGACCTGCGGGACGGCAACCAGGCCCTGATCGACCCGATGTCACCGGCCCGCAAGCGCAAGATGTTCGACCTGCTGGTCAGGATGGGTTTCAAGGAGATCGAGGTCGGCTTCCCGGCCGCGTCCCAGACCGACTTCGACTTCGTCCGAGAGATCATCGAAGACGGCGCGATCCCGGACGACGTCACGATCCAGGTCCTGACCCAGTGCCGTGAAGAGCTGATCGCGAGGACGTTCGAGTCCCTGCGCGGCGCGAACAAGGCGATCGTCCACTTCTACAACTCGACCTCGATCCTGCAGCGCCGCGTGGTCTTCCGCAGCGACAGGGACGGCATCAAGAAGATCGCCACGGAAGCGGCGAAGTACGCCAAAGAACAAGAGCGGGACTACCCCGAGACCAGCTTCCGCTACGAGTACTCCCCCGAGTCGTACACCGGCACCGAGCTCAGCTACGCCCTCGAGGTCTGCAACGCGGTGTCGGCGGTCATCCAGCCCACGCCGGAGAAGCCGCTGATCATCAACCTGCCGGCCACCGTCGAGATGGCGACGCCGAACGTCTACGCGGACTCGATCGAGTGGATGAGCAGGAACCTGGACAACCGCGAGTCGATCATCCTGAGCCTGCACCCGCACAACGACCGCGGCACCGGTGTCGCGGCCGCCGAGCTGGGTTACCTGGCCGGCGCGGACCGGATCGAGGGGTGCCTGTTCGGCAACGGCGAGCGCACCGGCAACGTCTGCCTGGTCACGCTGGCGATGAACATGTTCAGCCAGGGCATCGACCCGCAGATCGACTTCTCCGACATCGACGAGGTCCGCCGCACCGTCGAGTACTGCAACCAGCTGCCCGTGCCCGAGCGGCACCCGTACGGCGGTGACCTGGTCTTCACCGCGTTCTCGGGAAGCCACCAGGACGCGATCAAGAAGGGCTTCGAGGCGCTGGAGGCCGACGCCAAGGACGCGGGCCAGCACGTCGACGACTTCCCGTGGGAGGTCCCGTACCTGCCGATCGACCCGAAGGACGTCGGCCGCAACTACGAGGCCGTCATCCGGGTCAACTCGCAGTCCGGCAAGGGCGGCGTGGCGTACCTGATGAAGCAGGAGCACCACCTCGACCTGCCGCGGCGCCTGCAGATCGAGTTCTCGAGGGTGATCCAGGAGGTCACCGACACGCAGGGCGGCGAGATCAACCCGAAGGAGATGTGGGACGCGTTCGCGGAGGAGTACCTCCACGGCAAGGTGCCGCTGTACCTGCTGAAGCACAAGGCGTCGTCGGACGGCAGCGGCCACGAGGAGATCACCGCGACGCTGCTGATCGACGGCGACCAGCAGGAGATCACGGGTTCGGGCAACGGCCCGATCGCCGCGTTCGTCGACGCGCTCGCGTCCGTGGGCTACGACGTGCGGGTTCTGGACTACGCCGAGCACGCGCTGTCCGCCGGTGACGACGCCCGCGCCGCCGCCTACCTCGAGTGCGCCGTGGGCGACCGCGTGCTGTGGGGCGTGGGGATCGACAGCTCGACGGTCGCCGCTTCGTTCCGCGCCATCGTTTCGGCTGTGAACCGAGCTAACCGCTAAACGAGCGACGGGGAGGACGCGTGCGGCACCAACTGCCGCGGCGCGCCCTCCCCGTTCGCTTGCACGGCCCAGATTCCCTCGCCCGGCAGGCCGTAGGCGATGGTGTCGTTGTCGAGCCACACGACCTGGTCGTCGATCCCACGAGTCTCGGCCAGGGGTGTCTCCACCATCGTGCGCAGGTCCAGCACGTGCTCACGCCACGGTCGCGCACCATCGCCGGGCACGCGCTTCTTGAACGCCACACGCGTCCCGTCCGGGGACAGCGACGGGCATTCGACGTTCTCCCGCAACGGTTTCGCTGATTCCTCGACCGCATCGCCCTGGATCAGGTATGTCTTCCCGGCGGTGCTCATCGTCGCGTAGTACGTGCGGTCGTCCGCCGTGAAGGTGACACCCCAGTAGTTCATGTCGTTGGCCATCTTGATGCCTTCGACGCTCGTGCCTTCGATGTTGCTGGAGTAGACCTCGGTCTGCTTGTCGAAGATCGCGGTGCGGGTCGAGAACGTGCCGGCCTGGGAGTACGAGTCGCCGGTGACGAACGTCGTCCACGACGCCATCCGCCCGTCCGCCGACAGCTTGGCGCGGTTCGGCACTCCGGCGACCTCCACGCGCCGCTGCTCCCCCAGCGCCTGGTCGACGAACACCGCGGTCGAGCCCGGCAACGGTCCCTGCGCATCGGCCAGGCACAGGCCCTGCCGAGCTGCGGTGTAGAAACGCTTGCAGGACAACGAACTCACCCGACGAGGCCCGCCCGGCGAGGACAACGGGACGGAAGCCACCTTCCCGCTGATCTCGTCCATGAAGATCAACCGGCCCTGTTCCGACAGATCGACGGCGCCCGCCTCCACCGCGACAGCGGGCTTGTCCGGCGCGCGCAACGCATAAGCGGTGGCACCGATGCCCAGAGCGATCACCGCAGCGACGACGACCAGGATCCTCACCAAGCGAACCACGTCCAAAGAGCGCCGAACAGGACAGAAGAACACGCCCGAGCGAGCACCTGGCCGGTCTGGAGCAGGGCCAGACCGGACGTGCGCAGCTCGTCGGGCATCAGCGGACCGACGACCGCCATCAGCACGCCGTCCGTGCACGCGTAGAACAGGCCGTGCAACAGCAGAACGCCTGCCAGCAGGCCGATTCCTGACGTGCCGGCGAGCAGCAGGTACGCGCCGAGCAACGCGAGGTGACCGGCGAGGAAGATCCGCCACCTGCCGAGCCGGTCGGCCAGCGCACCCATCGGCACGGCGGCGAGCAGGTACACGCCGGCCGTGCCGAGGGGCAGCAACGCGATGTAGGCGACCTCGATGTCGAGCTTCTTCTGCAGCAACAGGTAGATGAACCCGTCGCCGAGCGTCAGGAACCCGAGCCCGCACGCGACCAGGCAGACCCGCCGGAACGGCCTGGACCGCAGCAACCCGAAAGCACTGCGCAGCGACACCGCGACGCGTGGCAGCACGTCGCGGTGATCACGCACGAACAGCACCAGAACCAGCAAACCCAACAGAGCGAAGCAAAAACTCACCACGAACACCACGTCGTAGCGAGCCGGAAGCGTCCACAAGAGACAGAACGCGATCAGCGGGCCGAGGAACGCGCCCACGGTGTCCATGGCACGGTGGACACCGAAGGCCCGTCCGAGCGCGGAAGGCTCGCTGCTCAACGTGATCAGCGCGTCCCTCGGCGCGGTGCGCAAACCCTTGCCGGTCCGGTCCCCGGCCAGGACCAGTCCCATGGCGGTGGCGGAAGTCCCGGCGGCACGAGCAAACCCAGCCTTGCCCACCGCCGAGATCCCGTAACCCAGGCCGGCCACGAGCTTGCGCCGTTGCCAGCGGTCAGCCGCATGGCCGCCGGCAACGCGAACCAGTGCCGTCACTCCGGTGTAGATGCCGTCGAGCACACCGAACTGCAGCGGGGAGAACCCCAGGCCCAGCACCAGGTACAGCGGCAGGATCGCGGTGACCATCTCCGACGAGACGTCGGTGAGCAGTGAAACCGCGCCCAGGGCGAGGACGTTCCCCGCGATCCTGCCGGTGCCACCCGCGGCGGGAGCTTGTCGAGCGGTTGCGATGTACACGACGGCCTCCGATCAAGGGCCAGATCCGATCAACAGCCAGAACCGATCAACGACAGTTGTAAGGACCGGCCTTGTCGCGCACCGTTCCGGCCGTGTCGATGACCTCCCACGAGTAGGAGCGACCGGACAGGGTGAACTTCACGACGCCGTGGGAGTCCGCGAACCAGTTCTCGACGCCCGTGCGAGGCTTGACGTTCGAGTAGAGGTAGTCACCGCCGATGCCGATGATCGCGGAGCGCAGGCCGTTGGCCTCGTCGATCGAGCCGCTCTTGTTCAGCGGCTTGAGCCGCTCGTAGTGGTGGTCGTGACCGCTGAGCACCAGGTCGGCCTTGGCATCCGCGAAGACGTTCCACAGCGGCGCCATCTTGGACTTGTCGCCGTACTCACCCGAGTTGAACCGCGGGTGGTGCCAGTAGCCGACGACGCACGCCTTGGTGTTCGCGGCGAGGTCGGCCTTCAACCAGTTCAGCTGCGTCGAGTCGCTGCCCGTGTCGTACATCAGCTGGGAGTCGAACGACACGAAGTGGAATTCACCGGCTTCCCAGCTGTAGTACGGCTTGCCGGCCGGATAAGCCTGGGCGCCGAAGTACGACTTGTAGCCGTTGAGGTTGTCCTCCCACTCGTGGTTGCCGGTCGCCGGGCGGGTGATGTTCTTGTACCGGCCCCACGACTTGTCGTAGTGGTTCCTGAACTCCGTGAGCGTGCCGCTGTCGTACTGGTTGTCACCGACGGTCAGGATGTGGTTGGGCTTGATCTGGTCGATCAGCTTCGCGGTCTCGTAGTGCTCGCGGTTCGTCAGCGACGCGATGTCACCGGCGGCGACGACCGTGATGCTGTCGCCGGGGCCCGCAGGCAGAGTCGTCACCTGCACCGCGTTGCTCGCGGGCCCGAGGTTGCCGGCCGCGTCACGAGCGCGGACGGTGTAGGTGAACGCCGTGCCGGACGCCAGACCGGTGTCGGTGAACGTGGTGCCGGTGGGTGTGCCGACGACGCTGCCGTTGCGCAGGACGTCGTAGCCCGTCACGCCGATGTTGTCGGTCGCGGCCGTCCACTTCAGACTGACCGAACTCGACGTGGTGCCCGTGCTCGTGAGCCCGAACGGTGCGCTCGGCGGCGCGGTGTCGCCGTTGGCGATGCTGCCCCAGACCTCCAGTTCGAAGAGCGAGTAGCCGTAGGAAGTGCCGCGCTTGGTGCCGTAGATCCGCACGTAACGGCCGGACGTGGCGAGGCTGGTCTCGTCGATGCCACCGTTCTGACCGGTGAGTGTCTTCTTGGTGCTCCACGACGAACCGTCAGCGGATGTCTGGATCTTGTACTCGGAGGCGTACGCGACCTCCCAGTTGAGCTTGACCTTGGAGATGGTGGCGTTGCCACCCAGGTCGACAGCGATCCACTGCGGATCGACGCCTTCGAGGCTCGCCCAGCGGGTGGTCGGATCTCCGTCCACGGCGTTGGCGCCGCCGAAGGTCGCGGCCTCCACGGACGAGACGGTGGTGGGCTTGCTGGCCGACAGCAGGGAATCAGCCGCATTGGCCGTGCCCGATGCCGCGATCTGCGGTATCACCAGCGCAAACAGTGCTAACGCAACACCTGTTCTGGTGTGCTTTTTGATCACTTCGTCCTCCTGGGCAGGGCGGCGGCTCGAAGGATTGGTAAAGAAGCTTTCCTATTAAGCCGGAGGCTAGCTGTGGCCCAGGACACAGGTCAACGGCAGAACTGACGGTTGAACGCATGACAGATCGGAGCTTTACCGGCAGAACCGAGCGGTCATCACATGTCACGTGCTGACTGGTTGAAATGCCACAGAACGGCGTGAGCGAGCAAACCCGCGGATGTGCCCTGGACCGCGCCCAGCAGCATCCTGCGCACCCAGTCATACAGGCTGACCTGACTGACAGGATCGGACAAAGACCAGATGACGCCCACCACGGCAGCGAGGCCGATCAGGATCCAGAACTTGTACCGGGAATTCCCGGTACGTGACGGCCAGTCATGCCCTTCCGGACAGCGGGCAGGGCCGTTCGGACGAGCGGTGTGCGGGCTGCGAGCAGCCATCCACGCCAGCAGAGCCATGCCTCCGAGCGACGACACGTACCCGATCACGTTGTAGAGCCGATGTGGTCCGACTACCGCCACGGTCAGCCAGTCCCACCGCTGCACGAACCACCCGTCGGTCTGCGTGAAGGCGTCCCACAGCAGATGCGTGAGCACTCCCACCACAATGGACAACGCGCGCACGAACGGCTGGCGGAAGTCTCCTGGACGCGACACCCGTGACTGCAGGAACGCAGGCGCCAACGCCATCAGCGAAGGCAGAAGCAAGCGTCCGGCCAGCAACAACACCACCGCGGCAAGGGATCCACCCAGCACGTTGTGGGTCGGCAGGACCGGGAGGTAGTAACTCAGGTCAGGTGCGACGGCGCCCGCCACCAGTCCCGGAAACCAGAGATGTCTGCGCAGCGGCAGCACTGCGGCCGGGTGGGCGAGGGTGAACGGCACGACCCAGCGTAGATCGACTTGGATCCTGTGGGTGGGCTGAAGAAACACCCAGGTCGGGATTGTTCATCTGGGTCACGTACGTTCACGGATCATGAGCACCACAGCCGCCAGCCTCGTCGTGCTGTTCCTGGTCGCCGTCGTGCCCTTGGCACCGACGGAGGCCGTGCTCATCGGTGCCGGCGTTCTGGCCGCTTCCGGTGAGGTTCCGCTGTATCTGGTGGTCGTCGTCGCCGCTGCCGGGTGCCTCGCCAGCGACATGATCAACTTTACCGCGGGCCGCCGGATGGGCATGAGGGCCCTCGACAAGGTCAACAAGAACGCCAAGGCCAGGGCCATGGTCGTGTGGACGGCGGACCAGCTCGCGGCCAAGGGCGAGACGATCCTCATCGCGGCGAGGTTCCTGCCGGCGGGCGGCATCGTGGGGGCGTTGCTGGCAGGGGCGCTGAAGTGGCCGCTCAAGCGATTCGTGCCCGTTGCGGCGGTCGGATCGGCCCTGTGGAGCCTCTACCCCGCCACCGTGGGGTACATCGGCGGTCAGATCATCGAGGAGGCCTGGCTGGCGATGCTGTTGTCGTTCGGCGTGGCCACGCTCATCTCCATCCCTGTCGGCATGGCGATCCGTGCGCGCAACGCCACCCGCACTCTCTCGTACGCCGAGGCGTCGTCGTAGAGCACGGCGAACCGGTCCGCCGCCGCCAGCAGAGCGTCCACTTCGAACGCCAGATGCGCATCGCCGGTCAGTCGTTCCAGCAGTGAGACCCAGCGAAGGTTGAAGAGCATCAACGCGTCACGCACGCGACCAGGGCGGGCGGCGAACTCCGAACGCGTCACCACGAAGAAGCAGCCGCCGGGGAACACGCGGCGCTTCGAGTAGTCGAGCCAGCGCTCGCACACGTCCAGCAGGGTCCCGCCGGCCATCACGACCTCGCGCGCGAAGATCTCCGCCGCCGCGTGCACGGTCGAGATCTGCAGCTCTTCCTTGGCGCCGAAGTGGGAGAACACTCCGCTCTTGCTCATGCCGAGCTCGACCGCGAGCCGCCCGATCGTGACGCCCTCCAGGCCGTCGACGGACGCGATCTCGGCAGCCCGCAAGAGGATCGAGCCACGACTGTCCATTCGCCCAGAGCAACAGACGTGCCTGGAGAAACGAACGGGGCCACCTCGAAAGGTGGCCCCGAGTCGTCACGGGTTCAGCGCTTCGGTCACCGAAGCCGGTCCCACGAGTGGGATGTCGGGCGAGATGCCCTCTTCCTCCACCAGGATCGGTTTCACCTCGTGCGGCTGGATCTCGCCGGACCGGATCTGCTCGGCGTAGTGGCACGCGACCTTGTGCCCCGGCTTGAACTCCCGCAGCACCGGCCGTTCCGTGTCGCAACGAGTCGCCTGCCGCCACGGGCACCGGGTGTGGAACCGGCAACCGCTGGGCGGGTTCGCCGGCGACGGGAGGTCGCCCGCGAGCAGGATCCGTTCGCGCCGGTCCTCGACCACGGGGTCGGGCACCGGGATCGCCGACAGCAGCGCCCGCGTGTACGGGTGCAGCGGCTCGGCGTAGAGGTCCGCGGCGGTGGCCTCCTCGACCAGTCCGCCGAGGTACATCACGCCCACGCGGTCGGAGATGTGCTTCACGACCGCGAGGTCGTGCGCGATCACCAGGTAGGTCAGGCCGAACTGCTCCTGCAGTTCCTCCAGCAGGTTCACGACCTGGGCCTGCACCGACACGTCCAGCGCGGACACCGGCTCGTCGGCGACGATCAGGTCCGGGTTCAGCGCCAGCGCCCGCGCGATGCCGATGCGCTGCCGCTGACCGCCGGAGAACTCGTGCGGGTACTTGCGCAGCGCCGTCGTCGGCAGGCCCACGGCGGAGAGCAGCTCGCGCAACCGCTTGCCGGTCTCCTCCTTGCTCTTGTCCAGATCGTGCGCCCGCAGGCCCTCGATCAGGATCGACTCCACGGACTGGCGCGGGTCGAGCGAGGACAGCGGGTCCTGGAACACCATCTGGATCCGGCGCCGCATCTTGCGCAGCTCCTCGCCCTTCAGTGCCGAGAAGTCCTGCCCGTCGAAGACCATCTTGCCCGCGGTCGGCTCGTTGAGCCGCAGCATCGCCCGCCCGAGGGTGGACTTGCCGCAGCCGGACTCGCCGACCAGGCCGTAGGTCTCGCCGCGCTTGATCTCCAGGTCGACGCCGTCGACCGCGTAGACGTAGCCGACGGTGCGGTCCAGCAGCACGCCCCGCTTGATCGGGAAGTGCACCTTCATGTCCTGGACCGAGACCAGGGTCTCGCTCATACCGGCACCTCCTCGGCGGCGGGAGTTCCCGGCACCACCGGGTTGTGGCAGCGAAGCAGGCGACCCAGCTGCTCTTCCTCGGCGGGCGTCTCCGTGAAGCAGATGTCCAGCGCGTTCGGGCACCGGGGTGCGAACGCGCAGCCCTGAGTCCACGGGATGTTGTCTGCGACGGAACCCTTGATCGGCGTCAACTTCTCGCCGGGTGCCGCGTCCAGACGCGGGATCGAGGCCAGCAGGCCGTGCGTGTACGGGTGACGCGGCTCGGCGAAGAGCTTGTGCCGCATGGCCTTCTCGACCACCTTGCCGCCGTACAGCACGTTCACCTCGTCGCACAGACCCGCGACGACACCCAGGTCGTGGGTGATCATCACGAGCGCGGTGCCGAGGTCCTGCACCAGTTCCTTCATCACCGTCAGGATCTGGGCCTGGATGGTCACGTCCAGCGCCGTCGTCGGCTCGTCCGCGATCAGCAGCTTGGGCCTGCACGCCAGCGCGATCGCGATGAGCGCGCGCTGCCGCATGCCGCCGGAGAGCTGGTGCGGGTACTCCTTGAGCCGGCGGTTCGGGTCAGGGATGCCGACCTTGTCGAGCAGGTTCTTCGCCTCGATCATGGCTTCCTTGCGGGCCAGGCCGCGGTGCCGTTCGAGCACCTCGGTGACCTGCAGGCCGATCGGGATGACCGGGTTCAGCGACGACAGCGGGTCCTGGAAGACCATGCCGAGATCGCGGCCACGACGGTCGCGCATCTCCCTGTCCGACAGCTTCAGCAGATCCGTGCCGTCGTAGGACACGGTGCCGGTGACCTTGGCGCCGCGCTTGGGCAGCAGACCCATGATCGCCAACGATGTCACGGACTTGCCGCAGCCCGACTCGCCGACGAGGCCGACGGTCTGGCCGGGCTCGACGTCGAAGCTGACGCCGTCGACCGCGTAGAACGGTTCTTCGCCCTTGCGCTGGAAGACCACGGTGAGGTCACGTACTTCGAGCAGTGCCACGACGACTCACCGCCTGTTCTTCGGATCGAGGGCTTCGCGCAGCGTCTCGCCCATGAGCGTGAAGCCGAGCGCGACGATGATGATGCAGATCGCGGGGTATGCGGCGAGGTGCGGATGCGTGTCGAAGACGTTCTGCACGTCACCGAGCATCTGTCCCCACTCCGGAATCCGGTCGTCCGGATTGCCGAGGCCGAGGAACGACAGCGCGGCCGCCTCGATGATCGCGGTGGCCAGCACCAGCGTGGACTGCACGATCACCGGGCTGAGCGAGTTCGGCAGCATGTGCCGGAACACGATCGCGCCCTTCTTCACACCGAGTGCCGTCGCCGCCAGCACGTGGTCGCTGTGCCGTTGCGCGAGCATCGACCCTCTCAGCAACCGGGCGAACACCGGGATCTGCACGATCGCCACCGCGAGGATCACGGTGAACTGGCTGGGCCTCGCGAACATCGCCGCGATCGAGAACGCGAGCAGCAGCGACGGCAGCGACAGCATGACGTCGACCAGACGCATGACGGCCGAGTCGACCCAGCCGCCGAGCGCGCCCGCGAGCGTGCCGAGGATCAGGCCGCCGGTCAGGCCGATCAGCGTCGCGCCGACACCGACGATCAGCGTCTGCTCGAACCACCAGCAGACGCGACAGGAAGTCGCGGCCCTGCAGGTCGCCACCGAGCGGGTGGCCCGGCTGCGGCGACGGGATCTCGTTGCGCGCCTTGACGACCTGGTCGATCAGCATCGGTTCGGACGGGTCGTGCGGCGCGAGCCACGGCGAGAGCAGCGAGACCACGATGAAGATGCCGATGATCACCGCGCCGATGAGGAACACCGGGCTGCGCTTCAGCCGCTTCCACGCGCTCGCGGCGAGCGAAACGCCCGCGCTCTCGGCGAGGCCGTCGATCTTTTCCTTCTTGGAGACTCCGAGTGTCACTGCGCTCACCTCGTCCTGATGCGCGGGTCGATGAGCGCGTACGAGAGGTCGACCAACAGGTTGACCACGACGTAGACGATCGTGGCCATGATGATCAGCAACAGCAGCACCGGGTAGTCACGCCGTTCGAACCCGATGGCGAGCGCCTGACCGACACCGGGGATCGAGAACACCTTCTCGGTGAGCACAGCGCCGGAGAGCAGTGCACCGGTCTGCAGACCGATCGTCGTGACGACCGGCAGCATCGCGTTGCGCAGCACGTGCCGGCGGCGGATCAGCTGTGCGGTGAGGCCCTTGGCCTCGGCGGTGCGCACGAAGTCCTCGTCGAGCACGTCGAGCACGGCGGCCCTGGTGATCCGGAAGATCACCGCGAACGGAATCGTGGCGAGCGCGATCGACGGCAGGATCAGGTGTTCCAATGCGTCCAGCGTCGCGTCCCACTCGCCGGTGAGAATGCCGTCCAGGGTGAAGAACCCGGTGACGCGGGTGGCGTTGATGTCGCCCTGCCTGCCCTGCGACGGCAGGCCGAGCCCGACCGACGCCGCGTCCTTGAGCACGTAGGCGAGGAAGAACACCGGCACGGCGACGCCGATGAGCGAGCCGATGACGCTGAAGTTGTCGAACCAGCCGCCGCGGCGCTTCGCGGCGAGGTAGCCGAGCGGGACGCCGATCGCGATCGCGATCACGATCGCGAAGAAGCTGAGCTCGATCGTCGCGGGGAATCGCTGGAGGAAGATGTCGAGCGCCGAGTCACCGGGCTGGACACCGGTGGAGACGCCGAAGTCGCCGGTCGCAGCGCGACCGAGGAACTTGAAGTACTGGACGATGATCGGCTGATCGAGGCCGAGCTGCTTGGTGAGTTCGGCTGCCTTCTCCGGCGTAGAGCGATCTCCCAGGAGGGCCGAAACCGGCCCTCCTGGGAGGAGTCGCATCCACGCGAAGAGCAGCAGCGAGAGCACCAGCACCACGCCGACCAGCTGAATCAGCCGTCGAATGGTGTAGCGGAGCACTGTGAGCTACCCCGTTGTTCTCTTGTGGTGGGAGCTGTTCAGCTCAGCCCTTGGAGGCCGGGCCGAACTTCTCGTCGGTCAGCGGGCTCGGGACGACACCCTTGATGTCCGACTTGAACACCAGAGCGGGCGGGGAGTGCGAAAGCGGCACCGCCGGGAGGTACTCCTCCATGATCTTCTTGTTGAGCTCCTCGTACATCTTGGTGCGCTTGGCCTCGTCCGGTTCGGCGCTGGCCTTCGCCAGGTCGCTCGCGAGCGTCGCGCCCCACGCCGACGCGCCGGTGTTGAAGCGATTGTCGGCGCGGCCGAAGAACGTGCCGACCCAGTTGTGCGCGGTGCCGTTGTCACCGGTCCAGCCGAGCAGGAACAGGTCAGGGATGCCCTGGTCGACGTCGGTCAGGTAGCCACCGTTCCACGGCTTGGTGACGACGTCGATCTTGATGCCGGCCTTCTGCAGGTCACCGGAGATCGCGCCGAACAGGTCCTTCGGGGACGGCATGTACGGACGCGTGACCTCGGACGGCCAGTAGAACTTCAGCGTCAGGTCGGTCGCACCGGCCTCTGCCAGCAGCGACTTCGCCTTGTCCAGGTCGTACGGCGTCGCCTTGAGGTCCTTGTTGTAGCCGTCCACGGTGTCGGGCATGAACTGCGTGGCGACCTTGGCACCCTCGGGCAGCTGCGACTTGACCATCTGCTCGCGGTTGATCGCGTACATGAGAGCCTGGCGGACCTTGAGGTCCTGCAACTTCGGGTTGTTCTTCTGGTTGATGCCCAGGTAGAACACGTTGAACGCCGGGCGGATCGCGACGTTGAAGCCGTCGGACTTGAGGCCTGCCCAGTCAGCCGCGTTCGGCAGGTCGTACCCGTCGATGTCGCCGGCCTTGAGCGCCTGCTTGCGGGCGGTCTCGTCCGGGATGATCTTGAAGACGATCTTGTCCAGCTTGGCCTTCGTGCCGTGGTAGGCGTCGTTGCGCACGAGCTCCACGGTGTTGTTGGCCTTGTCGTACTTGCTGAACTTGAACGGGCCCGTGCCGGTCGGGTGCTCGTTCGCGTAGGCCGGGTAGGTGAACGCGTCACCGGCGGCCTGGACGTTGTCCGCGTCGTACTTCTTCAGCGCGTCGGGGCTGGAGATCGAGAACGACGTGAAGCCGAGGACCGAGGGGAACTGCGAGGTGACCTCGTTCAGCTCGACGACCGCGGTCTTGGTGTCTTTGGCCGTGCAGGACTTGTACAGCGAGGGCTTGTCCGGCGTGGTCGCGAACCCGCCGAAGTTGTCCAGCCAGTACTGCGAAACGGCGTCGGACTGGCCGGCGCCCTTCTGGTTGTACCAGCGGTTGAAGTTGAAGCAGACGGCCTCGGCGTTGAACGCGGTGTCGTCGTGGAACTTCACGTTCTCCTTGAGGGTGAACGTCCACGTCTTGCCGTCGGCACTCGACTCGTACTTCGTGGCCAGCGCGGGCTCGACCTCGGCGGTACCGGGCTTGAAGCCGACCAGGCCTTCGAACATCTGGCGAGAGACCCGGAAGGTCTCGCCGTCCGTTGCGTAGAACGGGTCGAAGAGCTTCGGTGCGCCGGCGGCGCCGAAGGTCAGCGTGCCGCCTTCCTTACCGCCACCACCAGAGTCGCGCTGGGATTGCGCGCAACCGGACAGGGCCAGCGCGCTGACGCTGAGGAAGCCGATCGCGGCAACCCAACGGCGGCGAGCCGTTACTGAGTGGACCATCAAACACCCCTTGGACAATCCGCACATCTCACGGTGTGGTCGCCGACCATAACCGTTGTACATACCTCTCCCGTGTCAACTCAGGTCACGATCCGGCCACTAGACCAGGCATTCTGATACGTCCGGCGCATGCCCGCTGACCCAACGTGAGCACCACAGATGCGTCGAACGCTCTCCTAGGCTGTAGAAACAACAACGACACGCGGAGGAGGTCACATGAGCAGGCAGGTCGAGTTCCGCGTGCTCGGCCCGCTCCAGGTCCTCCTCGACTCCGAACCACTGCTCGTCCGCGCCGGTCGTCAGCGGGCGCTGCTGGTGTCGTTGTTGTTGCGTGCGGGCACGTCGGTGTCCGTGGACGAGCTCGCAGGGAACGTGTGGGGCGACGACCCGCCAGCCCGAGCTCGTGCAACTTTGCAGACCTATGTAATGCGTCTCAGACAGCTGCTCGGGCCGTCGGTGCCGATCAGAACCGTTCCTGACGGGTACTTGATCGATGTGGACGAGAAGACCATCGACCTGATGCGCTTCGAGCCGTTGATCGAACAGGGCGAGCAGGAGCGCGCCGCCGGCAACCTGCAGGCCGCCTCGGCCGCGTTCGCCGCCGCGCTGGGGCTCTGGCGGGGTCCCGCACTGGTCGACGTCCCGTCGGAGATCCTGCACCGCGACGAGGTGCCGCGCCTCAACGAACGCCGCCTGCACGTGCTCGAACGCCGGGTCGAGGTCGATCTGGAACTGGGCAGGCACGGCGAGCTCGTGGCGGAGCTCTCCCGGCTGACCAGCGAACACCCGTTGCGCGAGCGGTTCTGGGCGCAGCTGATGGTGGCGCTGTACCGCTCCGGCCGGCAGAGCGAGGCGCTGGCCGCCTACCAGCGCGTTTCCCGCCTGCTCGGTGAGGAGCTGGGCATCGATCCCGGCGACGAGCTGCGACGCGTGCACAGCCAGGTGCTGTCCGGGTCGATCGACGCGGTGGCCGCTGCTTCTTCCGGTACCCCGGTCGTAGCGGCGAAACCCGAACGGGTGGTGCCGTCGCAGCTGCCGGCGGACATCCCGGACTTCGTCGGCCGCGACGAGGCCGTGTCGTTGATCATCGCGCTGCTGCGGACTGCTCAGGGCGTGCCGGTCGTGACGCTGGCCGGACCGCCCGGTGTGGGCAAGACGGCGCTGGCCGTGCACGCCGCGCACCGGATGCGGGCGGACTTCCCGGACGGCCAGCTGTACGTCAACCTGCGCGGATACGCCCCTGGCCCGCCGTTGAGCGCGGTCGACGTGCTGCCGCGGTTCCTTCGTGCTCTGGGGACCGAGCCGGACCAGGTGCCGCTCGACCAGGACGAGCAGGAGGCGATGTTCCGGTCGACGTTGACCGGCCAGCGCGTGCTCCTGCTGCTCGACAACGCGTCGTCCGCCGAGCAGATCCGGCCGCTGCTGCCCGGCTCGCCGGGGTGTGCGGTGCTGGTGACCTCGCGCGACACGTTGCGCGGTCTCGCTGTGTCGCACGCGGCCTCGAACGTGCGCCTCGACGTGCTCGACTGGCACGAGACCAAGGCGCTGCTCGCAGGGATCCTGGGCGCGGACGAGGTGGCCTCCCAGGAGGACGCGGCGCTGGAGCTGGCGGCGCTGTGCGCACATCTGCCATTGGCTTTGCGTATCGCTGCGGCGAACCTCGTGTCGCGTCCTGAACTGTCCATCGCGGACTACGTGGAGGAGCTGCGGGCGGGCAACCGGCTCGCCGCGCTGGCCGTCGAGGGCGACGAACGGGTCGCGGTGCACGCGGCGTTCGACCTGTCCTACACGGCGCTGAAGCCCGAGCTCGCGCAGATGTTCCGGCTGTTGTCGTTGGTGCCCGGCACGGACTTCACCCCGGAGATGGCCGCCGCGCTGTCCGGACTGACCACTCAGGACGCCCGCCGCAGGCTGGACCGCCTGGCCACCGCGAACCTGATCGCGAACCACGCGCCGTCCCGCTACCAGTTCCACGACCTGCTGCGCGACTACGCGGCCGAGCGGCTGGCGTTCGAGGACGGCCGCGCGGACTCCCGGCTGGCCCTGCGGCGGTTGCAGGACTGGGCGGTGCGCTCGGTCGACAACGCCACGTCGGCGATGAAGTCGACGCTGTTCCGCTTCCCGCGCCCTGCGCCATTGGACGGCGTGGTGCCGCGGACGTTCAGCACCAGCACCGAGGCGTTGACGTGGCTCGACGTCGAGCGGGCCAACCTGGTCGCTCTCGTGGCGCACGCCGTGGAACGCGACCCCGAGAACTCGCCGTGGCAGCTGGCCGACGCCCTGCGCGGCTACTTCTACACCCAGAGCCTGACCGCGGAGTGGCGCGAGACCGCGAAGGCGGGGCTCCTGGGCGCCCGCGCGCCGCGTGACGAGCTCGGCCAGCTCGCGATGCTCTCGTCGCTGGGCACGCTGTACTGGGTGACGGGCCAGCACCGCAACGCGCTCGGTTACTACCAGCAGGCCATCGCCCTGCAGGAGCACATCGACCTGCCCCAGGCCGAAGCCGCCGTGCTGTCCAACGCCGGAAGCGTCTACATCGACCTCGGCGAACTGGAACACGCAGCCGACCACCTCGAACGCGCCCTGGTGATCGCCAGGCGGGTGCGCGCGCCGCAGGTGCTGGCCAACGCGCTGTTCAACCTCGGCGGCGTCTACATGCAGCTCGGCCAGCTCGACCGTGCGGCGTCGACGTTCGAAGAGGCACTGGAAGACGGCAGGCGCCTCGACTCGTGGATCCTGCAGGCGAACTCGATGCGCGCGTTGGGCGAGGTGCACGCGTCGCGCGGCGAGCCCGACCTCGGCGCTTCCTACTTCGTGCAGGCGAGCGAGCTGTACGAACGTGCGGCCGCCCGCAACTTCGGCCACACCATGCACGAGGGCATGGCCATCACGCTGATCATGCGCGGCCGCTACGAGGAAGCCGCCGGCGAGGCGCGTGCGGCGATGCGGATCGCCCAGGACATGGAGAACGTCAAGAGCGTCTGCGACGCCATGAACCTGCTGGGCCGTGCCCTGGAAGGTGCCCTTCGCTTCGAAGAAGCGGTGGAGCAGTTCTCGTCGGCGCTGGCCATCGCGGTGGAGACCAGCTACTCGTGGGGCATCTGCTCGGCCCGCCGCGGCCTCGCGTCGGCGTACCGCGGGGTGGGGCGGTACGAGGAGGCGCTGTCGATGGCCACCTCGGCTCTGGTCGAGGCGGGGCGGTCGCAGTTCCGGTTGGCGGAGATGGAGGTGCTGCTCGTGCTCGGGCGCATCCACCTCGACACCTCGGACGCTTCCGGCGCCTTGGAATGCGCGCTGCGCGCCGCCTCGGTCGGCTCGGACTCCGGGCACCGGTGGGTGTTCGGGCGGGCTCTTCTGCTGGCCGGCGACGCCTCCGCCGCGTTGGACGACATCGATGCGGCTCGGTCGCACTGGTCGTCGGCGCTGGAGGTGTTCAGCGCGATCGGTGCGCCTGAGGCTCCTGTCGTTCGAGCTCAGCTCGAGGTGACAACGTAGTCAGCTCTGGCTCTGGTCTCGTCGACCGCGAACCAGCCTCTTTCGTATTGCTGCCAACGGATGAAGCGTTCCCGCTGTTGCTCACCGTCGCGTTGCACCGCGCGTTCCAACCGGGCCTTCTCGTCTCCGTGGTCGACGAAGATGGCGAGGCTCAGACGCGTGTTCGCTTTCCTGGCTGAGGAAAACCCTTCCAGAATGATCGTCCCTTGTGGATGCAAGGTGACTTCTTCGCCTTCGGCGATGCACGGGAATCCTTGGGACCAGTCGGTTTTCCGGTAACGGCCGACATCACCGCCGGCCACTGCGTCGAGGGCTTGGACGAGCCGTGGCCACCACTGCGTCGTGGGGTCGTCCCACGTCGCGAAGTGGTCGGTGCTGATGATCTGGGCGTCGAGTTGTTCGGCGAGCTTCTTGGCGAACGTCGACTTGCCCGCGCCAGTTGGGCCGTCCACCGCGACCAGGCGGGTGTTGCCCAGTCGCGGTGGAGCGGTTTCTACATGCTCCGGCGACCAGATAGCGCACGCCCCAGCGTGAGCTCGTCCGCGAACTCCAGGTCGCCGCCCATCGGCAGGCCGCTGGCGAGCCTCGTGACGGTCAGACCGGGGAAGTCGCGCAACATCCGGACGAGGTAGGTGGCCGTGGCCTCGCCCTCGGTGTTCGGGTCCGTGGCGATGATGACCTCGGAGATGTCCACACCGTCGGTGGTCGTGCCGATCCGGTTGAGCAGCTGCCGGATGCGGAGCTGGTCAGGTCCGATACCGCTGAGCGGATCGAGCGCGCCGCCCAGGACGTGGTAGCGCCCCTTGAACTCCCTCGTGCGTTCGATCGCCTGGACGTCCTTCGGCTCCTCGACCACGCAGACCAGCGAGAGATCGCGCTTCGGGTCGCGGCAGATGCGGCACCTGGTCTCGGCACTCACGTTGCCGCAGACATCGCAGAAGACGACGCCTTCCTTGACCTTCTGGAGAGCGTTCTGCAGCCGTTCGATGTCGGCAGATTCCGTTGCCAGGAGGTGGAAAGCGATTCTCTGGGCACTCTTCGGACCGACGCCTGGGAGCCTGCCCAACTCGTCGATGAGGTCCTGTACCGGGCCCTCGTACATCTAGCCGAGCAATCCGCCGAGGCCACCCTGGGCGAGCGGGCCGAGCTTCTGCTCCACCAACTGCTGCGCCTTCTGGTTGGCGTCCTTGATCGCGGCGATCACCAGGTCCTGGAGGGTCTCGACGTCCTCCGGGTCGACGATCTTCGGGTCGATCGCGAGGTCGATGAGCTCGCCGCCGCCGGTGACCGTGGCGGTCACCAGGCCGTTGCCCGCGTTGCCGGTGACCTCGGTCTCGGCCAGCTGCTGCTGGGCTTCTGCCATCTGCTGCTGCATGGACTGGGCCTGCTGGAGCAGGGCCTGCATGTCGAACTGACCGGGTTGCACCGCTGGTCCTCTCGCGTGGCCTGTGTGGGGGTTGTGCTTTGGGTCCAGCGTACGGGTGGGGGTGTTTTGGGGTTCGGGTTGGTTGGGGTGCGGTGTGGGGGTGGTTGGGGTGCGCGTCTGGTCCGTTGGCCGTCTCCCTGTTTCGTTGGCGGCTGCCGGTTTGTTGTCCGTAGGTGGTCGGGTTGCGTGCTGGTGTTCCTGCTGCTTTCTGGGGCTCCGCCCCAGACCCCGCCAATCTGATCAAAGACCTGTCCAGCGCCGTGCGCGGGTTGATGGCACGCCTGTTGCTTTTGGCGGCTTGCGGCTGCGTAGGTGGGTTGCGTTTGGCGTGGGGTGGTCCCGTCACGAGTCGCACGGAGGCAGCCGCGCCCGAGGGGAGCGGCAGGACGCGTCGGTACGACTCGTGACGGGACCACCCCACCCACTGGCTGTGTGAAGGGCGGGCTCGGCTGCGCCTTCGCGTTCGCCTCGCCTCCGGCATCGCGGTGGTCATTTGGCGTCTGCAAGTACCGCCAACTCGTGATCAAAACGCCTCCAACTACAACCAACTGCGTTGGACGTGGAAGGCCCCGGCAGGTCACTGCCGGGGCCTTCGTCATGTGGTCGAGTGGTGACGGTCAGGCCTTCTTGAGTGGGCGCGCGCCCAGTTCGTCGGCCAGGAGCTTGAGCATTACGGCTTCGGGGTCTTGGGCTTCGCTCACGCTGTCCGGGTCTACCGGGCGGGCGGCCTCGGCCAGCATTGCCTCTTCGTCGTCCGGTTCCGGCGGGAGAGGGTCGTCTGGCTCCGGGGTTCCGGGGGCGGTGGGACGTCGTCCGCTGCTGGGCGGGGGGCCTGGCGTTGCTGTGGTTCGGACGTGGGGCGGGTGTTCTGGGCCTGGCTCGGGCGGGTTGGGGCCGGGCGGGGGGCCTTGGCCGGGGTGGTGGCTTGTGGCGTGGCTCCTGGGGTGCCGTGGGTGCAGCGGACCTGCCAAGTGCCGCCCAGGACTGTGGACAGGGCGGTGGCGATGGCCTCGGTGTTTCGGGGTTCTGCCAGGCGGCGGGCCAGGGGGGCCGAGGCGTGGGTGATCGTGACGACGTTGCCGTCTACCTCGCTGACCATTGCGTTGGTCAGCATCGCCTCGGTGCTGCGGCTGGTTGAGCGAACTGCTGCCAGCAGCTCGGACCAGACTCGGCGGACTGCCGTTGCGTCCATGCCGCCGGAGGCGGCAGGAGCGGCGGGGGTGGCGGGGTGGCGGGCTCAGGAGGTGCGGTCGCGGCCGGTGTTGGAGCGACGGCTTGCGTTGGCGCGGCAGCCTGAGGTGGAGCAGGGGTCGGGGTCGGCTCTGCCGTGGGGGCCGGGCGAGATGGAGCTGGTGCTGGGCGGGGCGGTTCCTGTTGCCTTGGCTGTTCGGCTGCGGGGGCGGCGGGTTCTGCCGATTGCTGGGACCTGCGGGTGAAGACCGGGCCGCCTGCGGGAGCGGCGGGT